>DATALT010000002.1:0-353211 GCA_036260945.1 Candidatus Babeliales bacterium
ATCGTTAACTGCGGTGGTGAATCTGAATCCAGTATTTAGTGTTCTCAATCAGATAGTTGTAAACCAACAAGGTACGTTCACCCAAGTTGGGGCAGGATTTAATGGTACGTTCAGTGCGCTTGCTGCATGCTGCAATGGTACGTTCTCAGTATTAAATACCATCACTACAAATCAGCAGGGAACGTTCAGTGTATTAAATACATTAAGCAATGCGGGAACCTTCTCGGTACTCAATACAGTTCTGACAAACCAAGCGGGTACCTTCAGTGCGCTCGCTGCGTGTTGCAACGGTACGTTCTCAGTACTAAACACGGTAACAACAAATCAGCAAGGTACGTTCAGTGCGATTGCCGCTGGGTTCAATGGTACATTTAGCTCATTGAGCACGTTGAATTTACAACCGGTATTTACTGCAATTGCTGGAGGATTTAATGGCACATTTAGTTCGCTTGCTGCCTGTTGCAACGGCACCTTCTCAACGCTCAATAGAATACTAACTGATGGCCAAGGAAGCTTTACACAAGTTGCCGCAGGATTTAACGGCACCTTCAGTGCGCTTGCCGCATGCTGCAACGGTACATTCTCAGTATTGAATACAGTAATCGCAAATCAGCAAACAATTATAACCAATCAAGCGGGGACTTTCAGTGCATTAGCTGCTTGTTGCAATGGTACATTTAGCGTACTTGGTGCAGGATTTAATGGTACATTTAGTGTGATGGCGACCCTTAATTTACAACCAGTATTTACACAAGTTGCCGCTGGCTTCAACGGAACATTCAGTGCGTTAGCTGCATGCTGCAATGGTACCTTCTCAGTACTCAATCGTCTCGACCAGTATAACTGTTCGCCAGTTTATATTACGCAGGCTACGTTTGGCCCTATCGGCGGCGTGCAAACACCGCTAGTAATAAATCTGCCTGGCATCTATAGATTTGCGAGTAACGTTATTTACAATCCTTCAGGTGCAGGAACGCAAGGTATAGTAATCAACGCTTCGGATGTTACCCTCGATCTTTCATGCTATACATTCTCGCAATCTGGGGGTGGCGTTGTAGCGACTGATGCTATCAGGGTTAATAGTGGATTTGCAGATGTTACCATTAAGAACGGAAAGATTGATGCGTTCACGCGCTGCGGTATCACGGTACAAAGCAATACGGAACGAATCTCAATATCAGATATTTCTATTACTCGATGCGGCATACGCGGTATCGAGCTTCTTGGCGGAGCTGCGGGTCCAAAAGACAGCATTCATGCTGCATACATTAAGAATGTTAACATAATAAAATGTTGCACCGATTCCTTAGCTGCCGACAGAGCGCTGTATCTTCAATCAACAGCAAATACTGAATTAACGAATATCAATATTAATGATTGTGGCGCATTGAATGTAAATGCATTTTCGGCGGTAACATTGGAAAACTGTCTTGAAATAGAATGTAATGATATAGATGTTGATGATGGCCTTGCGCTTAACGATTTCCGTGGATTCTTGCTAACTAATAATTCAACTCGGTGCACATTCAATGATTGTACAACTGCAAATAATCAAGCGATCGGCAACGCTCGAGGATTTATGCTTGACGCTGTTGGCTCATCTTCGTCTAATACGTTCAACAATTGTAGCTCTACATCGTTAACTGCATCTGCGCTCGTCGATGGATTCTTAACAGCGACCAATTGCAACAACAATATATTTAATAATTGTCAATCGAATGCGCATACGTCTACAGGTGCTTCAACAAGTGCCCTTGTTACAGGATTTAATTGTATCAATAACAATGGTAACACGTTTATCAATTGTTTAGCGCAGACAAACCTTGCTCCAGCAAGTACCGTTCCTTTCCCAAACTTCGGTGCTATCGGTTTTGATTTCAACACAACACAAAGCTGCGATGCTATTTCGTGTATTGCAACAGATAACGCGACCGGAACAAATTCTAACAGCTGCGGGTTTAGGGTAATTAACGGAACACGAACAGTAATTAAGGAAGGATACTCAGCTGGTCACAATTTTGGTTATCGAATTGATCCTATTAATAGTACTGCAAATGCATTTACACGAAATCTTGCTGTCAAAAATGTCACGCAGTTTTCAGGATTTGGTATGACATCCTACCAACTAGCACCATCTATGGCGGGTATCAATGGTATGTTAACCAATCCATGGACAAATGCGGGAATAGGTTAATAAGCAAGTAAATCCAAGAGAAGCTCGGCACCAAATGCCGAGCTTCTCTTGCGCACAAGGTGATTGACAATACGCAGGAAATCGCATTAAAGTGATTTGAAATTTCACAAGCACACTTTTTATCGAAAAAAATTGGAAAAATAGTTGAGGAAGCATGAATTATAAAAGTTTAGCACTCTTTGTCTTGTCTATTTTTTTCATTGTGTCGGTTCAAGCAGTTGAGCTAACGGTTTCTCAGCCAGGTATTTACAAACTTGGCGATTTTATTGTCAGTAATCCAACTGGTGCAGATAGCATCATTAACATCACTTCTAGTAACGTGATACTCGATCTTGGTGGCTACGTGATTTCTCAGGGAAATGCAACCGCCAGTGTTGATGGGATCGTTATAAATAGTTCGTTAACCGACGTTACGGTGCAAAACGGAACTATTCGAAATGTTACCGGTCGTGGCATAGTTGTAAATCAGAACTGTTCACGTATTCAGGTTAATGGAATAGTGTTTCGATCATGTGCGCAGTCTGGTGCAACATTTATCGGAGCTGTGGGAAATACGATTAATGATTGTTTTATTACCGGATGCAGGTTTTATAATTGTCCTACTGCCGCAGGAAGCACCGCTCTTTCATTGACGAGTTGTTTGCGATTTGAAGTGAGCGATTGTGTTGTTGCGGGAAGCACTATTTCTGGGGGGTCTGCAGCGGTGTTTTTTGTACAGCTTATCAACTGCACTCAATGTACAGTAAGAGATACGGTGGTTCAAGGCAATTCGTTTGCGCCTGCAGTTTCTGTCAATTATGTTATGTTTCAAGATAATGCGGGAACAAACAACAGTTTTATTAATTGTATTGCTCGAAGTAATAACTTAATCAATGGGATACTTACTGTGTTTTCTCTCGGTGGAAATCTCGCGACCGTTGATCGCTGTCAGATCATAGGAAACACTAATACTGGCGCCACCACTAACTGCCTTTCATTATCTAATGCAACAAGAACAACGATGAGTCAACCAATAATAATGAGAAACACCGGAGCAACAGTTCAAGGTGTTTTTTTTACGGGAGGTTCAGCTTCTAATATTTTGACAGATGCGGTCGTTTCTGCAAATCAAGGAACCGGGCTCACTATCGGCATCTCTTTCAATAACGGATCAACCAATACCGTGCGCCGTTGTATTAGCTCTAATAATGTTTCAACTGGTGGCATTTGCGCTGGGATCGCTTTTGTAACCGCGGCCAGCAATAACTGCGCTGTTACCGACTGCCTCTTTAGTAACAATAAAGGGTCCAGTAACGCTAATTCTTTTGGCGCAAATATTACCGTTGGTGCCAATAATTTATTTACAAGAAACGTTGGATTCAATAATAATGTGGCAGCTGCAGGCTCTGCTCAATTGGTTGGCGTCCCGGCCGGATCAGTTACCACGCCGACTGCTCCTTCTACCCAAAATATTAATGGTGTCGGCACGGTTCCGCCCGGTACATCGTGTCTTTATTGGACGAATCTCAGTGTCGCGACATAAAACAATCTGGCATAAAAAAGGGCTGGTAGATGATGAGATTTGTAGCACTTCTAGCGATATCGATACTGAATTTTTGTTGGCCCGCAGGCGCAACTGAATTAACAATTTCCCAGCCGGGAATGTATCTGCTTGGTGATGCGATTACAAGTAGTCCTGCCGGAGCAGATAATATAATTAATATAACGTCAAGCGACGTGGTTCTCGATTTGGGTGGGTATGTTATTTCCCAGGCGAATGCGACCGCCAACGTTGCTGGCATTGTAGTCAATCCAAGTTTGAACGATATTGTGATTCGCAATGGCACCATTCGGAATGTTACAGGAACTGGAATCGTTTTGACTTCAACCGATGCGCGCATTCGCATTTCAAATATTCTTTTTGAAAACTGCGCAAGTGCAGGAATGACGGCCGATGGATCGGCAGGAAGCATAAACGATATTGAATTAACACAATGCCGTTTTTACGGGTGCAGTTCAACTGGTACCAACGTGATCTTATGGAATAATGTTAATCGCTCTTCGATAGCGAATTGTATCATCGATGGGACGAGTAACACATCTCTTCTTACGTGCCTTAATGTTCGCAATTGTACCGCTTCTAGTTTTATCGATATTACTATTCAAAATAATAGTTCATCGGGAGATTTCATAGGTGTTGATGAGAACATTTGCGCATCTAATTATTTTTCAAACGTGATCAACAGGAATAATAGGAATACCGGTAACAATTTTGGGTTTTCTACGCGGAGTACCGCATCAATTTATAATAACTGCTTGGTGATACAAAACAGTGCGACCAACATTCTTAGGTCTTTTAATATTAGTGGCTCTTTAAGCACCATATTTAGGCAATGCCAAGCGGTCAATAGTGGCGGTGCGTCTAATGTGACTGGTTTTAGAGAGGACGGGCTCATCTCAGTCCAAAGCAATATATATCTGGATTCTCTTGTGAATACCCTTACTAGTCCGAATAGCGTAGAAGGCTTTCAACTAAATGGAACCGGTTGCATAGTAGGCAGATGCGTGGCTTCAAATAATTCAGGCGTATCAGCAAGTGGAGCTACGGGCCTTAACGCTAGAAGGTGCATCATATTTGACTCTATCTTATCAAGAAATATTGGTTCGGGTGGCACCACTGGCTTTGGGGTAACGGATTCAGTTCCAACGACAGGTGACTTATATTATAGAAACGTAGCCTTTAATAATAATGTAGCGCAATTTACGCCGGCTTTAGGATTTCCTCAAACTATCCCCGCTTCTCCTGCAACTCAGTTTCTTAATGGGATCACTCAACCGTGGACTAATTTGGCGGTAGCGACGTGAAATTTAAAAAAGAAAATTTATGATATGAAAACGAATAAAAGTTTTTACACGTGGAGCATGCGATGCTGATGTATTTCTACATGCGGAGACATAATGCTTAGATTAAAAAATATATTGCTAATTTATATTGTTCATATTTTTTTCCTGAGCAAAGCAACTGAATTAACAATTTCCCAGCCGGGAATGTATCTGCTTGGTGATGCGATTACAAGTAGTCCTGCCGGAGCAGATAATATAATTAATATAACTTCAAGCGACGTGGTTCTCGATTTGGGGGGGTATGTTATTTCCCAGGCGAATGGGACTGCCAACGTTGCTGGTATTGTCGTCAATCCGAATTTAAGCGATATTGTGATTCGCAATGGCACCATTCGGAATGTTACAGGAACAGGGATTTCTCTCGTCGCGACCGATTCTCGCATTAGAATAGCAAATGTGATTTTTGAAAATTGCGCAACATCAGGGTTAGCTGGAGATGGGTCGCTTGGTGCGCTCAGTGATATCGAGCTGAGTCAATGTAGATTCTATGGTTGTTCAACGACAGGAACGGCAATCATTTCCTTCAGGTCAGTAAATCGTTCATCTATAACAGATTGCGTAATTGATGGAACGGTTAATATAACTTCCCTTAATTGCATACAGCTTTTGGCATGTTCGTCATGTCGATTGAATGCTATCACAATTCAAAACGTATCAAGTACAGGCGCTCTAAATGGAGTTTTTGTAACTGCTGGCTCTCTCTATAATAGTTATTCAAATTCCATGATTACCAATTGTTCTGGTGTGCCATTTAATGGTTTCAATAGTGCCGATGCTGTTAGTATTTTTAACAATTGCTCTGTTGTCGGAAATAGATGCGTGGTTATATCTGGACTTCAACCTTGTTTTTTTCTAACAGGCACTAATTGCTTAGTAACGCAGTGTCGAGCTATCGGCAATTCATCTTCAACAGGTAATTTCGCCGGATTTGCAACTACTAATCAAAACAATATCTTCCTTGATTGTGTTTCTTCCGGTTTGGCCTCCTCCGTGGTAGTTAATTATAGTACTGCGGGTGCTCCTCAAACCATTATCGGACGTTGCGTAGGATCGAATTCCGCAGGCACATCTCTGGCGATTGGCTTATCCGCCGATAACATTGCAACCAGATGCACCGTATTCGATTGCTTATTTTCAAGAAATATCGGAGTATCTGGGATTGGGGTTAACGATGTCGTTAATACCACTGGCAGCTTATACTATAGAAACGTAGCGTTTAATAATAGTACAGCGCAATTTAGTGGCACTGGTTTTCCTCAAACAGTCCCAGCTTCGCCAGCAACTCAGTTTCTTAATGCGATCACTCAACCGTGGACTAATTTGGCGGTGGCGACGTGAATTTAAAAAAGAAAATTTATGATATGAAAACGAATAAAAGTTTTTACACGTGGAGCATGCGATGCTGATATATTTCTACATGCGGAGACATAATGCTTAGATTAAAAAATATATTGGTAGTTTATATTGTTCATATTTTTTTGCTGAGCAACGCAACTGAATTAACAATTTCCCAGCCGGGAATGTATCTGCTTGGTGATGCGATTACAAGTAGTCCAGCTGCCGCAGATAATATTATTAATATAACCTCAAGCGATGTGGTTCTTGATTTGGGGGGTTACGTTATCTCTCAGGCGAATGGGACTGCCAATGTAGCTGGAATAGTGATAAATCCGAATTTAAGCGATATTGTTATTCGCAATGGTACGATCAGAAGTGTCACGGGAACTGGACTCGTTCTGACTTCGACCGATGCGCGTATTCGCATTTCTAATATTCTTTTTGAAAACTGTGCTAGCGCAGGAATGACTGCCGATGGATCGGCAGGAAGCATAACCGATATTGAATTAACCGACTGCCGCTTTTACGGTTGTTCGTCAACGGGGAACAACGTGATCTTGTGGAGTAATGTTAGTCGCTCTTCAATTGGCAATTCTATAATTGCTGGAACGGCTAATACAACGTCCCTTAATTGTATCAAACTGACGTGTTCGCAATGTCGGTTTAATTCTATCACAATTCAAAACATTTCGAGCACTGGCAATCTTAATGGAGTTTCAGTAGATGCTGCCTCAGTCAATAATAACTATTCAAACGTCATTTTTACTAATTGTTCTGGGGGCTCTGGGTCGCTAACGTTTTTTAATGGTTTTGATAGCAATGATTCTAACAGCATATTCAGCAATTGTTCTGTGATCGGAAATACAAGCTTTGGCAGTGCAAGTTGCTTTTCTTTAGGCGGAAATAATTGTGTGCTGACACAGTGTCGAGCGATTAGCAATATACTCACAAGTAACAACAGTATTTCTGGGTTTTTTATCGCAGGATCAAACAATATTCTGCTTGATTGTATAGCAAATAATATACGGGCGACTACAGCAGCATCTGTAAATGGATATCTATTTCTTACATCAACGATTTTGGGGCGCTGTATAGCATCAAACGCTAATTCTTCTGGAACTGGTTCCGGTCTTGTTGCATCTCCCAACTTGACAAGATCTATTATATTCGATTCTCTATTTTCACGAAATACGGGATCAACTGGCAATGGAGTTAGTGATGCTGTTAATGCAACTGGAGATTTATACTATAGAAACGTAGCGTTTAATAATAGTACAGCGCAATTTAGTGGCACTGGTTTTCCTCAAACAGTCCCAGCTTCGCCAGCAACTCAGTTTCTTAATGCGATCACTCAACCGTGGACTAATTTGGCGGTGCCTGCATGAATTTAAAAATAAGGAAAGAGATGTGGTATCGTGATTTTACAATTCAATTAGTCTTGCTTTTTTTTGTAGTTTTTACACCGCCAGTGCGCGCGGTAGAATTGCTCATAAATCAGCGGGGATTTTATAGATTAGGTGATACTATTTCGAGCTTTCCCGCAGCTGCCGATAGCATAATAAATATTACCGTCAGCGATGTCGTGCTCGATTTGGGCGGTTACACTATTTCACAAGGAAATGCTACCGCATCCGTTGATGGCATTCTTATAAATAATGGACTAAGCGACATTGTGATAAGAAATGGAACAATCTCTAATGTAACGAGGTCGGGCATCAGGATCGGCAGTTCGTGCTCACAGATTACGATACAAAATGTAGAGTTCCTCAACTGCAGAGTGAGCGGTGTTGATTTTCAGGGAACTGCAGGGAGTCGGGTCGTTGACGGGGCGGTAACAAACTGTCAGTTTTATAATTGTGCAACTACCGCAGGGGGCGCCCCAATTAACATGCTTTCATGCGCAAACTTTTCAGTAAATAATTGTACTATTGCGAATGCAAGTGCGACTATTGCATGGACAGGTGCGCTCCTAAACACCTCTTCGCAATGCTCATTTAATTCTTTAACAATCAAATCGAATACAACAACTAATGCTTTGACAGGAATAAGCGTTATTGGTGGGTCTTCAAACAGTTTCACTAATTGTCTTATTCAAAATAATAGCGGCTCGACTGCGTTGACCGGGGTAAGCCTGACGACTGCCACGACCGCCAATAGTCTTATTGATTCTACGGTTGCTGGAAACACATCTAGCGCTGGACTCTGTATAGGATTTAGCTTAAACAATGCTCCAACGACGTATTTTAATAATTGTAGTGCTAATGGTAATACCGGAGTTGGTGCCCGCGGATTTGTTTTTGATGGCGGCTCAAATAACGTAGCAGTTATCGGTTGCACCGCCAATGGTAATGCTAATTCCGACGCTGCAAGTAGCGCAGTGGGTTTTCAAATTCTGACCGCTTCAAACGGCTTATTATTGGATTGTGTTTCTGCTTATAATACTTCCGCTTTAATAAGCCAAGGAATCGCATTTGGAGGTCTTACTCCTGGTGCTACGTGGACTCTGAGATCACCTCTGGCGGAGCGAAATCTTGGTAACAGTGCTGCCAACTCATTTGGACTTTTTGTCTCAGCTCTAACGCCAGGAGCATTTTTTTATAGAACCATCGGGTTCAATAATAATACAACTGCGGCTAATCAGATAAGTGCTCCGGCTGCTTATAGTGGATCCATAACTAACCCTGCCGCACCACCAACGAGCAACATGAATGGCATAATTGGCGCTTGGGAAAATCTTGCGATTCAAAATTAGCGCAGTGCAAAATCTGGTTGGACGATCATATGAGAAATTCATAAAACCAATTTGTGCTGGATGAAGGGTGGTGAAATATAAGGTTTTCCCCATCAAATTAAATAGAAACAAAAAAAGTAGGTGATATTTTAGTTTAAAATTGTGTTGATTACAAATAAGGAGATAGAAGATGAGAAAAAAATTAATACTAGCGTCATTGATGCTGGCGTCGTCAGTTGTGCGGCCCGATTCGGTCTGTTCTGTTGTTTCTAGTCCAGGAAATTATATTTATGGAGCCGATAATACAGGAAACCCTACAGATCCGAATGACTCATTGGTTTGCATAGAAGTTGGCGATGTGGTTGTAGATCTAGGTGGGCACGCGTTTACACAGGATCCGAATAATTTTGTTGGTGGATTTTCAGGTGTCGTGATTTCGCCAAATCTGACTAACGTTACCATTCGAAATGGCTCTATTAGAAGTTTAACAGGCAAAGCGATTATTGTTGGCGAAGGTTGCACCGACATACGAATCGAAAATATAGATGTATCTACCTGCTATGATGGCGGGATTATTATAAATGGCGTTTCAATTAATCCGGTAAAAGATATTGTGGTAGATAATTGTTTGGTTTCATCGTGCACAGGAAGCGAAGCAAGTACGACGTATGGTATACGTGTATCAAATGGCGAAAATATAACGATCAAAAATTGCACCATTAAAGGCAACGATGGTGGAACGGTTAGTTCAGGGTTTGGAATTAGCCTTGAAGCGTGCGATTCCAGCAGGATTGAAGATACTGTAGCGCATAATAATGGCGGAAACGCGCTTGGTGTTGGGGTAAGTCTTTTTCAATGTCAGTGGACGACCGTTAATAATTGCTCAGTCTTCAATACGATCGCGCGTGCAGTTTCAAGCAGAGCAACAGGATTATTAATAAATCAATCATCGCATACAACGATTTCAAACTGCGCCGTGAAACATACGAACAACTCATTGGGCGAGGCATATGGCTATCAATTGATAGATGGTTCTGATAATTTGTGCATACTTTGCCAATCGTTAAATAATGCAAGCGCCACAATTGCTTCAGGCTTCTATCTGAATGGTACAGAAACCAAATCTTCTCTTTTGAAGTGTAAGAGTCGTTTAAATGATGGTGGCGTAGCGGGTGTTGGGTACGGAATTTTAATTGATGGGCCACAAAATTGCGATATTTGGTATAACCAAGTTATAGCAAATAGCGGAAGCACTGGATTTGGTTTGACCGATACAACCTCGAATTCAAATAATTTGATCGTAGGCAATCTTGCGTTTCAGAATACAACGGCCGCATATGATGTTACCCAAATACTGCCGCGAGTTTTTCCTGTTGCAAACGCTTCAGTAGCAGATTTTACTACCATCTCGAGCATTAGCAAATATATAAATATCGCGTTTGCACCGTAACCGATTAGTTGATGTATGAATATTTACACAATTTTTGAAAACATGAACCCTATGAATCGCTTAATAAAGTTTTTTTTAGTGTCGATAATCGCCTGCGCATATTTGAACGCAGCGTCTGTTTCTATTGTCTACGATACTCCAGGGCATTTTCTCTACGGGGGTGGCTATACCGCAGTCCCAACAGATCCAAACGATGCGATGTTTGTTTTAGCCGCAAGCAACCTCGTTATCGATCTTGGCGGCAATGTTTTTAGCCAGGATCCCTCATCCCTAGGGGTGCCGGGATTTAAAGGGTTTGTTATAGCCCCCGGTGTGCAAAATGTGACGATCCAAAACGGTATAATCGCTGGATTTACGGGAACGGGAATCTTCGTGAGCGATGGATGCGATCAAATTTTCTTTAATAATGTGACGAGCGCTTTTTGCACCGATGCGGGAATCGCTATGGTAGGCACCACCTCTGGCATAACGAACGTCAAAATTCAGAACTGTTTTGTTAACGATGTATTATCGAGCGATGGCGCAGCAGCTCATGGAATTTCTTGCATAAATGCTGAACGAATAGCAATTCAGGATTGCATTTTTGAGATCAGTTCATTGGTACCATCGGCAACTGGGGCAGGAATCTATTTGGAAAATGTGGGAGGGTTCCAGCTTGAGAGATGTCAATCGGTTCAGCAAACCGCATCGCAGCTATCTGCCGGCATTCTTTGCAAGAATTGTAATGTAGGGATTATGAATGAATGTATCGTCTATTCAAGCTCTACTATTAGTGGAGATGGTTCTGATGTTGCAGCTGGATACTTTTTAGACGGATGTACGCGTACGATTCTTTCAGGATGTCAAAGTGCGTTTAGTCTTGCGTCTACAGGAACATGTCATGCGTTTTTCTCTCAAAATGGGCAGAAAAACAGTTTTAATGGCTGCTTAGGACAAAGTAATATTGGCTTTGCGGGTGCTTGCGGGATTCATCTTGTTAATGAATTGAAAACGACGATTCAAAATACAGTGATTCGCGAAACGATTTCAACCACCGGTACTGCAAATGGAATAAAATTAGGCGATGGTTCAGCTAATTGCTATATTCATGGAAATACTGTCTTGGATACTGAAGGTGTCTATTCGTTTGGTATAGCTGATAGCGCAGTAAATAGCAGTTCACTATTCACTCATAATGTTTCGTTTAATAATGTTGTCAATTTTGCGATAAATTATGCTGGAGGTGTAACGCTGCCGGTTATTGAAGGAAGTTTATCATCGAGTACGCCAGGTTTGCCTACAAATACTGGTGGCTTGCTGGATAACGTGGGCGTAAATCCGTAAATAATTTTATGATCCCAACGGTTTAGGCTTAATATTCTAGGGGATCATAGAATGATTTGTTGGAGTGGATAAATAATGAACATAAACTATTTTGTTGCAATTGTTTTCGTGTGCCTTTTTGCTATTGAACAAGCTGGTGCAGATTCCGTAGCTATCGTGTACGATAACCCGGGTTATTATCTTTACGGAGGAGGAATGACCGCTTCCCCAACCGATCCTGATGATAGCATGATTATTATTAATACGAGTAATGTTGTGATCGACATGGGCGGAAATATTTTTAGGCAAGATCCTGAAAACACCGTTCCAGGATTTAAATGCGTTTCAATAGCGCCGAATCTTTCTAATGTTACCATTCGCAATGGGATTATTGCTGGTTTCACCGGAAATGGGATTGTTGTTAACGACGGGTGCTTTGATATTGTTTTGGATGGTCTTAGCATTAAGGGCTGCACCGATGCCGGCATTAACTTCATAGGAGATAGATCCGGCATTATGGATGTAGCAATAAGAAACACGAGTGTTTCAGATACTATCCCAGGTAGTTCAAGAGTGACTGCAGGCGTTCATGCGTTCAACACCACGCGTACACTTATAACAACCTGTTATTTTGAAGGTAACGAGTTGGTATCTCCTGATCGCAGTGCTGGGGTACACTTTGAAAACTCCTCTGTTTTTGAATTTTCCAACAATCGTACCATCGGCCAAGTTGGCAAACAATTTGCTGCCGGTTATATGTTTGAAAACTGCACAGAAGGAATCATTCGGGATTGTTTGGCCTACGCAACAAATACGGCAAGTGGTGATGGTTCAGATGTAGTGTCCGGTTTCTATATGGATACCTGCAAAGATATCTGGATCAATTCGTCCCAAAGTGTTTCTGGTAAAGCGCGCGGCCAATGTTTTGGGTTTTATTCGCAAAAAGGCGTTGGCACTATTCTTGAAAAGATTTCTGTGCAAAGCCAGCAGGCGGATCAAGGTTCTTCAGGAATTTATTTGAGCAATGAAGACGGCTCGTATATTAATAACTCAACAATTCGCAGTGTTGTATCAACAAAAGGGAATGCTTACGGAATTCAATTAGCGGACAATTGTACGCGGTGCCAAATTGAGGAGAATCTAGTAAGCAATAATAGTGGCGAACGCTCTTTTGGGATTATTGATAATGCAAACCCGTCAACGTCTCTTTTTATCAGAAATCAGTGTTTCAACAACAGCATCAATTACTCAGTTACGTACCCAGGTTTTGAGCTGCCAATTATTAATGGAAGCCTTTCTAATAGAGATCCAGGCCTTCCAAGCCTTGTGTGCGGTACGCTTGATAACGTGAGCGTAAGTTTATAAATAACGCACATTTAAAATAGTAGTTTTTTTTGGGTGAGGGGCCGTTTTATTGGCCCCTCTTTTTTTTTTTAAACTAGGTCTTGTTCAGATTGTTTTTTTTGTCTCATAAAGGTAGGGACATCAAGATCGTCAAACGGAACGGATGATTGAGTTGGTTCAGCCTGTAGCGTTTGTTGCACTTTTACCTCAGCACGTTGAAATTGCGCAGGAGTAATTTCTTTAGGCGTTACTTTCGCGATTTCGGCCTGAGCTGAGCTAAATCCGGTTGCGATAATAGTTACGCGAATTTCATCTATGAGCAACGGATCGATGACTGAACCTAAAATGATATTAGCATCTATATCTGCTTGTTCATGCACGATTGATGCAGCAATCCGGATTTCATGGAGGCCTAAATTAGTACCGCCAGTAATATTTAATAAAACACCTTTTGCTCCCGCGATGCTCATATTTTCAAGAAGAGGAGAGTTTATCGCATCAAGTGCCGCTTTTTGTGCACGATTAGTTCCAGAAGCGATGCCAGTTCCCATCACCGCAAGGCCGCGATCTTTAATAATGGTGCGCACATCAGCAAAGTCAACGTTAATGTGCCCCGGTTTTGAAATAATATCGGAAATAGATTTGACTGAGCGATGTAATATGCCGTTGATCATTGAAAAAGCATCAATCATCGAAATATTTTCGTCTACTACATCAAGCAGTTTTTGATTTGGCACCACAATAAGTGTGTCAACTTCTTTTTTCAAATTTTCTAATGCTGCGTCTGCGACCGATGCGCGCCGTTTTCCTTCAAATTGGAACGGTTTTGTTACTACCGCGATGCATAAAATATTTTTTTCTCGTAACGCTTTTGCAATGACCGGTAGTGCGCCAGATCCGGTTCCGCCGCCAAGTCCACCCGTTAGAAAGACGATATCCGCATCTGCAACGAGCTCAAGAATTTTGTCGAGATCTTCTTCTGCAGAACGTTTACCTAATTCGGGATTTGCCCCAGCGCCAAGCCCTTTGGTAGATTTTAAGCCGATTTGCACTTTATGTTCGGCTTTGGATTTTTCAAGTGCTTGTGCGTCAGTGTTTGCAACAATAAATTCAATACCTTCAAAGCCGGTATCGATCATGCTGTCTACCGTATTGCCGCCGGCTCCGCCCACGCCGATGACTTTGATGCGCGCTATTGGAGCATTTGTTTTATTCTCAGATTCAAAGATTAACATACCCTCTCCTAAAAAAAGTCGGACACCCATGATTTCATTCGAGCCACCATACGCGATACGAGGGGGCCCGATATCCCATCAGTAGAAGTATTGCTTTTTTGGAGTGCATGAAGCAAGAGTCCGTAACCTGTAGCATAGAGCGGCGTCGTGAGAGTGATAAAGTTTGTATGATCCAATCGTGGTCTACCGATGCGAACGGGAACTTTCAAAATTTCATGCGCAAGTGGAACTAAGCCATCGAGCAGTGAACCGCCACCAGTCAGAACAAATCCAGCGGTTATTGTTTGATTGAGTTGTTTGCTATCGATAATTTGTTTTACCATCATGAGCAGTTCTGTTGCGCGTGGACGCAAAATGCCGCTCAGCTCAGGAAGCCAAACATCATGCGTTTGCCCATCTTGCAACGAAGCGACGTTTATAATTGCGTCATTATCAATTTCTTGCACGCTGCCAAACTCTTTTTTTATGCGTTCGGCTTCAAGGAGCGTTGTCTGCAAACCGACGGCAAGGTCGTTGGTAAATTGATTTCCAGCGACAGGAATAACATGCGTATAGCGAATTGCGCCATGCGCATAGAGTGCTAAATCGGAGGTGCCACCGCCAATATCAAGCATGCCTACGCCAAGTTCTCGCTCGTCAGGAGAAAGGACTGCAGCAGCAGATGCTAATTGCTCTAGTACAATATCGGTAACTTTAATCCCAGCAGATTCGCAGCAATTGATCAGATTTTGCGCAGAGGCTGTGCCGCCTGTGATAATGTGAACATTTGCTTCAAGCCGAACGCCGTACATACCAAAAGGATCATTTATTCGTTCGTTTCCATCGATAACAAAATAATGCGGAAGAACATGAAGAATTTGTTGCCCTTCGGGGAGCGCTATTGCTTGTGCGGCAGCCAGAACATTGGCAATATCTTGGCGAGAAATTTGTCCACGCTTAATAGGAACAACGCCTTGAGAGCTCAAAGATTTAATGTGGCTTCCCGAAATGCCAATGCATGCACGGTCAATCGTGCATCCCGCCATAAGTTGAGCTTCTGAAACTGCCAATTTTATTGATTGAACTGTTTTTGCAATGTCTACCACGACACCTTTTTTTAGTCCATGTGATGGAGAATTTCCAATACCAACAATTTCAAGCGTGCCATCCGATTGCTGTTGTGCTACCAGAACACAGATCTTGGTTGTCCCAATATCTATTGCAACAATAAGTTCAGAAAAAATATTTCCTTTCATCCTCTTTCCTCCCTACCTTTGGCCTGGTACACAATTATCTGCTTGTTAAATCTAATATCGGCCAGCCAGGCGGTTGGTATTATTTTTTTTAGTTTCTTTTGCTCCACCAACTTTTTTTGCGCATCACAACACTGATCAATAACTGATTCGTCAATTTTTTGTTCCGCTCTTAAGCGAATCGGGAATAGTTTTTTTGCAAGATCTTGCACAATAATTGAGCCTGCATTTTCTATAGTGATAGCATGTGTTGCAAAAAATGATGGGGGAAATTGCTCTAACCAACTCATGCAATATGGTTCTAAATAGTTTGCAGACGATTTTATAGTAACTCGTGAAAGCTGCGTATAATGTGCAGCATAGAGAGAGCGAGAAACGAGTGCTCCGCGTTCGGTAAGCACTAAATTATCATTTGCGAGTAACCACGGCGCATCGATTTTTATATTGACGAGCAATGAGTGTGATTTAGTTTTTTTCCAACTGATCGATTTTATAATAGGGTACGTTTCTTTTAGCTGAACGTGCCACGGTTTTTCACTTTTGGTGTTATACAAATAATGCGCAGTTTTGATTATTGCTTGTTCGGTTTCGTGAGTAATAAGCGGATCAACGCAGAAAGTGAATGAATTTGGAGTGAGTGCTGAAATAACGCAAAAGGTTAGGCTTGCGCAAATAAGAGCTGCGCAGCCACCGATACCAAGGTATAAAATAACCTTTTGGCGATTCATTATCCCCCCTTTTTTTGTGCGCGCGCGAACCCCAATCGCACGGCACACTCTCCTTACCTTTTTACTATTTTCCCATTGCATTAATCAATAAATTTGTCTAATAAATTAATTTCTCATTGGTGAAAATAGTTCGCGCGCATCATGGATCATTTTTTTTTAAACACGCTCTTTTTTTGCTGAAGATCGTTCTCTTTCTTGCCAAATCTAGAATTCGTTTCATAGATTAGAAAGCGTAGGGGAGAGGAAATGAAGAAAATTGGATTTCTAGTTTTGTTCTGTTATTTTTGTCAAATGCAAGCAGCCATTGCGCCGACTCTGACTGAGATTCCCCAAATAGCATCTAATGCATGCAAAAATCATCCCTATGCAACCGCCGCTGTTATTACGGGAGTTTGGGTTGTGCTCAACTATATCGCTCAAGATCCTGAGGATTCTGATTCCGAAAATTTAACAAAAAATTATTGGTTCAATACGATTTTTTTGGGAGTGTTGATTGATCTATTTATGAATCGAGAAAAATCGGTGCCGGGTACTTTTGCTTGGATTGCTAAAGAATATAGCGAACGGAGCATAATCACGTTTCTGCCGTGGTTAACGTACGAATCGATTTCTCGTCTATTTACTAAATTTTTTTCAACTGGCTAGCAGCGCTGAAAAGTAAAATACCGGCAGCAACCGATGCGTTATAAGAAATATCGCCGCGGCGTTGAGGCAATGTGATTAACGTTCCATCTTTTCTCATTTCTTGAGAAATACCAGTACCTTCGCTGCCAATCACCAAGCACATCGGTGAATTGTACGAAATTTCATGAGCATTTTGCCCATTTTGCAGTACCGCCAAGTACATATGGTAACCAGCTTTTTTTAAAAGCGGTGTGACCGCCATAATAGAAGGAGCAACGTAAATATCCAAATATTCTGCAAGCCCGGCAGCAGCTTTTAACGCAGCAGGTGTAAGAGAAACACCGCCACGTTTTATGAGAATAACCCCGTCGCAACTCGTGCAATAGGCTGAGCGCAAAATAGCTCCTAGATTGCGGGGATCCTGAATTCCATCAAGTAACAGAAGGAAGCGTTCTTTTTGAGGATCGAAAAATTTTGATCTAATATGCATTGGAGATGCATACCCAACAACCCCTTGATGATCGATTGAACCAGCGATTTTATTTAAAACATCCCGTTCTACATACTGAATTTGCATACCTTTAGGCAGCAAAGATTCAATTTGGTTCCAAGCCTTTGGAGTAGGTTTAGTGGTATAAATAATCCTCAGTTTTCGTTTTTTTGCTTTTAAAAGCTCAACGATAGGATGAATACCATAAATAAGATCGGTGGGTGAGGTTTCTGTTTTTTTGACCATGATTATCAAATAAAAGGTTTAATTTGAATCATTGTATCACAAAAAAGCGTTAAAGAGTAGCTAAAATAGCGATCCTGTTTGCCAAAACGGGGCAATTATTCATTTTTTTGCTCGATAAAAGGGAGTTTCCAAAATAGTATGCCGCCCTGGTGGCCAGGATATTGTCTCTGTTAGTAATTTGGGCTATTATGATTTCGATTAAAACCACGTTGTTAGGAGGAACATTTATGAAAAAGATAGCTCTCTTTGGTGCATTTGTGGCTGTGAATTCCTTCGCGCTACAAATTCGGTGCGATGAAGAAAAACCAAAGGCTACGGAAATAAAGCCTGAGGCTGATTGTGAAACGACTTATGAGGTGCCGAAATTATTTCTAGATTTATTTGATGACTTTGCACCATTCTTTTCTCAAATGCATGAAAGATTTAATAGAAATGTTGAAAAAATGGAAAAATGGCGTCAGCGAGCCCAAGCTCAATTTCAATCTTTCCCGATAAATTATAAAATCGAAGCGGACGAGCCTGATCGAGTAACTATTATCGTAGAGTTGCCGGAAGCTCCTGAGGGTAAGATTAAGCAATCAGGAACAGAGACTTTTTCTGAGGCGGATATTGAAGTTCCTCTCAAAGAAGGATTTATAAAGTTGCATTTACAAAATATTGGAACGAACTCAGAGATGCCTTATGCTCTTTTGCAAATGCACGCAAAAAATAAGACAAAAAACGAGGAAATCCAGCGCAAGCAATGCAATTCCTTGCCTGCTCTTAATCTAGAAAAAATCGAAATTAAGCGTATTCCTGAAACTTCTAAAATTCAAATTAGTGTTGGAAAAGCGGCTTCTGCCCAGCGTTATTCAAAAGAAATAGAACTCTAATTTTGTTTTTTTAAGAAATCTAAAAAGCCCGGCAGTTTGCTGGGCTTTTTTTTACGTAACGTTATAGTTTCGTAACCGAGCATGCTATTCTTGAATTGTTTTATCACAATCCCAAGTCACGGGGAGACAATCACTATGATTCATAAAGAGCTCCAAAAGAAAAGCGGGAATGTCTTAGATCCTAAGTTGATAGTCGATCGGCAGAAAGCAAGCGCGCCATTAACCTGGATCGAGATAAGCAAGCGTGCATTGGATCATAATATTTCAAATTATCGATCTCTTATCAAGCCGGGTGTGCTGTTTGTGCCGGTGATAAAAAGCAATGCGTATGGGCACGGCATGTTGGCTGTTGGCTCAGTTTTGCAAGATCATACAGGAGTTGATGGCGCCGCAGTAGTTGCAATAACCGAGGGGATCGCCCTGCGTGAAAACGGTTTTAGCAAAAAAATTATCGTTCTTGGAATTATCGATGCCGATTTGCATGAGGTCGTTCGCCATGATCTTGAGTTGGTGGTATACGATCGAGACGTTATCAACCAATTGAACGAAATTGCAAAAAATCTAGAATTGAAAGTGCGCATTCATATTAAAATTGATACCGGTCTTTCGCGGCTCGGTTTTTTTCCCGATCAAGCGTTTGAAACTATTAAAGCTGCCGTACTGTTGCCTCATGTAGAAATCATTGGCATATCGACTCACTTTGCAAATTCAGAAAGCAAAGAAGATTGGTTTGTTAATCTGCAGCTTTCGCGATTCAATGAATTAATTAATAAGTTGCGCATTGAAAAAATAAACATCCCTCTGCAGCATACAACCTGTACGGCGGCCCTGGGAGCATATGAAAAGGCGCACGGTTCGTTGGTGCGATTTGGCATGGGGCTTTATGGCTTATGGCCTTCACAGGAAAATAAAGATGCAGTCACGAAAAAGGTACCAAATTTCTCGCTCCTTCCTGTTTTGAAGTGGAAAACACGCATTATTCAGCTTAAAAACTTGCCCGCTGGGAGCTTTGTCGGGTACGATTTGACGCATCAAGTTCAGCAAGAAACTAAGATTGCAGTATTGCCGGTTGGTTTTTGGGATGGATTGGATAGAGGGCTTTCCAATAAAGGATCGGTCATGATTCGCGATATCGTTGCTCCCATCATCGGCAGAATCGCTATGAATTTGTGCATGATTGATGTCTCTCACGTGCCGGGAGTTTCGGTTGGCGATGAAGTGATACTTATAGGGGAGCATGAGGCAGTGAGCGCCGACGCGATGGCTCGGCATATCGGCACAATAAATTATGAAGTGGTTACGCGTATTAATCCGCTAGCAATCAGATCAGTAACTGAATAGTTTTTTGGCTGTTGCACCTTCAATAATTATGATAAAATAGAACTAGGGACAGCAAAATCCATTTTTTTCAACCAGAAAGCGAAAATGTATATTGTAGAAGGCAATATTGGTGCCGGAAAATCGACTTTTTTAAAGCTGATAGAAAAACATATGCCACAAGTTGGTATCGCGCTTGAGCCGCTTCATAATTGGCAAAAAAAAGTTTATGGACAATCGCTGCTTGCTAATTTTTATCAAGAACCGCGGCGCTGGTCCTATAGCTTGGAAACGTTTGCAATGATTTGTCGCGTGCGCGAGCACATTCGTGAACAAGAGCATAGTAACAAAGCTCGTATTGTTGAACGTTCCATTTATTCTGGCCACTATTGCTTTGTATTGACCGGTTATCAAAATGGGTTTATGACCGATTTAGAATGGTCTATGTACCAGGAATGGTTTAACTATTTAATTCCACAGCGCTGCAAAGCGCCGCAGGGTTTTATTTATCTTAGAACTACGCCTGAAGTTGCATATAAACGTATTAAAAAGAGAAACAGACTTGCTGAAAAAAATATAACGTTTGCGTATCTTAAACAGATTCACGATCAGCATGAGCGTTTTTTACTTGAAAAAAATGATGTTTTGCAAGACCTTGTGCATGTCCCAGTTCTCATACTTGAATGTGATAGTGAATTTGAGAATAATGCCGACCAATTAAACAAGCATTTATTGGCAGTTCAAGAATTTATTATTAAAACTTCCAATAGTTCTTTTAGCGCACATCAGAATCTAAAAACCCTTCAAACGGCCACGCTTGAGAAAAATCTAAATGTGGATCGATCAACGGCTGATGATTAACAAGCCAGGTTATTGAGCGAAGCGCAATGCCATTTTCTTTTAATGTTTTTATTAATGATTCTAAATGATGCCATTTACGATAGATCGACCATTCTTTTTCCAGAGGTGCTTGGTCGAACGAAATGTAAGCATCTAATCCATTTTGGCCGAGTATAATTGATTGTAAACTTATTTGTTTTCCGCCGACTTGTTCGTTATGAGCGAATTCGAGCCATGCATATACAAGCTGTTTTATTTGCTCAGATTTATCGCTGAGCCATAAAAGCTCTTTTGGTTCTCGCGTCCATTTATCCATTTGCCAGCCAATAATAGTTACCGCTTTCTTTTTTGTCATATTTTCTACTAACGGCCTGTTTGAGGGGGTGATTTTCGTAGGTAATCTGAGAATGATCCATTGTTGTTGGAATGCTATGGTAATTAAGCCAAGGAAAAAAGCCGTAAGCGAAATAATAAAATAATGATATTTATTCATGAGAGCGTTTCTTTGCGTATAAGTGCCGCGAGCGCATTTTTTATCGGATCAATGAGTAAGCGAATGTCTTTTTCATCACGCAATCCGCATTCGATTGCAATTGCGGGGGCTAGTATGCCAAAAAAAGGCCGAAATGGAATTGCAAATCCACCAATGAAATTAAATGTGTTTTGCTCGGCTTGTTTGGCGAGTGAAGTGGAAAGCAACGTCAGGAATGAATGCGTTGTTTTCAGCGATCCTCGATAGGCAAATGCTGCTGGTATCAACGTTGGCTGGAGCGGTGCAACTTGCCACCAATCGGTTGTACGATTCCAAATAGTTTGGTAAAGAGTGATCGACGGCAATGAATGTATCTCTTTAAAACAATGAATACTTATAAAAAGATGCGCCCCAATTCTATTAGAAGATTGCGCGATCTGCATTTGTTCGCTCAATTGGCCAGGTTTGTGCGAGAAAAAAATACGCAAATGCGGATACTGGAATGAAAGCTCTTGCTCTAATGCGTCGGCAAGTAGGAGCGTTGTACCTCGTTCAAAACTATTTTTAATCGATCTGCCCGGATTTTTTCCATCGCCAGCGGGATCAAGCATGATAATAAATTTTTTTGGCATCGGTGCAAAGAAAGAAGACGCATAAAGATGGGACGCAAGAAGCGTGCCCAGAGTAAAAAGACGGAAAAATATTATGAACGGCATGTTAATGTGCTGGTTAAATAATGCTGTAAAAAAGTTATTCGGTTTACGCCTTTACTATTTTTTATTCCCATGGCGATCGCTTTTGGTTGGCCAACCATGATGCATAATTTTTTCGCGCGTGTAATGGCAGTATAAATTAAATTTCGTTGTAGCAAGACAAAATGATGCATGAAAATTGGAATAATCGCTACATCGTATTCTGATCCCTGGCTTTTGTGAATCGAAATTGCGTAGGCAAGTACCAGTTCATCAAGTTCGTTTAATTCATAAATAACGCTTCGATCCCCAAAAAGGACCGTAAGCTGCTGATCAGTACTATTTATTTCGGTAATAGTGCCGATATCTCCATTAAAGATGTTTTTATCGTAGTTATTGCGAATTTGCATGACGCGATCATCAACTTTAAAGGTAGTGCCATTGCTTTGTGCTTGATCTTTAATCTCGGGATTAAAAAGTGTTTGTAACTGAGAGTTGATGGTGAATGTGCCCGCTATCCCTCTGTTCATGGGAACTAGTACCATTGAATTTTCAGCCCTGAATCCATACCGCGGCAATGTTTTTTCATAGATCGCTTTAAGATGAGCAAAAAGGTTTTCGGCTTTATCTTCTTTAATAAATATGAAATCCTTCTTACTATCGGGCAGATTTGAAACAGGAAATTCACCATTATTAACGCGGTGAGCGTTAGTGATAATAAGGCTATCTTGTGCTTGCCTGAAAATATGAGTCAATCGAATAGTGGCAATTTTTTGGCTGCTAATGAGATCATTAAGAACATTTCCAGCGCCGACCGATGGCAATTGATCGATATCGCCAATTAATATTAAGTGGGCCGTATGCGAAAGTGCCTTAAGCACTGCAGAAGCCAAGAAGATATCGAGCATCGAAGCTTCATCAACAATAATGAAATCGGTTTTTATAGCGTTTGTTTCATTATGAACAAATTTCATAGTGCTTGCATCAAATTCAAGCATACGATGAAGCGTCATTGCATGGCGCCCTGTTCCTTCCATCATACGCTTTGCAGCACGTCCAGTTGGCGCAGCAAGGCGATAAATGATCCGTTGGTTATCAAGAATTTCAAGAAGTTTTTTTATGAGCGTAGTTTTACCAGTTCCCGGTCCGCCGGTGATGATCGTCACTTTGGATTGAAGCACCGCCATGATAGCTTTTTGTTGATCCTCATTGAGCATGATACCGCGTTTATCTGGTGTTAAGAGCGATTGATAAATCGCTTGCAGATCAAACTGATGAGGTGAAGGATGTTCGAGCAATGTTTTGATACTCGTTGCGATTCCAAATTCGGTAAAATAGTAAGAACTCAGCGTGATAAAATGTTTTTCTTCATGAGAAATGAGTTTTATTTTTTGCGATTCATAAAGATCATGCAGTGCAGATTTAATAAGATGTTCATGGTCTTCTTTTTTGAGTTCCAGCAATTCATATGCTTGTTCTTTAAGCGCGTTCAACTCGCAATAAATATGGCCACTTGAAGTTGCAGTGGAAAGAAGATGCGCAATGCCCGCTTTAATACGCGAAAGTGAATCAGGAGCGCAACCAAGTTGCTGAGCGATTTTATCTGCGGTTTTAAAACCGATTCCCCAAATATCTTCAGCAAGGCGATAAGGGTTTTCTTTAAGAACTGCCATCGCTGTTTGGCCGTACTTTTTATAAATTTTTGCAGCATAAGCAGGAGAAACATCTTTCTCTTGAAGAAAAATCATAAGCGCAGATATTTCTTTTTGGCCTTGCCATGCGTTTGCAATAATTTCGGCACGCTTCGGGCCAATTCCTTCAACTTTTTCAAGCTGCTTTGGATCGTGCTCGATAACTTCAAGAACTTTATCGCCAAATTTCTCAACCAATTTGCTTGCATAAACTGGTCCGATACCCTTGATCAGCCCTGAGCTTAAATACTTGGTTATGCCAAGAAGTGATGTTGGGATTTGAGCAACATGAGAACTGACCTCAAATTGGCGACCAAACTTTGGATGTGTAACCCATTTTCCCTGCATAATGAGTTGTTGACCGACGTGAGTCGAAGATAAATAACCGGTTACGAGGGTTGATCGCTGCTTTGTTTGAACCACTGCAACAGAAAACCCAGTCTGTGGATGTTGATAAACAAACCGCTCGACCGTTCCTAATAATTCTTCCAGTTCCTGTTGTTCGTTCATAATGAGCTATGTTTTTTGGTGAATCGCATCAAGATATTGTTGGTAACCGATTGGGCAGCTTTTTATTAAATCATCAAGGAAGCTGACAACATCGCTGCAAAATTGATCAAAATTTTTAAAAGATGCTATGAGATTATGAAAAAGTTCTTCTTCGCTTCCAGCTCTGTGCTTGCACCACTCAAAGATAATACTATCATGTCGATTGTGCAAATCTGCCCATTCTTTCATCAATTCATGAGCGGTACGCTGTGGCAATCCTTGCAATCTAGTAAGCATTGGACGCATAATTTCAATAAAACTAGTTCTGAAAATGACCAAATGATTCTCTAGATCGTTCAAAAGTTCTCTATCATTCGTTTCAAGAGCGGAGCGTTCCAGCGTTGCTAAACCTTGAATGGAATATAACGAGTTACGAAAAGTGAAAATGCCCATACGGTCTTTAGAATTGCGCTGCCTAACGCCAAATTGCCCCTTAAGGACTTCTTTTATGGTATGAACCATCTCATCAACCGTTTTCCAATCGACACCAATCGGATGAGGAAGGCCATCAACCATAGCCAAAGCGCGATGTTGAAGCGGCTTACTGTTTGCAACTAATGGGCCATTTAAAACAATAATCAATAATGAGAGGGCTAATTTTTTTTTAGATAGATTTTTCTTCAAAATTTTCCTTCTTAATTAAAACAGGTATTCAAGTCTGAATGAAGCTGAGTAATCTTTACCGATACCAGCGCTCAGGAATGTATAATCTGCGGTAAGTGAAATACACCAATCGCCGCATTTTCCAGGATGATTGTACGTATACGCTCCAAATAATTTACTTTGGAAAGCGGAGGGTTTTGTAGCGATATCTTTTCGCGCAAGAATTTGATTTTGCGTTGAAGCAACTATTCTGCCGAGTTTTTCTTTCTGTTGCCACCAAAGATCGTAGCCAAGGTTGAGCGTTGATTGCTCTGCGATCCAAATGTCTGCCGCTGTTGAAAATTTAATAAGTACACCAGGAAAAACCATGGTATTGTAAACGCGAGGATAAAGTGTCTGAATAAGTTGTTCTTGAATAAAATTCAGATCATTTGCGCAATCGTTTTGATTCTTTGCGTTTATATAAAACCGCTTTTCCATTACGGGTAAAAGATATTCAAATTCTGCATGCGTATCAAAGCTAAAACGGGGTGTGACTTGCAATTTGCTATCGTATACAAAACCCAATCCGACGTGTCCGCCATTGCCAATATTATCATCAAGTAAATTGGCAGACAGTTTATCGAGCGCACCAAGTAAAAAATCAATTGTTAATTGTTGTGCTTGCGCTCGTTGTATTTCATCGCCGAGTGCCAGAAGGAGAATTTCTGCTAAATCAAAAGGAGGATTATCGCTGTTTTTAGGAAAATGAGATCCTTTCCATACTCCTTTGCTGAAAGCAAAAGCGGTGGGGATCGTTGCAAGAAAGCCTGCGTTTACCCATAAGCTATCATTATCTACAAATGTGTAACCCGCGGTGAAACGACTGTCGCCCAACCCAAATTTGTCGCTTATCAGATGCTTTCTTGAGAAAGAATCAAATTCTGCCTCTTGTGTACTATTAAGAGAGGCCATTTCTGCAGGAATATCATTGTCTGCCTGAAAAAGACTCACCTCTTGCTCTAATTGGGCCTTTTCCTGTTGGTCGAGTTGAAAGTTTCTTTCAATATATGCAAAAGGAGTTTTCCACTGAATAAGCCATTTCTCTTTTTGCCACTGAAACCAACACATTAAAGCGGCGCGTCGATCTTCAATCTCAATGTCGCCAAGAAGTGATAAAATTTTTGGGATATTGAGATTCACAACTAATGAAGCAAGGGTATCAATTTGCGCTATGAGGTTTTTATTTTCAAATGCCAGGTAATCACGCAATGCAAATGCATCATTAAAGAAAGCCATTCGTGGCGTTTGGTTAAACCATAGTTGTCCGATAAGAGACCAGGTTTCAGGACGGCAGAATGGATAATAGAATGCCGGATAATCAAGAATCGAGCGTTTTACTAACGGATTAGTGCGCAAATAAACGTCATTGCGCAAAATAGTACCTGCTTCGATAATATCGCCCGGCTCTGCATCAGATGGGCAGTCTCTTGTTAAAAGAGCAAACGCTGCGGCCGTCGCATTGTGACCTGCAGGTATATCTTGGGCTGGCAATTCTTGATCCGGATAATCGTCATATTGCAAAAGAAGATCCATTGGGTTTGTCCACAGTGGAAACAAACAAAGCATCGAGAGGGTTTTTATCCAATGTCTGAACACATAATTCATAGAATACCATTTAGTGTTAAAATGGGGTGATTTATTTTCAAATGATACAATAACGCAGTAGTTGAGTGTACAACTAACAAGCTGAACTGCTCCATAGTTTTACCTACTCACTAAGCTCATGAACGAGCATAAAACTGATATTTTTTTTACAGCTAGTTTATTTATTTGAGTACAGGGTATCGTACCATATTTTTTTTTGAGTAGCAAAAGAGGTCAAATTAACTGGCTTTTTGTGCTTAAAGAGGTAACCTAAAAAAGACCTCTGTTTTACATATTTAACACTTTGGTATTGTTCATGAGCGAATTACATAAAAATCCTCGCGTTGTTTCCCTTGAAGGCAATATAGGCGCAGGTAAATCAACTTTTTTAAAACTTGTTGAGCGTGCATTGTCGGTTCAGGCCATCTTTGAGCCGCATGCTAAATGGCAACAGGTCGGTGGAACTGAAAATTTATTAGAGCGTTTTTATGCAGATGGTCAGCGTTGGGCGTATACGTTTCAAACATAC
Organism: Candidatus Babeliales bacterium; assembly: GCA_036260945.1. Taxonomy (NCBI): domain Bacteria; class Candidatus Babeliae; order Candidatus Babeliales; species Candidatus Babeliales bacterium. The sequence continues at coordinate 26,989 of DATALT010000002.1, forward strand.
GCTTTTGTAACGCGCGTTATGGAGCAAGAAGCTCATGCACGTAAAAGCAGGTATCCGGTACAGGTGCTCGAGCGTTCTGTGTTTTCCGATCGGTATTGTTTTGCAAAAAACGCTTTTGAGCAAGGGCTTATGAATGCACTTGAGTGGAAATTGTATCAAGAATGGTTTTCTTGGTTGGTTGATGGCTATGTTGCACAACCTGCCGGATTTATCTACTTGCGTACTACTCCCGAAGTTTGTTACGAGCGACTCAAGAAACGAAATCGTTCAGAAGAACGAAATGTTTCTCTCGATTATTTAAGTACAATCCACGAAAAACATGAACAATGGTTGATCGAGCGCCTTGATATTTCTGCAATCGAGCAAAATGTACCATTGCTTGTTCTTTCTGTGGATAAAGATTTTGAGCATGATGAGCAAGAGCAACTAAGATTGATGAAATCAATTGCAGAATTTTTTGGTATCGATTTTAGGAATATCGATCGTGCGGATTTTGCGCAAGAAACAGCGTCATTGTAAATGAAATTGAAAATGCGGTAGACTGAAAAAAATATATTTTTTAAAGATCCTAAAGTGGTGGAAGGGGTTTTTATGAACGTCGGTATCGAGGGAATCTATATAGCAAAAGCTGCAGCATTTATTGGTGCGGCGCTTGCAATGGGTATTGGCACAATAGCTCCGGCGTATGGCCAGGGACTTGTTGGTGCAAAAGCATGCGAAAATATTGGGAAATTTCCAGAAAGTGCAAAAGATATTCGGGGTGCACTCGTTATGGCACTCGGCATTATTGAATCATCAGCGGTGTATGCGTTATTGGTAGCTGGTGGTTTAATTTTTGTGGGGTACAGTCTTTAAACGCTACAGGAATGTTCCGTGTGGCTTGCTTGGAAAAATCCAAACGTATTGGCTATTCCGGCAAGAATAAAGAGATTGTTCTATGATAATTAACGCAACTTTTTTTGTGCAAATGATTAACTTTGCGATCGCTTATATTGCGCTCGATCGGATTCTTTTGCGTGCGGTTGTTAAAGATATTCAAACGCAATCGCAACAAGATCGCGCTCTTACTGCGCAACTTGAAAAAACCCAAAAGCGAATAGAAGAACTTAAGAAACAAGAAGTAACTCAGTGGCGAGAATGGCAAAATATTTTTAAGCTTAAATTGCCACAATTGAATCAACAGAGTGCAGTAATTAACGAAGAACTAATTCTCAAACCGGAAGAACCGGATAAATCAAAAGTTGGTCGAATGCGCAACGAAATTGCTGGCATTATTGTCAAACGTGTTGGAGCATTCCATGATCGGCCTTAGTACCATTTTTTTTAGATTACTCAATGCGGCTGTTGTGTTTACATTGTTGGGTTATGCTTTTTTCAAGTATGTTTTGCCTTCGATTTATAAAGTTCTTTCGCAAGAAGATGCCGCGGAAAAAAATAGACAGATGAAAAAAGAGATGCTCAATGAATTAGAAAAAGAAATGGAGCATACACTTGCAGCGCAAGAGAAGTTGGGCGATAGATTATCACTCGCTATTGGCAAATGGGTCCAAATAGTAGAAAAAAATAAAACTGCTGCGCGCCAAATACAAGATACTATTGTTGCACAAAACCAAGAACGAGCATTCGTACGTTTACAGCACGCTCAAGATTTGCTTATCAAAAAAGAGATTATTAATCCGGCAATTGAACAAGCACGCACAGAACTTAAAGAACATTTTTCTCATAAGCAAATGGGCGACCAGTATCTTAATCAACTTGTGGCAGCTTTAGAAAAGAAGAAATTATGAATAAAGATTATGTTCCATTAGCACGGAAATATGCGATCGCGTACCTGAACGCTTTTGGAAATACTCTTAATGAAAAAGCGGTGAATGAGATTGGATTGATTGGCGATTTTTTTGAGCATAATCGTTCAGTTCTCTTTTTTTTGAAATTGCCAGCAAAGTTTAATCGCGTTAAGGTGCATATTATTAAACGGTTGCGTGAACAATTGCCGATGAGCGAACAACTTACAAAACTTATCGATCTTCTGCTTTCGCAACAGCGACTTTTTATGCTGCCAACTGTTTGTGCGAGCATAAAAGAAGTTTTTGATGAAAGAAATCAGATTATTAATGCGCGTCTTGAAAGTTCGCATCCACTTGATGAAAAACAAATCATTATTCTTAAAAATTATTTTGAACAATTAACAGGAACAAAAATCGAAACCCAACCTGTAGTAAAACCTTCGCTTATTGCGGGAGTTCGACTTCAAGCCGATACGGTTCTTTGGGAATATTCGGTTGCAAAGCAGTTGCGTAATGCAGAAAGGCTATTAAGCAATGGAGATTAAAAGCTCTGATCTTATTTCCTTATTTGAAAAAGCGTTAAACAATATTGATCAAGCGCAACTTGAAGAGATTGGGGTTGTTATCCAAGTTGGCGACTCAATGTGCAAAGTGCATGGATTACGTAACGCAGTTTTGGGTGAGCTCGTCACCTTTGAAGGTGGCAATCGCGGCATTATATTTAATTTAGATGAAGATTACGTTTCGATTTTTCTTTTTGATGCCGCGATTGCGGTCGATGAACTAGAAGTTGTGAAGCGGACTGGCAGTGTTTTCAAAATCCCTGTCGGAGATAATTTGCTCGGGCGTGTTATCGACGCGGTAGGAAAACCAATCGATGGTCTTGGCGCAATAAATGTCGAACAAACCAGATCAATCGAAGCGGAAGCTCCAGGTATTATTGAACGCAGCCCTATTAATGAATCTTTGGAAACTGGCATCATGTCAATCGATGCATTAATTCCGGTCGGCAAAGGCCAGCGTGAGCTCATTATTGGTAATCGCAATACCGGAAAAACAGCGGTGGTTCTTGATACTATCGTGCATCAAAAAGATAAAAATGTTTTGTGTGTATATGTTTCTATCGGTCAACGACAAGCAAACCTAGCGCGTTTTATAAAAACACTCGAAGAGCATGGCGCGCTTGAATATACGGTTGTTGTCAGCGCTGATTCAAGCGATACGGTGCTTCGTCAATATGTTGCTCCGTATGTAGGATGTTCAATTGCAGAATATTTCCGCGATCAGGGCAGAGATGTTCTGATCGTGTACGATGATTTGAGTAATCACGCGATTGCGTATCGCGAAATGTCGCTTCTTTTGCGTAGATCTCCGGGGCGCGAAGCGTATCCTGGCGACGTTTTTTATTTACACTCTCGTCTACTGGAGCGCGCGGGAAAATTGGCAAAAGGCGGATCCATCACGGCGTTTCCCGTAGTACAAATTCAAAGCGATGATATTACTGCCTATATTCCGACTAACTTAATTTCGATTACGGATGGGCAAATTTTCTTAGATACGCACCTTTTCAATCAAGGTGTTCGCCCGGCTGTTAACGTTGAACTATCAGTTTCTCGTGTTGGCGGTGCCGCGCAAACAAAAGCGATCAAGAAAATGACGCGCGCATTGCGCCTTGAATTGGCACAATATCATGAGCTTCTTGATTTTGCACAGTTTGGAACTGAGCTCGATCCTGTTGCACAAAAACGATTAAACCGCGGTGCGTTGGCAGTTGAACTTCTCAAGCAACCGCAATTTGCGGGTTATAGTTTCGTCGATCAGTCGCTGATGCTTTTCTTATTGAAGGAAAACTTCTTAGATGCGTTACCGATTCGAGATGTACAAACTTATGCACAGCAATTTGTGAGCTATGTTAAATCGATCTATCAAGAAACGTATGAAACAATTTTTACAACTCAAGATGTTTCAGAACAAACGCAAAATAAGCTTATTGAAATTGCTCGAGAATTTACCAAGATTTTCGTACCAAAAGCATAAGCGAACGATAATTGCGCAAATGAGGCAATTGTGCACTTTAAAAAGTTCTCTTTCTTGCGTATACTATAGCCACATATCTTTTTTTAGGTGCCCGTAGCTCAGCTGGATAGAGCAACGGATTTCTAATCCGTAGGTCGCAGGTTCGAATCCTGCCGGGCACACCAAATTTCGTGAAACAAAATTTGTCCGTCGTAACTTGCCGAGGACTTGTCCATCTAAGTTTTTTGCGAAGATGGAAGCACGGATAAGTGATGATGCTCAGAGCTGGGATTGGCACGCCAGTTTTTTTGTGTGTCTTTAATTCAGCTTTTTTAGATGGGATGAATTTTCGTGTATCCTCTAAAAATTACCACCGAAACCTATACCCAGGCAAAATCCACTAATATCAAAATTATTCCGTACCGTATATTTGGATGGATCGCTTCGGTTAAAAGAAAATTTTTGATAAAGATATTGAGTGAAAAGATCTACGAAAGTATGATTCGTTAGTTGGCGAGTAAAACCGAGTCGAAAGAGACCCCCAGCTGTTTGTCCAGAATTATTGTTCAAAACAAAAGGTGAATAATCTTTATTTTTTAAAAAGCTCCAACATACCCCTATCCCAGTATGCATGGTCCATGCATCATCTATGATATAGAGATAGCTTAGTCCGAAGGTTACAGGTACAACTCGAATTTTAGTTTTACTATTGCATCCAAGAGCACGCCCTTTTGCATGAAGATAACCAATATTAAGCCATGTTTGCCAATGCCAGAATATTTTTGCAATTTGGATTTCGTAAAGGGGCAGGACTGTAGAGAATAATGCTCTTGATGTTTTAGATGAAGGAATAAATGCTGAAATTTTCCCTTCAACAGAATAATCTTGTTCGTTGTTAACATATGCTTTTACATAACATGCATTGAAAATCATGAAGCATATCCACATATATCTTATTATTTTCGTACAGTTGTTATTTAGCATAGCGGTTCTACAATTATGGTTATAGGGGATGAAAGCAATCCATCAGAGCTTACTGAAACAAGGTAATAGGTATAGGTTGTTTTTGGTAAGCGATTATGGTCGCTAAATTGTAACGGACTCGATGCTGGAATGGTGGCAATAAGATCTGTCAGCAGAGCATCGCGATAGATTTGATATTCCAGTGGCGCGGTTCCTACTAGGGGTAGATTCCAAGTAATTAAGTTGATAATATCGGTTTGCGTTGGGTATCGACAGCAAATTTGTGATCCTTTTGCGCTGGATGGCGGAGCTGGAAAAAACTGAGAAGTTATTGCCGTGGGCCCCCCGTTATTACTCATAAAACGACTAGAAAAAACCTTGGCAGTGGAGGTTCCCGCAGAGTTGGTCACTCGTAATGTAACGTTAAATGAACCTGTCGTAGCATATATATGATTAACTATTGGGGATGCAGTTACTACGAGGGGGGTTCCATCTCCAAAATCCCATTCGTAACTAACAATTGTTCCAATCGGGGAGAGAGATGCTGATGCATCGAAAACGCTTGGTATTCCTGGTGGCTGAATCGAACCGATAAATGATGCAACTGGAGCAGGGTCAGGAGACATCACAAGATCTTGAACGTCACCGGGGCTATTGGCAAAACTTGGTCCAGCGGTATTTGTTGCAACATCTATGGGAGTGACATGGTCAGTTGATTCATTGAGTACATAAATCGTCTTGCTGTCTGGAGTTCCAACTACCCAAAAAGGGCGAGAGCCAGGAACAAGGTTAATGGTATTAACGATGGTATTAGTAGTAAGATCAACCACGCTTACCGTATCATTTTCTATATTTGCCACATACATAGTTGTTCCTGTAGGAAGAATAAATGCTCCGTAAGGCCCCGCCCCAAGAGGAAAGGGTATTGTGCCAATTGATGTTTGAGTAGCTACATCAATAATGGTTATATTATTATTGACCGCAAACGCACTTGTTGCGTACGCAATAGTTCCATCGGGTGTGATAGCTATTGCCCCGGGTGTAAAACCAGTCGTGATACTTGTACCCGGCGTAAAGGAAGCGGTATCAATTGGCGTTACATTACCAGAAGAAAAATTATCAACAAATACGGTCGATCCATCAGGAGTTACAGAAAGAGAACCTAATCCTGGGCTCAGAAGTATGTCGGTGATGACTGTATTATTAATAGTGTCAATTACCGTAACAAATCCTGAGGTAAAATTTGAAACATAGACGCGTGTGCCATCGGGGCTGACAATAATATCAAATGCGCCGGGGCCGGCGATCGGCGTTGGTATATTCATAATAATAGTATTAGTAGCAGCATCTATAACGCTGACCAGGCCTTGATCGGAATAAGCAGCGTAAATCTTTGTGCCGTCAGGAGTGATTACCGAAGCAAGCGAGTCTGAAGGAAGCGGGATTGTTCCATTGATTGTATTGTTTGCGGTATCAAAAAGAGTAATGGCATCTTGATTTATTGCAGAAATAATTCCATTCCATGAATCTTGCGTGTAGGTATAAAAATCATTACGAGTTAATGGCGATGTTTGGCTTCCAACAGTCACGCGCACATCTACCGTTCCAGCCGTACCAAGAGGAACAACAGCTTGAATTTCCGTATCAGAAATAATAGTAAAACTGGATGCGGGTCGATTGCCTAAGATAACTGCGGAAGCGCCGGTAAATCCACTACCCTCAATAGTAATAACATTGCCCCCGTTGATTGAACCATTGGTCGGAGAGATAGATTGAATGGATGGCGCCGCAATAGAATTATCAAATCTAAGTATGAGCATCAAAACAACAAGTACTATTCTGAGCATATAAGAACCCTTGATCAAGCGATTTCGGTTATTAAATTCACAGTAAAATTTTAAACAATCGAAATTATGATAACTCATTTTTTTAATATCAATTTTTTGTGCTTGTCGATAGAGATAATCCACATACTATGATGAGTCTTGATAAAATATAAAGGCTTTTATTTATTTTCGAATTAAATTGATTAGAATCTTCTACTCAAAAGAATGTATCCAATCAATCTCGGGCAAATGGTGTCCTTTTAGAAAAGCGTTCGCTTTTGAAAAGTGCTTGCATCCTAAAAATTTGGTGACCGACAAAGGAGACGGGTGTGCAGATTTTAAAATAAGATGGAGGCACGAATCTTCGTGTATATGCAGATGCTGCATTTTCTTTTGTGCGTATGCGCCCCAGAGCATAAAAACCGTCGGATGTTTTCGTTTCAGAAGTTGTTCCATAACCGCATCTGTGAAAATCTCCCAACCTTTATTTGCGTGAGCTGCGGGCTTTCCTTCTTCAACGGTTAAAATAGCGTTAAGAAGCAAGACACCTTGTTTTGCCCAGCCGGTTAACGTGCCATTTTGTGGCACAGCGATGCCAAGATCACTGACGAGCTCTTTAAAAATGTTTCGCAACGATGGTGGAATTGCGACTCCTGGCGGCACGCTGAAACTTAATCCGTGTGCTTGGCCGGGGCCGTGATAGGGATCCTGCCCGATAATAACTACGCTTACCTTATCAAAAGGGGTTGCTTTTAATGCTGCAAAGATATTTTGTTTAGCAGGATAAATCGTCGCGCCCGCTTTTTCACGTTCTTGCAAAAAATTTATCAAAGCATCGATTTCCGGTTTGCGGCAAACATCTTCTAACGGTTTTTGCCACGATGGGGGCAGGGCAGAGAAAAATTGTTTTTGTCTTAAGCTCATTTCTTTCATAACAGGATGATTTTGTAGGTATTTGTGCGCCTTGTCAAATTTGAGTTTGAAATTATTTCAATGCTAAAAAAAGCGTAACTGCTTTTTGCGTGAAAAGCCTTACCAGTTCGGTTTTTTCTTGACTTTTTTTCCTCGTTTTATATTGTTAATCATAATACAAAAAATATTTAAAAGAGTTTTTATATGCATTCAATGATAGAAATAAAAAATTTAAGAAAAATTTACCTTTCCGGAGCAGCCGAAGTAAAAGCTGTTGATGGAATAGATCTTTCTGTTCACAAGGGCGAAATTTTCGGGTTTCTAGGGCCAAATGGTGCTGGCAAAACTACCACCATGCGCATACTCACCACATTATTAAAACCAACGTCTGGCACCGTACACGTTGCAGGTTTTGATCTTGGCGCTGAGCCTGATATGGTGCGCAAAAGTATTGGTTATGTGAGTCAAACAGGCGGATTGGAACGCAGTGCAACGGCGCGGGAAAACTTAGTTTTGCAAGCACGTCTTTATGGTATGAGTAAAACTGATGCGCAAGAGCGCGCTGCTGAACTTATTAATTCTTTAGGCATTGCAGCTTTTGCAGATCGACTTGTAGAAACCTATTCTGGTGGTCAACGACGCAGAGCCGATATTGCGCTCGGCATGGTTCATAAACCCAAACTTCTTTTTTTAGATGAACCTACCATTGCACTCGATCCTCAAAGTCGTGCACAAATTTGGGAAGAGATTAAAAAACTCAAAACGCATGGTACGACGATATTTTTCACCACGCATTATCTTGATGAGGCCGATATATACTGCGATCGCATCGCAATTGTTGATAATGGTAAAATCGTAGCACTTGGTACGCCTGAATCGCTCAAGCATGAAATTGCTCCTGGCAAAAAAGCTACCTTGGACGAAGTTTTCCTCGAAAAAACAGGCCATAGTTTTAAACAAGATAATTAAGAAAATAGAACCATGATGAAATTATTTAACGATACGTCTCTTATTTTTTTTCGCAGCGTACAAACCACTTTGCGTAATCCGGTTTGGATTATTTTTGGACTTTTTCAGCCGCTTTGTTTTTTGCTCTTATTTGCGCCATTGCTTGAGAAACTTACAAGCAATCCGGCGTTTGGCAGCTCTAATTCACTAACAGTTTTTACGCCGGGTCTTTTGATTATGATAGCGCTTTATGGCACTTCGTTTGTCGGCTTTGCGCTTATTGATGATATCAGATCCGGAGTTATTGAGCGTTTTCGTGTAACGCCCATAAATAGAAAAGCACTTATTTTGGGACGCGTTTTGCGAGATCTATGCGTTCTTGCGGTTCAAGCGACATTCTTGCTTGTTTTAGCGTGGCTTCTTGGTTTGTCTGCGTCACTTTTTGGTGTATTGATTTCGTATGGGTTGGTTTTGCTTGTTGGATTTACGATGTCTACAGCATCCTACTGCGCAGCTCTTATGCTGCAAAGTGAAGATGCGCTTGCGCCAGCGATTAACTTTTTTTTGTTGCCGATACAATTGCTTGCGGGTATTACACTTCCACTAACCTTAGCACCTCTCTGGCTTCAACGCGTTGCATTTTTTAATCCGTTCGCTCATGCAGTTTCTGCTGCGCGATCACTTTTTGTTGGCGATTATTTAAATGAAACGGTGGCATTAGGGTTTGCAACTATGATGCTCATTGCAGCGCTTGCTTTTTACGGCGCGTCTCGTTTGCTTAAAAAAACTGCCTCGTAAAATCAACGCAAACCTTCTTAAAGACAGAAACGATATTGACACTCAAATTGTCATTTGATTATGTTCGTACCATAGCATCAAATCACAAGGAGAGTTTCGTGCAAATCAGAAAGATATTTTTTCTAACGTTTCTTTTGGCAACACAAACTATTCATATCAAAGCTTCATTCGTCGGAAGTTTCCAGCAAGTAGCAGGATCGCCATTTGCTGCGGGTAATAGTCCAGCGTGGTCTGAATTTACACCTTTAGTCTCAGGAAATATGTTTGTCGGTGTTCCGAACTATAATGATGCTTCGGTAACCATGTATAGCTTGAACCAAACGACTGGTTTTCTTACCCAAGTAACTGGTTCGCCATTTGCCACGGGCAATCAACCGGCTTTTCTTCGATTTTCTCCTCTAGTTTCAGGCAACGTGTTTGCAGGCGTTGTAAATCATAATGATGACAACGTCTCTGTATATTTACTAAATCAGTCAACGGGCGCGTTGGCCCCCGTTACGGGTTCGCCATTTCCGACAGGTGCTGGGCCGTATGGTATAGATTTTTCTTTAGCTTCCGGAACGTTGCTTTGTGCGATTTGCAACGCAGGAGATAGCACTCTCGTTACCTATACGGTCAACCAATCAACAGGTGAATTTTTCGCTGTTGATACTGCAGCAACGGGAGCTGGTACTTATTTAGTTGCCTTTTCTCCCGTAACTTTAGCAAATAAACTTTTTGCTGCTGTTACCAACGAAGACGATAATACCGTTTCGGTATTTGAAGTTGATCAGTTATCGGGTCTGTTAACTCCAGTTACAGGATCTCCTTTTGCGACCGGCAATCGTCCTATCGGCATAGAGTTTACACCGGTAGTGTCAGGCAATCTCTTTGCGGCAGTAACAAACGCAAATGATAACACGGTAAGTGTCTATTCGGTTGATCAGACAACCGGTGTATTTTCACAAGTTCCTGGGTCACCTTTTCCTGCAGGTTCAGACCCTAATGCGATCGCATTTTCACCGTTAATTCAAGGCAACTTATACGCTGCTGTTGTAAATTTTAACGTTCTTTTTAGCAGATCAGGAAATAATGGCGTGTCTGTGTATCAGGTAGATCAGTTGACAGGAGCATTTACGCCGCTTGGCGATTCACCTTTTGGAACCGGAACGCAGCCTGATGGTATCGCTTATAGTTCTATTCTACCTAACGGAAAAATATTTGCTGTGGTAGCAAATTTTGGATCAAATAATACTTCGCTATTTGAGGTTTTAACACAGGCTAGCCCGACCTGCTCAACGATTCCTCTATTTCTTACTATCAATGGATGAGGGAGGTTCGGTTTCGATTTTGTATGCGTAGTCCTGCTAGGATATTAATGGCCAAATAACTGTTAAATGATTCACCAAGGCTATTCTTATGCGTACAATGGCAAGCTTTACGACCCATCATGAGCGGTTCGTTACGGTTAACGCCGATCAGTTAGCATGCTAATTTTCTGCAAAGTTCTATTGCTAGAACATAGTATTGGCTATTTTATTGACACATTAAAATAACCAATACTATGTTCTTATCATTATGCGAAAAATAACTAATCAGAGGATGGATTATGAGAATTGCACAATTATATTTTATTTTTTTTATTGTTGCGCAGCAGTCGTTAATAATCCATACATCCTTTGTGGGAAGCTTTCAGGAGATTGCGAGTTCGCCATTTTCGGCTGGAACAAATCCAGCTTCATCAGCATTTTCTCCCATAACAACATTCGGCAAGTTATTTGCTGCGGTTCCAAATTTTGGCAGCGCTAACATATCGACTTATACTGTTGATCAAACAACCGGGTTTCTAACACCAGCTCCTGGTTCGCCTGTTGCATGCGGAAATCAACCAACTTATCTTGCATTTTCGCCAATTACCACCGCAGGGAATTTATTCGCAGCAGTTACCAATTTTGCCGATGGCGATATTTCGACTTACTTGGTTGATCAGAATACGGGCGCGTTTACCCCAATTGCCACAGTTTTCACAGGGACACAACCCTCAGGAGTAGCATTTTCTCCGATCGCATCAGGAAACTTATACCTCGCGGTTCCTAATACTGGTTTAGTTTCCAATTTATCAATTTATTCGGTTAATCAAACAACCGGTGCGTTGGCGCTGATTTCCGCATTTAGTATCGGAAATACAGCGAAGTTAGTGGCTTGTTCGCCCATAATTGCCACGGGGAATTTACTTGTAGCTGTTGTAAATCAAGGGGATAATACCGTATCAGTTTTCAACATTAATCCGGTGTTCAATATTGCTTTTCTGGTTGGCACTTTTGCAACTGGACCATCACCTATTGGAGTAGCTTTTGCGCCTGTACCTCTTACGGGCGGCGATTTCTTGGCCGCAGTCACCAATAATGGTGATGGTACGGTAAGTGTTTATTCGGTTAATCAAGCAACCGGTGTGTTTACGCCAATAGGATCACCGGTAGCAGCGGGATCGGGCGCCAATAACGTAGCTTTTTCTCCGCTGATAGCGGGTGAGCTATTCGCTGCTGTGGTTAACTTCAATAGCTCTAACGTATCGGTATATCAAGTTGATCGGACGACTGGCTTCTTTACACCCCTTGGCGATTCTCCGTATGCAACCGGTGCTCAACCCGATGGGATAAATTATTCACCGAAGGTGGGCTCAAAATTTTTTGCTATTACCGGAAATTTTGGGAGTGATGATGCTTCGGTTTTTGAAGTTAGCACGCAAAGTTGCAATGCCCTTACTGTCTATTTGACGATCAATCCAAGCTGAGCAGTCGAATCTTTTACTGGGAATAATAGTTGCCCCATAACTGTATCTAATAGAAGGAACGGTAGCTATGATGAAAAGAATCTTTGTTTTTTTATTTCTGTGCTCGCACTCAGGTATTTTTGGCCAGGAAAGCGAGCAGGATATTTTTGATACTGAGTTTAATGACGAGAAAACTGAGCAAGCTTCTGCACCGATGTTTCGCACACCTCCTTTTGCACCAATAATTACCGCTATCACTCCTCTGGGTTCTGATCACACAGCAATCATAGATGGTCAAAGCGATCCAGATACGGGAATAATTGTTGTAGATATGGCAACGAACGAAATTATGATGGGAACTTACGCAGATTCGTTAGGTGATTGGTCAGGCCCTGTTGGTGGGCCTGATGGGAATTATAATGTGATAGCATACGCGTTTAATATTAATGAAGAATATAGCGCTCCTAGCTTTGCAGGTTTTTTCACGATTAGCGCATAAAGAGAGGATGCAAAAAAATGGTGCGATCTTCTGGCACTAAAAAGAATATACTATTCTTATTATTATTATCTATTATAAAGTCTTCTTTGGTGAGTGCGTGTGTCGTACCGACCTGTACCCCGCAGCTTCAGATTTGCCAAGTGGCCGCGGATATTAATGCAGGTTTTGGCATAGTTCGTTCACTCGATTGGCAGACAAATTCGGGCGGAGCGTTGTTGGCTGCAGCTGTTGGTGGTCAAGTAAACGTATATACATTTGATGGCAAGACGCTTACGTTGCAATCTACCATCGTAAATCCTATTGGATCGACAGTTGAAAGTGTTCGTTGGCTACAAGATAGCAACAATTTCTATTTAGCATTCGGCACAGCGCCCAATTTACCAACTACGCGATCAACGGTTTTCGTTTATGATCTTACGACGCCCTCAGCGCCGTCTTTAGTTTCATCGGTGCAGTTGGCAGGAAACGGTGGGATCCATGAGATAAACTGGAATAAGGTACCTTTTGTAAACCTTGGGCAAACAGCCTATTTTATTGCGATTGGACGACGAGTAGCTGGGGGTTCTCCTCGCTTAAACGTTGTTTCCTTTAATATAACGACAGCTACTGTTAGCCTGACTGGCGCAAATGATACTGCAGGGGGAGATGCATACACTGTATCCTGGCTTAATACCGGTGGAAACCGTTATATTGCCTCAGGCCTATCGGGTGGGGGTGGGGGGCAACCGCCGTCGCGAATAGGTCGCTATCAATTTAATTTGCCAGCAATAACGCTCACACTGCCGCCAACAAACGTTCCTGTTGAGGTATCACCAACTAGTTTGGCTCGAGTTAAATGGTTTTCGATTGGCAGTTTACCGTTGCTGGCATCAAGCTATATTTTTGGGGGAACCAATCGGCTGAAAGTTTCAGAGTTTACTCCACCGGTAACCTTTCAAAACAATCCAATATGCTCAGTTAATCCAACGAGCGCAGCGGGGGGGCCGAGTGCAATCGATATTTTTAGTTTTTCAGGAAATAATTATATTACCTTAGGTCAAAGCGCAACAGCCGGTAATAGCAGTTTGTTTGTTTACAATTATACACAGCCTGCTGGCGTCGGGCAGTATTGCCTAGCACTTAGCCAAGCCCGTGGGGACGTTTTTGCTTTGCAATGGACCCAAATTGCAGGCGCGCCGTATCTTGGAATTGGAGGAAGTTTGGCAAATAGCCCTGGTGATTTCAACTTACGCATTTTTGCTATTGATGATGCATGCGGCGTTCAATGTAATAGCGTGCCAGTTTATATTACTATTAATGGATAAGATTAATTTTCACGGCGGCTATATATACTTGCAGAGCTTAAATTTTCTAAGAGCTATTCTTACACTTAGTCGAACCATAATTATTGTACTCAACTTAGATCTTATGTCAGCATTGCTCATATGGGTTACTTTACCTAGCGATAAGTGAAGATGAATATCAAAAAGTATTTTGCGTTCTGTTTCGTAGTTCCTGCTTATGGGAGTATTTCTATTGTCTATAACTTGCGCGTAGCTGAGACCTCGAAGCATCGCGGTTTGGAAAGTTTTTTTAAAAAACCTTCATTTGGTATATTCACACCGTTTGGCACGTTTCGAGAGAAATATAATGGTGTGCATCATAGCGCAGGGGGCGGTCTTTTTACGCTCCTCTATTCTCCCGAAAGATATTATTTACGAGTCGATGCCGCATTTGCTCGCGTCTCATCTCACGATCGCAGCATTCATTTTGCTCGCACGCAAGGAGATGATGTGCTTTTTTCTGGTGGATACAGCCCCAGAACTTCAAAAAAATCAAAGCTCACCATTTCAGGCCTTTTTGGCATTCCAACTCATAAAGATACAAGTTTGGAATTTGTTCAATTTGGGTATGGACATTTTGGGTTGGGGGCTCAAGTAGATGGCACCTATTTTTTTTCAACTAATAGAAACCATACGTTTCGTTGGGCTACACGTTTGATACATTTTTTTCCTCGAAACGTTGAGGCACGGATGGGTGACCAGCGGGAACGTTTTAATTATGGCATCGGCAACTTAGCAGATATTTTTTTGGCGCTGCATATGATCAGAAAACTTCATAGTATGGAAGCTGGCTACGATGCATCATTCTTTTTTAATGCAAAAATCTTCCCCCACTTTGAAGATGCAATAAAAAGGGCTAACTATATTCGCAACAGTTTTTACGGAATTTATAAATACCGTTTTTTTATTGGGAATGTTGCTAGTTATATTGCGTGCGCATTATCATACGGGTTTGAACCAACGCCAAAAACTGTTGGCAATAAGCGAGTCATCACCACCTGGGCTTCATGGGGTATTAATTTTTAAAAATATCTCGAAACATGAGGAAAAAAATGCCACAAACGCCGCATATTGAAAAACATTTTACTGCAAGCGATACGGTACGAGATATTGTTATAGGAATGTCTGATGGATTGACGGTTCCATTCGCTTTGGCAGCCGGCCTTTCTGGAGCAGTTGATTCGACAGGCATTGTAATAACTGCAGGGCTTGCAGAAATGGCAGCCGGCTCGATAGCGATGGGATTAGGAGGCTACTTAGCAGCCAAAAGTGATGCTGAACATTATGCGACCGAAGAAATTCGTGAGTACAGTGAAATTGAGAAGATGGCAGAGGTGGAGAAGCTCGAAGTAACAAAAATACTTATGGATTACGGCCTTACATCGGATCAAGGATTGGCTATTGTAGAGGCTCTCAGCAAGCGGCCCAAAGATTACGTCGATTTTATGATGCGGTTCGAGCTCGGCCTTGAAAAACCGAACCCAACGCGCGCATTCAAGAGTGCGATTACGATTGCATTGGCATATATCGCCGGCGGTCTGGTTCCGCTATTGCCTTACATATTGATGAGTAGCGCGAAAAAAGCGTTGCCTGTTTCTGCTATTTGTACACTTATAGCGTTGTTTATTTTTGGTTACGTTAAAGGGCGTTTTACAAGCCTTCGTCCTGTTCGTGGCGCAATTCAAACCACACTTATTGGAGCATTAGCAGCAACAGCGGCTTTCATTATCGCTCGCTTAGTAGGATAAGTGGACGTGAATCCGAATGAATTATTTGGTAAATGTGATAAGTGATAGTGATCTTTAATCATAAAGGAGTAGTTATGGAAAACGGATCAAAAACATGCAAATCATGTATGCAGAAATGCGCCAGCTGCAAAAATAAAAAAGGAACATGCGAAAAAGCTGGAAAGGGCGGATGCAAGCCGTGCGATTCAGATTGCGAAAGTTGCTCAACGTGTTCTGATTGCCAAGATTGTGATGAGTAAAATTAATATTTAAAAATTATATCTTCAATAAAAGCGTCATGTTTACATGGTGCTTTTATTAGACAGCTAACTCTTACTTTATTCATCAAAAAAATTTTTTTTGCGCATTTTTTTCACCTCGCTCCGCTTTCTTTTTACTTGCACGCGAGCCTCTTTAGCTGTTTTGGAAGCGCGGGTTGCTCTTCTCTTTTTAGGAACATGAAGCGCTTTTTGGATAATGTTAGCAAGTTGCGAAAGCGCGAGTTCTTTATTTTGTTGTTGGCTACGCGTCGCGCTGCTATGAATTATTAAATCGCCTTCCGCTGTGAGGCGTGATTGTAAATTTTCAACGATCAGCGTTTTTAATTCATCAGAAAATGCGGTGGAATTTTTTACATTCCAGCGAACAGTAATACGAGTTTCTGTTTTATTAACATGTTGCCCGCCAGCGCCTCCGGATCTGCTGGTAGTAATTTCTAGTTCATGCTCGGGGATAATAATTCCGTTTTTGATCAGCACATCGTTTTTCATAATTGTTCAGAGGATTTCCAGAAAAATTAACTCTATCTATAATCTATCTTTTTTTTTAATGTATAAAACAGTGAGTCATAAAATAAACCAAATAGTTGAAAATAATAATCATGGAAAATCGAAAAATAACCCTAGTAGGTGGATTGATAGTTTTAGCAACAGGAATCATAATGGCAAAAACACAAGAAGCTCCATATACCGTTATTTCAAAAGATGAGAGCGTAGAGATACGAAGGTACGAACCACTTATTACCGCGTATGTGGAAGTTTCTGGGGAGAGAAAAGAAGCAATCAATGAAGGTTTTCGTCTTTTGGCAGATTTTATTTTTGGTAATAATACGAGTCGCAAGCAGATTGCAATGACAGCTCCTGTGATTCAACAAAAATCTGAGAAAATAGCAATGACGGCACCGGTTATGCAGCAAAAGGGCGATGGAAACTGGCGAATTACGTTCGTTATGCCTGCACATTTTACGCTTGAGACGCTCCCGAAGCCAAATAATAACCAAGTGAGGATTGAGAAGGGAAAAGAAAAAAAAGTTATCGTGATTACTTTTTCGGGGCGCGGCTCAGAAACTAACATTGAAAATCATTTGAAAGAGTTAAGATCATATATAGAAAAAAATCGTGTTAAGATTGTGGGTGAGCCAATTTTTGCTTTTTATAATCCACCATGGACGCTCCCATTTTGGCGACGTAATGAGATTATGTTTTTATTAGCAGATTAAAACAGTTTTGCCATTAGCCAAAAAAATCTTTGCATCGTTCCAGAAGGCGCTCAAATTCATGATGGTTCTCAGTGAGTGAATCCTGACCGCGAATAAATGTAATACCTAAAATGCCATCTTCTTTCGGTGCAAAATAAATCAATTCATCGCGCGGGAGTCCTTTAAGGCTCATTTGAACTACTTTTACATTGATCATATATTGAAGATCACTCAAATTTGTTTGATTTTTTAACGTGATTAAATGGCCTTGGACCGGAACAATTCTTTTGTCATCAGTAAGTTTTCGTGCACCCAGACCCGCACAATTGAAGATAATTTCCTCAGGAAGATCATCTAAACGATCAACATGCACATTTTCGATTTTGATATTTAGCTCTTTTATCATGCGCTCAAATTCACCCATGATGATCGAGGAATTAATAAAAATCGTTTTATATTCGATTGCTTGAAATTTCTTACCATTATTAAAATCCACGATAACGTGTTGCGGTAATTCAATCAGTCCTTGCTCAATGTAGGGTGCAAACCCAGGATCTATATCAAGCCCGTAATAAGCGGGCAGTAATTTTGGGCCAGCCTTAATAAATGGGTGCATACCGCGAGCGATATCTAAATATTCTTTATATGATTCGATGCCGCGCTGCAAAAAAATCGATCGTTCATGCGCTGTAGAAGATTTGCGTGGTCGAGGAAAGAAAAATCCCGCTGCTTTATACGATGCAATACTGTGCACTTGATCGGCAATAATGCGCACCTTAAATCCAAGTAAGGTTAATTTTATTGCGGTCAATAATCCATAACACCCAGCGCCTACAATAGCAATTGATTTGTTTTTAAAAAAAGAATGCAGATTCAATTCATTTTTAAATTGACGAATCGATTCGTTTACGCACCCAAAAAGAAATGTCCATCCTGCTCCTCCTTGGCCGTAATTATGACAAACAAGTTTGTTATTAAGTAACTGAACAGAAGTTTCAAAAATACGTTCGCGGTGCGCACGAATGCATACAATTCTTTCTTTAATATATTCGGCCGAAATTTTTGGAGGAGTCAGATAAACGGTTTTTATAGTATTCAAACGATAAATGCATGGTTTTTGGGAAAAAATAAATTATGATAAACTATAACACAGATATCTCAAGAAAAAATGCATTCTACTTTAAGGAATTAAATGAATTATACATTCATGCCAATAGCTATTTTTGTTTTTTTTGTTTCCAACTTCGCGCAAACAATGGAAAAAAAAGAGGCACAATTGCCCGAAACGCAGCTTTGTGCTCAAATTTTGTTTTGGCCAGCACAGGATGAATTACATTTCTCTAAAACGCCAATGGTTAAATTTACTAAGTTAAGCATCCCAAAAACTTTTGCTGAATTAAAAAAAGAAATAGCTCAGAAAGTTATTTGTAGCGAAGATATAGATCAGATCACAGTTCATAATAATAACGTAAAACTTGATAATCCCGAGATGATTGATTCTTTTGAGAAATTTCTTGCTCATAAAAGAGCGTGCAAGAAAATGGTTATGGGTAATTTGAAAGCAATAACTTTTCTTCAATTATTTGTCTACGATAAAAATAGAGTGGAGTATGACAAAGATCTTTGCGCAAAACTTTAATAAAACGACATCTCGGATGTCGTTAATTCAATCATGGAGTTAGATTATGATGCGGAATAATAAATTAATTTTTACTATTTTTATCTTCTTGTCGTTCTATCAGCCTTATTCGTTGGGTAAGGAAATGCCAATCGTGCTCCTTGTTCTTGGCAGTGAGCGCAAAAAAAGAATGGCTGAGCCGCTTTCAAAAGCGATTGCAGCGCTCGTCGATAAATCAAAAGTGAATCTGCGTATTGTCGATTTACAAGAATACGCTCTTCCTTTTATTGATCTTCAAAATCCGCAAAGAGATGAAAATATGAAGCGATGGGCGCGTGAAGTGCAGGATGCGGATGCGCTTATTCTGTTAATTCCAAATTATAATGATGGCTATTCGGCTACCATTAAAAATGCGATCGACGTACTTGTTGATGAGGGAAAGAATAAAATCGCTGGCTTAATTAGTTATGCTGGTGGCTACGGTAGCACAAATCCGATCACAAGTTTATCGCCGTGCCTTAAATCAATCGGTATTGAACCACTTGCCGATTCGTACGTGGTCATACCATTTATTTCGAGTGTTCTTACAGGCGATAATACATTTAAAAAAAATGAAGTAAGCGATGAAATAAAAAAAATGTTATTGAATATGTATAAAAAATTAGGAGTCGCATGAGCAAAACTTTATATACTATTATAACGAGCGCGCTGGGCATTCTGGCGATTGTATTAATTGATTCGGTCATTATCCCGGCGATGAAAGCTGGCCAGAAAAAAGAATATATTATTATTTCCGATCACATAGAACCTCGCTCAGTTGTTAATTCTCTAATCAAAGAAATTTCCAAGCAGTTGCGTGATCAAGCCTCTGAAAACAACGTGAAAAAGCGGGATGTTAAAGTTACCGTCGTAGATTTGTCGACCCTTAATTTGCCAACAATGAATGCAGCGGTTTCTCCTGCGCAAGCGCCAATCGAAGATAAGTCGGTTAAACAATGGGGCCAAATGATAAATTCTGCCGATGGCATTATTTTCGTAGTACCAAACTATAACCAAGGATATCCAGCTATTTTCAAAAATAGTATCGATTTGATTTGGGAGCCGTGGCACACCAAACCAGTTGCGCTTATCGGTTATTCTCTTTCCGGAGAAGAAGGGGAAAATCTTGTACATTCGTTCGGGGATGTTTTAACCATTACTAAAACTGAGCAAGTAAAGCCTGCATTGTATTTACCGAATGTAACGCACCACAGTTTAATGAATGCACAGCAAGAAAGAGAGCTGAGAGAACTTTTTGATACGCTTATCAAATCTTCGCATAGCGGTAATTTTATAACAAGAATTAAGAACGCGGTATCAAGCACCGTTATGCGCATGCTTTTAAAGTTTACGAATTAAAGCGATAATTTCGTTTATTAAGGAAGGCGAATCGCTTCTGGATGTTTGTCAAAATAATCTAAAATCATTTGCTTGCGTTGCATAGTTTTTTTGACAAAGGCGTCGATCAGTTCTTTATACTGATTCAAACCTTCCTTCTCCATTTCAAAAGGAATTGCTGGCCAGAATGATGCAAGTTGTTCAGGCGTGAGCTTTTTTATTTTGCGCAAAAGATCGGAAGATATTGTTTCTGAAAATGGTGCGCCGGGCTCTTTGCTTGAAGCATAAAATTGCCGCCACAGGCGATTGTGCCAAATTCTGCAATATCCATTATCGATATCAATTTTGGTCCAGATATCTACATGCGGGAATGCGGCATGCATTATTGCAGGATCTTGCGCTATGTTTAGGACACTTTCAAAATCTTTTGGTTCTTTATCTGGATCAATTTTTACACATGCTACAAAATCACCAACATTGCCCACCCAAGGGCACGATTTTTTTTTATCGGGGCTGTATGCAAACACAAATTGATCCACGTTTGCAATTGCTTCATTATCAATTAAATGGAGTTTATTCGTATCTTTTTGAATGATGAGATTACCAAAATGACGATCGTATTGCCCAAAAAGAAACTGAGCAATATTCATGCTTTCCCATTCTTCAATTGAAATAGTTTTCTTTAAATGCATGGAGTCGGAAATCTGAATGCCTTGATCAATCCATTGCGAACAAAAAGAGACAGATTCTTTCCCGTCAGCATTTTTAGATTTTAATAGTACGGCAGGAGGAACGATATTGAGTTCTAGGAAGCGACTTGCATTATACATTGCAATCTCGCCGCACATATAACGTACGCTTTTTGTTAATCGCTCTTGAGTGTTTTTATCAATAATAGTTTCGCATTTAATAAAACGTTTAATTTTATTTTGCAGCAGATCGGATGTTAACTTATCTTCAAGCGGAGAGCAGAATGTTGCCCAGCTGCAGAAAGATAAGAAAAATGATGTTCTAGAAATAGTATTCATGGTAACTATCTTTGTTAAATGATTTTTATCGAGCGATGATCTCAGATTCTGTGACGCTCATCATAAAGATAAAATAATTGAGTGAAAAAAATCATCCATTTTTAAAAAGGAGAAATAATGGCACTGGATCAAAAGACAGAAAAAGCTACTTTTGCGGGTGGCTGTTTTTGGTGCATGGTCGCACCATTTGAAAAGTTGCAGGGAGTTGTTTCGGTTGTTGCAGGATACGCGGGAGGGATAGGTGAAAATCCTACGTATCAAGATTATGCAAAGAAAGGATATGTGGAAGCAGTCCAAATTCAGTTTGATCCAAACAAAGTAAGCTATTCCCAAGTGCTCGATTTGTTTTGGCGGCAAATCGATCCAACCGATTCTGGCGGGCAATTTGCAGATCGTGGGCAGCATTATAGAACGGCGATTTTTTATCACACATCAGAACAAAAAAAAGAGGCTGAATTGTCAAAAGAACGGCTCGGCGCTTCAGGTAAGTTTCAAGAAAAAATTGTTACAGAAATTATTCCCTTTACCAATTTTTATTTAGCTGAACAATATCATCAGCAATTTTATAAAAAAAATCCGGAGCACTATAAATCGTACGCACAAAATTCTGGTCGTGAACCATTTTTAAAAAAAATGTGGAATCAGGATACTGAGTTATCAAAAAAATTAACGCCTTTACAATATGATGTCATTAAGTGTGGCGGCACTGAGCCCGCATTTAATAACGAATATTGGAATAATAAAGAGGCAGGCATTTATGTGGATCGCATTTCTGGAGAACCACTTTTTAGCTCTCTTGATAAATATGATTCTGGAACTGGATGGCCGAGTTTTACCAAACCACTCGAATCGAATAACATTCGTGAGCGAGATGATAATTCGCTCTTCATGCCGCGTACAGAAGTTGTGAGCGCCAAAGGTGGGTCGCACCTTGGCCACGTTTTTCCTGACGGCCCGCAGCCAACAGGTTTGCGTTATTGTATGAATTCTGCAGCACTTCGTTTCATTCCGGTAAAAGATCTAGAAAAAGAAGGATATGGTGCCTATCTTTCATTGTTTAAAAATAGATGATTCGAAAATGATTCCAAAAGTGAGGAGTTGCACATGAAATTGAGATTATTTGGATTGCTTTCTTTAATCTTGAATGTAAACGTTTTTTGTGAGGAATCTCCTACCAAAATAAATGAATTCTCATTTATTTTAAAACCTTCGTCGATTGCGGGAGTTGGCATCTTTGCAGCTCATGATATTATAAAAGGAACAAAAATAAATTTCTTTCCTGCAGATTATCAGCATCGAATGATCTCCAAAAAAGATATCCCTGAGGAGTTTTTGAAATATTGCGTTGCCAAAACGGAAGAAATATGGATAGCTCCACATAGATTTGATCATATGGAAATTGCTTGGTATTTAAACCATTCTGTAGATCCTAATATCAAACGAACTGAGCCGGGAAGCTGTTATAGTTTAAGAGATATTGAAAAAGGTGAAGAAATTCTCATTAACTATAATGATTTTAATGAGCCAGAAAATGCGAAAGAAGAATATTTTAAGCCCGAAGAATTGCAGTAATTGCTTTCGAGAACTGTATATTTCAAGAGGAATTAGATGAAAAGAACAATAATTTTGCGGGCCATCGTTTTTAGTTTTTTATTTCCTAGCATTGTTTATTCCATGCAGTTAGATGACGTGGAAAAAAAGAAAATAGATGTTGAGTTATTATTTTGGGCAAATCAAAAAAAAGAAGAGTATAGGAAAACACCTACCGCTCGATTTATACAGGTCCCATCGGGTGTAACCTTTGAAGAATTGAAAAGAATTATTGCTCATACAGTTGGAGTTGTAAAGATGGATGCAATAACGGTAAGTGGCCTAGACGAAAAAAAAGATAATCCAGAACTCATTAAATGCTTTGAAAAATGCTCGCATCTTGAAAAGAATTCTATCACATTGCTGAATGGCGTTGTTGATCTTACGACGTTTCTTAAGATCTACGTCTATGATAAAAACCGTGTCGAATATTCGGGCAACAATAATTATCTAATAAATTCAAAATCTTAAAAAGGAATCTATAATGAAAAGACTTTGCTTAATCATGGTTATTATGATTGCGCCAATTTTGCTTATTGGTTGCGGGCAGCCAATGAAAACTGAACAAACTACTAGTAATCAACATGAAGGGAAAATACAGATGAGTCGAACAAAAACACCATCGGGATTAGAGTACGAAATTATAAAAGAGGGAACCGGCGCGTCGCCGGTAGTTGGCAAAAAGGTGACTGTTCATTACACCGGTTGGCTTGATGACAATGGTAAGCCCGGCACAAAGTTTGATAGTAGCGTGGATCGTGGCGAGCCGTTTGGCTTCGTAATTGGTGTTGGCTACGTTATCGCGGGATGGGATGAGGGCGTAGAGTCGATGAAAGTTGGCGAAAAGCGCCGCCTATTTATTCCATCGAAATTGGGTTACGGAGCTCGCGGTGCTGGACGATCCATTCCGCCGCATGCTGATTTAATTTTTGATGTTGAACTTATCAGCGTTGGATAAAAATTAAAAAAGAGAAAGCGGGAGTTAGCTCGCTTTCTCTTTTTATTATCTGTTACTTAGTTTATTTTAAACCATTAACGATTGTATTAATACCATCCCAAGTTGGTGTATCGAGTCCCAATTCCCAAATCATCGCACCACCTAAATTATTTTGCTTAATATAATTAGCTTTTAATGCAATAGATTGTTCGTCTTCGTAGGTTATAAATTCTTTATTCGATGTGTTAAATAGATAAGGTGCCTTTGCTTGATCTTCCCAGAATCTTGTATAGGTATTTAAAAGATTTTTCTTAATATCTGAGAAGAATCGATAACCAGCTTCTTCGGTTGTTCCGCTTCCAACTCCATTAAATGTGCAATATAGACCGTCGGTTGTAGAGTTAACGTTTGCATATGAACGGCCGTAAAGTGGTATTCCTAAAACCACTTTTTCAGATGGCACTCCTTGAGATACATAGTATTGCACGGCATCACTTGCATTGAACTTTGGTTCACCTTGTAATGGTTGATAAAGAGGTGCATGATGGCCAGTTTTTGTATCCCACGATCCTGCAAAATCGTAGCACATCACATTAATCCAATCTAAATAATTATGGATTTTGTTAACTTCAATATCTTGATAATGATTTGGGCCAGCTGGGGCTGCAATAGTTACGAGCAGTTGCGGTGAATGAGCTTTAGCAGCTTGGTATAATTCTTTCAAAAGCTGTGTGAAGTTTTGTGTGTCTTCTTGCCGGCCACTGTGTTCCGCAAAGTTCGGATATTCCCAATCAATATCTACACCGTCAAAACTATATTGATCGCACATTGCAATGCATTGGCTTACAAAATTAGCGCGTGCTTGCGGATTTGCAGCCATTTTAGAGAAATTATCTGAAAGCGTCCATCCACCAACTGAAATTAATGTTTTTAAATGTGGGTATTTTTGTTTGAGATCGTAAATCTGTCTGAAATTACCCCAATACGGTTTTTCAAGATTCCAGTTATCGCGGTATTCAACATCGGCCCATGGATCAAAAAGAGCGACGTTTCCTGCAATGTCATGTTTCAGGAATGCATAGTTAAGATGCGTAATTAACGAAGCATTTATATTTTGTGGCTTAAATGCTGGAGTTCGGTAGATCGACCAATTGGCATAATAACCAACTATTTTCTTAGGCTGCGAAGTTGTGGGTTGGTTAACTTGTGTGGTTGCTATATTACTTGGTTGACTTACCACTCCTGAAGCTGCAGCTTTTACACGATAATAATAAGTGCCGTTTGCTTTTCCTGAAACCGTATATGAAGTTGCAGAGCCATTAAAAATAACAGTGCTTGGATTAAAAGCAGTAGTTGTTGCCTCTTCTAATTGATATGTTTGTGCACCGGGAACATTATTCCAAGTAATTGAATAGCTGTTATTGCCGGTTGCGTTCTGTATTCCGCTTAGCACTGGGGCGTCAAGTATTTGTGGTGCTTGAACATTTATTGTGATACTTACGTTATTACTTGCGCTACTTTTTCCAGAAGCATTAGATGCGAAAACGCGGTAATAATAATTGCCATTAGGTTGATTTTGGAACGTTTTTGAAAGTGCAGATCCTTGATATGCAATCGTTGAATTTGCAAACGATGCTGAAAGCGCTTGCTCTAAAATATATTGAGTTGCGTTAGCGACGCTATGCCAACTTACAGAATAATTTGCACCAGAGCCGTTTATCGGATCTAAAACAGGCGCTTGAGGGATTGGTAGAGAGGTTGTGCATTGCGCTGGATCTAATGCGGCAGTTGCTATGAGATTAGAAATTCCTGGAGCGATAGTGCCGCTTTTATTGATAACCATGCCGACTGTTGCTGAAGCACCCGGCGCTATTACACCGCCACCAGACCATGCAGGATTTTTTATGGTTACCGTATTGCCAGAAACGGTAGAAACGCCATTCCACGCACTGCTAAATGTATGACCCGAAGGAAGCTGGAAGGTCAGCGACCAAGAAACTGACGGTTGCGAAGTTGTATTACTTAAAGTGATCGTAATCTGATAACCACCTTGCCATGAAGAATCGACGACATATTGCGCTCCTAAGTTGAACGAACAAGGATTTGTAGGCGGAGTCGGCGGCGTAGTTACTTTTGGAATTCCTTGGGCGGAGAGTGCCAAAATAGTTGGCGTTGTTTGAGACGGATTACTCATAGCAAGCGCCACTATCACGCTTTGTTGAGGATCAAGTGAACCATTATCGGTAAGATTAGTAAGCTTAACATGTTGGCCAGTTAATTGGCTGTTAGCGTTCCATGCGCATCCTAATTTTTGCCCGGCTGGAATATCAAAATCTGCTGACCACGCAGTTAGTGGAGTATTTAAATTATTCGTAAGCGTTAAGTGAGCATTATAGCCATTTACCCAACTTGCATCTATAGTAAATGAGCTGGAAATGGGCAAGTCTGCAAACATTGAAACTGTTTGCAAACATGCTGCAAACATTAATAAAAACCTATTTCCAGTTGGATTTTTGCGCATATCTTTCCTTTTTTTTGAGATTTCTATTCCGTGTTTGAAGATAGGCAAAAGCTTATTGTTTGAGTCAATGAAATTAAAAAATCGGTCCTCTAAGTATGTTGATTTTTTAAATACTAATATTTTATTGTTTTAGCACTCCTTGGATTGTTTTCGATGGTCTCTGTAAACTCAAAAGAGGATTTATATGCGCACTTCTAAATTGATTATTTTATTATTTTTAATATCTTCCAGCGTCTGGATTGGGGCAAGTCATCAAGGACGCTGCGATAATGGTCCACTTATCAAACCATTTTCTGTAACAGTAAGAGCCGGTGTTGCGCCTTCGCTTTTTACTGATCGTGGTTCGGTTAATGTTGTGGTATGCCCTTTTTCACCCCCATTCTTTGAAGTAGCAAAAGGTCAGAAATTTGGAGACATTTGGCATAATTATGCCGCAAACGTGGGCGTAGATTTTGGCTATGCTCTTTGCAATAATGTAGAACTTTTTGGAGAATTTAATTATCGCAGAGCCAAGGCAACTAACAAATCTTTTCTCGGTGTTGCCCCAACTGGCGCATTCGGCAACTTTTTCTTCGATCTTGACGACTTTCAAGAATATGCAGGATATTGCGGCTTTCGCTATTTTTTCAATCGCGTAATTTGTGAACGAATGGCATTTTTTCTGGGTTCGAAATTTGGTTTAGTCAATTACCCTAAAATTCGAACGAGGCCACTTACTATTATCAATGCAACTGGCATTTCATTGATACAAGATACTGTTTGGTTCGACGCCCATACTGCCGTCAGCGGTGGATTGCAAGTTGGATTCGATTATTTAATCTGTGATTGGATCTCACTATTTTTTAATGCCGAAATCGTCGCTTCCGGTTCATTAAAGCCATTTTTTAATTTTGTAAAAGCCGATCCAACAATTTTTCCTAACTTTACCAATTTGCTTCGCGAAGCTAACGGAACACTTCTTTCGTTCCCCGTCAATATCGGATTTAGATTTTATTTTGGATAAACTATGAAAATTTAAAAGGGCCCGGTTATATTCCAGGCCCTTTTTTAATTAGATTATTTATTTTTAAGGGTTATTCGAAATTGGAAGCAAGATATTCAAACCAACGTCTACTGCTCGGTAAACCCCAATAGCAATTGTAATTTTGGTGAGCTTGCATTTATCGCAAATGCCTTTGCATTCTTCATTGTTGCACGTAATGCATGAACCAATAACCGGGACATGGCGCGCTATGTTTTGAAATGTGCGTGTGCATGTAATGCCAGCAACCGCAGCAGCTATGGGCGCTCTCCATGAAAGATTCTGTAAGCCATCTGAAGTTTTATCATTTGCTATGAGGCTCAAAGAAAGCATGCCGCCAGAAATTGAGATAACATTTCCCGCATCTTGCGCATCAATTCCAGTTTTTTCAGAGAATTTTTTCACTGCTTCTTTTTTACTCAGTTCATCGGTTGCATATTTAGCTGCGCCGGATAAAAGTAAACCACCAGCTGCTTTGGCCATGTCAATTCCAGATGCTTCTGCTTTGATTTGCGAATTAAAACTTACTGCTGCAATTAGTGCAAATATTGATAAGCGTAATGAAAATTGTAACATAGAAACTCCTTAAAAGTCGTTTTAACTATCGTTGATAAGAGTAATCGAAGAAACTTATTTATCAATTAATCGAAAAAAAGTTTGTATTTTTTTGAAAGGCTTTCCATTTATTGTTAAGCGTGTGCGGTTTTGAGTAAACTATTATGCACATTGCGCCCTTTGATGGATATTTTTCTAATATATTTTATGAATGGAGATGGCGATGACGTTATTAAAAAAAATTGGTTACGTGCTTGGTGGCATTGTAACTTTTTTTGCTGTCGGTTATGCGATGCAACTTCCAATAATTCCACTGGGCTTACGTTATATAGTTGCAGCTCTGCAATTTCTGATTCTTGTTGCTGTTGTTTTAGCGCTTGTTATTTATTCTGCTCGATCAATGTGGCGCTCGCATAGATTTGAGTCTTTTCTTTTGCTATTAATGAGTCTTTTTTTTGCGATCGTTTCGCTGCCTACGTATCTTCCACTTATTTATTATTATGCAACGCTTGCAACGGCTCAAGTACATGCAAAAGCGCCTTCGAATCCGGAAGAATTTGCGGAGCATGGGAGCGAATTCATTTCTTATTTATCTGGTAAAGCTGCGTTTGAGCAAATGGTGGCAAGCAGTGCTCGCAAACCAGCCGCAATAAAATTATCAGCAAAATGGTGCGGTCCATGCAAAAAATTGAAACCGGTTTATGAAGTGGTGGCCCAAGAGCTTCATGAAAAAATAACTTTTGGTGAAGTGGATATTGATTTATTTGATGATAAATCGCTCCTCACCGTTCCTGGAGTGCCCACAATTTTGATGTACAAAAACGGCCAAGAGATTGGGCGCATTGTTGGTTTCAGAACAGCAGAAGAGCTGACAGCAGAATTTAAAAAATTAGAAATGTAAATCAGCTCATACAAATAATTAAGTGAGTACGAGCACCGTACTCACTTAATTATTTTTTATAGTGAAAAAATTATTCTTCAGTAAAGTAATCGAAAGCATGTGCAGCCAATGCGCCGCCAATGAATGCGCCGCCAAGATACATGGCAAGATGATGATATGAAACGTGTACTCCTGAAACGAGACCATAAAGAGCTGCACCAAGTGCAATGGCTGGATTGAAAAGACCACCAGAAATCGGCCCGCCCAAATAAGCAAGTGCTGGAATAGTGAATCCGATTGCCAGTCCAAAAATATCGTTTCCGCTATACTTTTCAGAAGTTGCAACAAAGAGGATAACTAATGCGAGCGCAAATGCTAAAAGTATTTCCACTACAAATGCTTGCATCATAGTTACCTCAGCGCCAGGAGCTGGGATGGTGATGTGTCCATGTAGAAAAGCAGCAGCAGCAAATGCAGCAAAGCCGCCGGCTATTTGCGCTACCATATATGTTGGTAAATCGTCCCAAGAAAGGCGTCTTCTCATCGCGATAGCAAGAGAAACCATCGGGTTGTAATGCGCTCCAGAAACAAATGCGCCAATATACACCCAAGCCATTAGCATTGATGCAATAGCAAAAGGATTGTTCGTTAACGCAATAGTAAGAATAAAGAAAAACGTACCGAGAAATTCCATAATAAATCTTCTCACGCCGACTCCTTGTTTTTTAGAAAAACATTTTAGACAAAAATGAATCTAGTCTTGGGGGCAACGTCAAGTCAATAACTTATGAAGGCAAGGTAGGGAAAGGATCCTGAAAATCCGGTTGTGCAGATTTGAGTGCAGCATCTTTGATTTTTTGTTTTAGGGTAGCGATACGCGCTTTCAGATATTCATAAGCTGGGTGATTCGAGCCCAGCGCTTCAATGTTTTGTGCTATGGTGTTGAGTACTTTATAATGTAAGTACTCATATTTGGGGGAAATATTATCAAAATTGGTTCGGTGCTCAAAACGATCCAGGCTCTTTTTTATGTACCAATCTCTAAACTCTGCTTCAAGGGTTTTTATATCTTCAATTGCTGTAGATTCAGCAGCAATTGCTTCTATTTGATTTCTCAGCTCTTTGGCAAGTTCTGCATCTGGGAAAAATGTAAACTGGTTAATATCGCGGCTATTTTTTTCGGTTGGATTTTCTGATCCAGTCATTACTAAATTGCCACGAATTATTATTTTCTGGTGATTAATGAGCGGATATTTATTGGCAAATTTCTCTTTCCCATCAACGTTATATATATAAACAGGAACATCGTTTCGTCTAAGCTTTATCAGAAATTTTTTTGTTTCTGGATTAGCAAGATTGTGAAAATTAACACATAATACTTTAATATTTTGATGTTTTTGCTCGATCACTGCTTCCATATCTTTTTGATCGATGCCATAAAGATTGATCCATAAATCTTCATCTTGTGTATTTTCTATCCGTCTTTTGAGTGTGCGCCGAATGTTTGTGTCTAAACTGGTGATTCGTGTTGGTTTTTTTGGGGTCTCAACAAGCGGAGGCTTGATTGGCGAGCGCGGCAGTTTAGTTGGGGAAAGTACCGCTTGGTCAAATTTTTCGAGCGGAATAGATTTTTTTATTAACGCCTTATGCGAGTTAAACGCTGATTCGATAATCTCTTGACTAATGATTCGCATAACAGTTTCTTTATTTCCTGAATAAGCCTGATGGGTTGCGTTTGCTGACCCGTCATAAAGGAACTTACCAACAGATCCAGTAGATTTGGTATGCAGTGATTGGCCCAGCTTCGGATTTAAAACAAAAACTTGTATCCCTTTTTTTTGTAAATCACGACCAAGTTCTATCGATTGCGTTGTGGAATTAATAATTGCCTGAACAGTAGCGCCATTCAAAACAGCTTGTTCTAAAGCTTTAAGATAATCCGTATTTGAGAGGATAAACTGATTAATGAAAATAATATCGTTTGGTTGTGCATTCTTGAGATCTGCTATCATTTCTTCAAATCCGTACTGGTCTTCATACCCATACAGCTTAACTTTCTTTGGGGACTTTTCTTGTTTGGAATCTGGCCCTAGTGCTGCCTCAATCTTTGCTTGAAAACAAAAAAGAAAAAAAGCCGATAACGATAGAATAATAGAATATAACTTCATACTGTTTTTTGCCTCAAATAAGATTAATTACTATAATAATTATAGCAATATATTTTCTATTTGACAATTGTGTCAATTTTTATAGCAGGGTAAAAATAAGGGCTGAATCAAGACGGAAGAAATGAATTAATAAAGCTCAAGCTGCCATTTCGCAATGATCGTTCCTTGGTCGCAAAATCAACCTTATAAAGGCCAAACTTTTGATCAAAACCGCGATCCCATTCATAGTTATCCATAAGGGTCCAATAAAAATATCCTCGGACATCAAAGCCATCTTTCATAGCTTCGTAGATTTTTTGGGTATACAATTCTATAAATAGTGCGCGATGCTGGTCTTTTGCATCAGGAATGCCATTTTCGGTTATATAAATTGGTACTCCCAACGATGCCATATCGGTAATCGCGTCATAGATGCCATCGGGATACAAAGCATATTCCATATCGGTCATTATTTCGCCGGGCATACAGGTTGGCCCCTTATTTCCAACAATTAGGCGTGAATAATAATTGATACCAATAAAATCATAACATCGCGGTGCTCCTGGAAGTTCTGCATAGATATCGACAATTCCAGGAATTTTGTATTCAAAGATACCTGTTTGAAGAAACTTTTTAGTTTGTTTGTGAGCCGCGCAGAAATTTAAAAACCAAGCGGTAAATCGGCCAAATGGCGACCAATTTGAATAGGCATGAGCATGCAATATTTGATGCACAATCCCAATTTGCGTTGAAGCTCCGTTTGGCATTTTCTTCAGCGCTTTGTAGACGCGGCAGTGTGCCGTTAAAAGATTTTTGAGTACGGTTCCCGCTGCGTTAAAATTCATTACTTTTCCGGGTGAGTGCATACCAAGAATAAAGCCCATAAAACTGTAAACCGTCGGTTCGTTAATCGTATACCAAATTGGCACTTTGGCGCTTAATCTCTTGAACACTAATTTTGAAAATCTGAGGAAATATTCTAAGTTTTGCTCTTTTTGAAACCCGCCAATTTCATCAAACCACTGTGGGTGAACAAAATGATGCAGCGTGATAGTCGGCACGATGTCTGCAGCAATAAGTGCATCGATATATTGTTCATACCAGTTGAGCATTTCTTCATTAAAAACTCCCTGTTCCGGCTCAATGACAGCCCACTCTATAGAAAAACGAACGGCATTGCATCCCAGGTTTTTAATGAGCTGAATATCGTCCAAAGCGCGATTCCAAAAATCGGCAGCAGATCCACATCGCTGATTTCGGTTTATGGTAGATTTTCCTAATAAACTTTTTTGCTGTTCAAAATGTGACCAATTGCTTTTGCCATAAATATCGCCCCCGTTTTGGTAGGCAGAAAGGGCAATGCCTTTGAGAAACGTTTTTGGTAATACAGTCAGTTCAGCGCAAGAGCCTGCTTTTATGGTACTGAATAGGCAGATAAAAACTACAGAGAGAACGCGCATAAAAGAAAAAACTCCACTAAAAATGATCACATTTTTGTTTGTATTTGCAAATGAATGATAAAATAAAATTATAGCAGATAGTAAGCGATCGCTCAATTATTATTGAGGATGCTTGTTTACTCGATTATCCTTTCTGTATGCTAGAGGCAATGGAGCAGTTTTCAGGGGGGAGCGATGAAAAAGAGTTTAAATAAATTTCTCATGGTAATTTTTTTGCTGGGCGGTTCGGTAGATGGCGTTGTTGAAATGGAGCAGGGCCCTGAAGGTACCGGGTGGCAGTTGGTGCAGAGGCCCTATGTGCAAGATGTACCGGCCTATAGTAATTATTACGAGAGCTCTCAGGTGCCTCAACCGAATTTCGGGGCAATGGCGCCTACACTGACTCCCCAAGAACAGATAAGAATCAATCAGCAATTTGTAGAAGCTGTGCACAAGAAGGATCCCGCCATCTTGCAAAAACTTATTGACGAAGCGGTCGCGCGTGGCAGGAGAAATCCTGCAGAATTTGTCAAATTAATGACCCTTCCAGATGCAAGTGGATGGACCCCATTTATGCATGCGGTAGAAATCGGCGATCCTTCGCGTCTTAATATTTTTATGGATGCGTTTCAAAAAGTATTAGGAAATGACACCGCTTCGCTTCTCAAGATTGTAAATTATCAGGATGTTCATGGACGAACTGCGCTGCACCTTGCTGCAGAGCGCCGTCAAATTGATGAAGCGCGATTGCTGCTTAAGCGATTCGTGGAACTTTTTAAAAACGATAAGAAATCGTTTTTTGAAATACTTAATAATCGTGATCGCCATTTGGGTTGGACTCCATTGATGGCTGCCACTTATGATAGTGCATCTGAAATAATTGAGGCGATTTTGAAAGCTGCTGCACAAGTGCTGGGTGTAGGTACTGAATATTATAACGATGTTCTTAATGCTCGAGGTTCGTTTGGCAGAAGCGCTATTCTCTTGAGCATCGCGCCCCGCGATCGCTGGCTTTTATTGCAATACGGAGCTCGAGACGATGTCGAGCCTCAAGACCCATTGACTAAAGATTTAAAAACCTTGGGATTAAAGTTTTTGCATTATGCGTCTCATGATGGGCACGAGCAAGATATGGAAGAGTTTTTCCAAATGCTTGCTGAAAGGTATCCAGAGAATTATCAAGCATTTCTGTTTGTATTGACGGCGCGTGATGAAGGCGGCTGGACAGCGCTTATGAACGCTTCGGCTGATGGTAATGCCGAGTATGTTCGGATTATTTTAAGCAATGCGCACAAGCTTTTTAAAACTGATACGGCGCGTGTAGCAACACCAGGAAGAGAAGGCGAGCGCCAAGAAGATCCGCTATGGTTTAGTCTCGTTTTAAATAACGCTGATGTGCATGGTCGCACGTCTTTGCATTTGGCAATCGCCCGGCGCCATTTAGAGACGTTTAAAACGCTTCTTTCTATGGAAAAAGAGTTTTTAGGAAACGATCGTCGCACCTTCAATCGATTCATAAATCATCGCACCGAACTCAATGGCTTTACGCCATTATTACTTGCAGCATTTCGTAGTGCAGACGATGAACTTTCTCTTAATATGATAAAAATACTTGTTGAGCGGACTTTGGCTGGAATGGGGCGAGATTCAATCGATTATGAACGTTTTATTAATGCGAGAGATTTAGATAGGCAATCATCAGTTGCATATGCTCTTTCGCCGCGCATCAGAGATTATCTAAAAAAGAACGGCGCGCGATAATTTTTATTTCACGCACTCGTATAATTTTTTGAGTGCATCGATTCTGTCGCGGTGAGAAAAAATGGCAGAGGCGATTGCTGCGCTATCTAATCCATTTTTAAAAAGCTCTGGGAGATTATTTGCATTTAAGCCGCCATCCATGCCGATGCTAAAACTAAGTTTTTGTTGTGTACGTAAAGTAACGAGTTCTTTCAATCGTGAAATGGAGCTTTGTAAAAATTGTTGCCCAGAAAAACCGGGCTCTACCGACATCAAGAGCACTTCATCGACGAGCGCTATGTAGGGAGCCAATTTTTGCACATCTGTCGATGGTTTGAGAGCGATGCTTACTCGCCAATGCTTAGTTCTTAAATAATTGATCAAAATTTCGGGAGCGCTAACCGCTTCGATGTGAAAAGAAACGGTGCAATTTGCAGAAAGGTCAAGGCGGCGAGCAAATGATTCAGGCTCTATTACCATTAGATGGATGAAAAGTGGTTTGCTGGTAGAGCCCAGAATTGCTGCAATAAAAGGAAATCCCCAAGTAAGATTTGGTACAAAAACACCATCCATCACATCGATATGGAAGCCATCGCAGTGCGGGGCGACTTGATCAATTTCATGCCTCAGATTAAGAAGATCTGCGCTTATGAGCGAAGGAAATATTTTTATTTTTGATCGATTCATCGTGGCTCCTGGCAAAACGTGACTCCTTTTTTGATCGTGCTTATACTATGACGATACATGTTATTCTATCCTCAGAAAGCTAGATATTTCAAGTCGTTGATACGTCTATGCACATGAGGTCTGTGTGGCTCACTTTTTTTGTGCTGTACAGTACTATGCAGGAAGTTATTATGAATTTTAATCTCCGTGTATCTATGGTAAGTTTGATGCACAATAAACTTGATGCAGGAATCGCTTTTTATTCGATGTTGGGAATTCCTTTAACCTTTCAAGTTCCGGCAAAATGGGCGGAATTTGATTTGCAGGGCGTAAAGTTATTTCTCTATCAAGTTGATGAGGAGCTTCCTGATCATTATAGTGGGTTGGTTCTTCACGTTGACGATGTCGCCAAATTTTATGAAGAATTTAAAGAAAAAATTACGTTCGTAACTCCGCCTACCGATCTTGAGTATGCATATATTGCTCGTATAAAAGACCCGGGCAATAATATTATCGGTTTAGTGCAGCCAACCCCTGAGCGGGTGCGTGCGGCAATGGATCAGGCAAAAGCAGGTATTTAGGGCTTCTAAGCGGTACCGGATTCTAGAGCTGTTTGCCCATAGATTTTATCCAAGATATACACCGTTTGTGGTATAAAAGTTGAGTGCTTTGATGTAAATATTGCAAAGCAAAGGCTTTTAAGTATACTGGAAACAGGGAGTTTTTTTAGATAGAAAGTTCTCCCTGTTTTTGAAAGAATTTCTCTAAAAAATGGCATACATTCTTTAAGGAGGCCTTATGTACGATAAACTGACTCCTTTGGCAGATCGAGTTCTGCTTAAAAGGCTAGAAGTAGAAGAAAAAACAGCTGGTGGGCTTTATATCCCGGAAGTTGCTAAGGAAAAAGCACAAACCTACAAAGTGGTAAAAGTAGGGCCAGGAAAAACAACCAGTGAAGGCAAAAATCTTCCGATGACTGTTAAAGCGAACGACATTGTTTTTGTTCCAAAATACGCAGGCACAGAAGCTGGTAACGAATATCTCATTGTTAAAGAAGATGAAATTTTAGGCGTGGTTGGATCTAACTTATAAGATCATGCCGGTTTGTTCTAGGAGTAATTAGAATGGCAAAAATAATCGTATTTGGCGTTGAAGCACGCGAAAAAATTCGCAAAGGTGTTGATACGCTTGCCGATGCAGTAAAAGTGACCCTCGGGCCCCGTGGACGTAACGTTGCGTTTGAAAAATCGTTCGGTGCTCCTTCAATCACCAAAGACGGTGTAACGGTCGCTAAAGAGATCGAATTGCAAGATAAAATAGAAAATATGGGCGCACAGATGGTGCGTGAAGTTGCAAGCAAAACAGCGGACGTTGCGGGTGATGGTACCACTACGGCAACTGTTTTAGCGCAAGCGATATTCCGCGAAGGTAACAAATTTGTTACTGCCGGTGCGAATCCGATGGAGCTTAAGCGTGGTATCGATAAAGCGGTAACTGCAGCTGTCGAGTTCATCAAATCGCAATCTAAAAAAGTAAATTCAAAAAAAGAGATCGAGCAAGTAGCAACCGTTTCTGCAGCTGATGCTGAAATTGGTCAACAAATTGCGCAAGCAATGGAAAAAGTTGGCCGCGATGGTGTAATTACCGTTGAAGAGGCAAAAGGTATGGAAAGCGAACTTGAAGTGGTTGAAGGTATGCAATTCGACCGCGGCTATATTTCGCCTTATTTGATTACCGATGCAGAAAAAATGGAAGCGGTTCTGAACGATCCAATGATTTTGCTCTACGAAAAGAAAATTTCAAGCATGAAGAGCATGCTCCCAATGCTTGAGCAAGTTGCAAAATCTGGTCGTTCGCTCTTAATTATTGCAGAAGATGTTGAAGGCGAAGCGCTTGCTACGTTAGTAGTAAACAAATTGCGTGGTACGTTAACTGTTTCAGCGGTTAAAGCGCCAGGATTTGGTGATCGTCGCAAAGCGATGCTTGAAGATATCGCAATATTAACTGGCGGCAAATTGATTTCAGAAGATATAGGTTTGAAACTTGAATCGGTAACGGTAGCCGATCTTGGTCGCGCAAAAAAAGTGATCATTACCAAAGACAATTGCACAATTGTTGAAGGTAAAGGTGATGCGCAAGCGATTAAGGGACGCGTTGCTCAAATTCGTGCGCAAGCTGAAGCAACGACTTCAGATTACGATCGCGAAAAATTGCAAGAACGCCTAGCAAAACTTGCTGGCGGTGTTGCAATTATCAAAGTTGGTGCAGCAACCGAAACTGAAATGAAAGAGAAAAAAGATCGCATCGAAGACGCATTGAGCGCAACTCGTGCGGCAGTTGAAGAGGGAATCGTTGCGGGTGGCGGCGTTGCATTACTTCGTGCACAAGGCGTTGTATCTGCGCTCAAGCTTGAAGGCGATGAAAGACTTGGTGCTCAAATAGTGTTCCGTTCGCTTGAAGAACCGTTGAGAATTATTTCTTCAAATGCAGGGCACGAAGCATCAGTGATTGTTAATCGCGTTAAGGCTGAATCAGGCACTATTGGATTTGATGCAAAATCTGGTGAGTTCGTTGATATGATCACAACTGGTATTATCGATCCAGCAAAAGTAACTCGTACTGCATTGCAAAATGCAGCATCTATTTCTGGTTTGCTTTTAACAACCGAAGCGATTATTTCAGAAATCCCAGAAGAGAAAAAAGAGGCTGCAGGCGGCCATGGCCATGGCGCTCCAGGAATGGGCGGCATGGGAGGCATGTACTAAGACTTTTTTCTTAGATAATTTTAAGAGCCGGTGTAAAAGCCGGCTCTTTTTTTAATACGCAAAAAAATTATTTTTTTTCTATCAGATTTCTAACATTGTCAAAAATCTGATCAAATTCCGTTTTTAGATCTTGGTTTAGTTGATTGCTGGACAATTGCTTTACAATTAAGAAAATAACTAGTTGCTTAATGAAAGTGATTTTAATTTTGCTCAATTCGGATTGCCAAAGTATAATTTCGTTTTTCGTAGTCAGTGCAGTAACTAGGAATTCTGCCCGGAGACTTCATTTTTGCATTCAAGGAAAGTATAGTGGTTCCTGATATCAATCCAGCAAACATTTTCTTCATTCATCTTGGCATTCAAAGCCGAAGTTTTATGGGGATAAAATAACTAAATATTAATGAGGCTAGAAAAAAAGTGAGTTACGCACCGCATTTTGATCGCATTCTATTCCTTCTGTGTCTCCTAAAATTCACCGATTTATCATCAATTTCTATGGTATATAACTTTCGGATTGCACAACTTATCACAGAAATTGATGAAGAAACCATGGGAAAAAAATACAACCTTTTAGCGCTCCCTTTTGATGAATATGACAAAAGATATAATGGCATTATGCGCAATTTTATTGGTGGGCTCGGTTCATTTAACTATAATTTTTCTCCCTATTCATTCCGTACCGATTTTGCAGTTTCCTATGTACATGAAAAAGCACTAAACAGGAAAACGTTTAATGATATTCAAACTGATGACATTCTTTTTACTTTTGGCAGAAATTTTTTTCCTAATAAAAAAACTGTCATAACAGCATCAGGCTTATTGGGAGTCCCAACCCACAAACTTTTACGATATCTGCACCCCTCATTTGGCTATGCACAGTTTGGCCTAGGGACGACGCTTGACGGGTCATATAAGTTCCATAAACAGAATTCTTTGCTATTTGGGGCCCGTTACATCTATTTCGTGCCTGCGAAAGGTAAAGATATTTTAGGAAATACTTACACGTTCAGCCTTGGCAATGTTGGGGATATTCTTCTTGCATACGAAGGAAAATTGAAAAAAAAGCATGCTCTTATGATGGGTTATGCTCTCGTATCACATTTTGGAGGTTTTTCTACACCTCGTTTTGATGAAGTCGTAAAAAAAGAAAATTACTTAAGAAGTAGTTGGTATGCCGTTTATAAATATAAATTTTTGATCGATGATATATCAAATAGGATTCTTTTTTATATTTCCTATGGCTTTGATCACAGCCCAAAAGTTTTTGGTATGGAGTATATCGTTACATTTTGGTTTGCTTGGAGCGTAAATTTTTAATCTTTTGGATCGCACTTAGGGTTCAGCGTCCTAGAGCTCATCTTGATACGCGTACTGTATTTTATTTAAAAAAAGGGAGCATGCTTGAGGAATGATCGCGCGATGCAAGAGATGGGTTTATGAAATTTGCATAATGAGGGTCAGACTTGATCCTTTGGACAATAATAGGTTGATCTTCCCGCAATCGATGTTTTCTTAAGTTTATGATTTCTATTTTTAGGGCAAATCATATCGATATGGCGATGCGATTGTAAATACGATGACTTAAATCTTTTGCTGCTTTCGTCAGAAAAGAGATCGTGCACAGATTTTTTTATGTTTTTGATGCGCAGCTTAATCGCGTACAATAGAATCTTACGCATTTCTTTATATATTGTTTTTAGCTGAGCCTCTGATAAATCTCCCACTCTGTGATGCGGATCAATATTTGATTGAAATAATATTTCATCCGTATATTCATTCCCGATGCCAGCGATCAATTTTTGGTCCATTAAAAAACTTTTTACATTTTTCTTTTTTTTAGCGAGCGCAATCTGAGTAAAGTCTTTATTTGATAAATTTAAGGCATCAGGGCCCAGTTGTGTTATTCCTTTAATCTGATCAGTGTTATCTACAAGCCAGATTTTTTCAAATTTTCGCACACTCTTGAAATGCAAAACGGAATGATCCTTAAAAATAAATGAAACTGCCGAAAAGCGTGTTTTTAGATCTTTTTTTTTGATGAACTCTAAAGAGCCGGTTAATGCAAAATGAATAACCAATTTTTTTTCAGAGGGGCTCAGAGAGATAATAAGATATTTTCCGCGCCTATCTGCATTACTAAATTTATTATGTACGATATCTTTTTTAAACGTCGTAAGAGATATCGCCTTGATAACTCTCGCATCGGTGCTCGTTACTTGTGAGATAACTTTATTGAGACAATGCTCTTTTACATACCATTTAAACGCTTCAAGCTCTGGTAACTCAGGCATACAAATTCCTCGATCAATTTTGAAATATGGTTTTTTAAAAAATCGGCCACGCTTCCAATTGCCGGCATTTGCTAAATTTAGACTTTAGATTCAGGAATTTCACATCCGGAAGCTTCCGGAATCTCTTGTTTCGATTCTTTAAACGGTTCGTTCTCAGATTTAATTCTGCTGGTTCTTTTCTTTTTTAATTTTTCTTCTGCAAATTTTTTTATTATTTCAATGACACCATTATTGGACTGTTTCTCGGCGCGCAAAAGCGGTGTTAGGCCTTCTGCATTTTTGGTATCAGTTTTTGCTCCATGCTCGAGAAGCATCTGCGCAATTTCTGCAGATCGCGCATAATGCAATGGGGTATTTCCCTCATCATTCTGAATATTAACTCGCGCACCATGCCTGATGAGAAAGCTTGCTGATTTAAATAAATTTTTTTCGACAGCAGCCACAAGCAGCGTATTCATTTTAGTATCGCGTGTGTTAATAAAATCGATATAGCTTTTTTTTGCTACTTTATAGAAATCATCTAATTGTTTGTATATTTCCTGATCGTTCTTTTCTTGTGCTTTACTTATTTCATGATTTAAAGAAGAAAATTGATCCCAAATTTTTTTATCTGCAAGATTTATTAAAGAATGACCGCGCTGCTTATATCTATTGTATGATGTCTGAGGCGA
Organism: Candidatus Babeliales bacterium; assembly: GCA_036260945.1. Classification (NCBI taxonomy): domain Bacteria; class Candidatus Babeliae; order Candidatus Babeliales; species Candidatus Babeliales bacterium. The sequence continues at coordinate 67,262 of DATALT010000002.1, forward strand.
TTCTTCTAAATAGGACCAGCCTGCAGCATCAAGCACTGGGTATCCTGTTCCTTTACGATCTTCCCATGATGTCCCGATATTAATGAGCTCAAGAGGAACGATTCCTGATTTAATGTTCAATAATTGAGAGGCAACAGTATCAATATGCCAGCCCCCTGCGTATATAATTGTGTGGTCGTTAGCTGAAGCGAAAAGCTTAATGAGTATTTCAATATCTGTAATACGATCATAATTAGCTATTAATCTCATGAATTTTGTAAAAAGATCTTTATTGTTTGTAATTTTTGATCTGGCCTCGTTGATGGTTATAGATGGATTTTGAGAAAGAAGATACTGCAAAAAAATATTTAGAGGTGTGAGCACATTTTTAACTGCTCGTTCCCATAGTTGGATTAATACATCGTACATATTACTAAAGGGTGACTCTTTTATTTTTTTCAAATCTTGAACAACGGGTGACATTTCAGGATCTATGAGTTTCTTAAGATATTTCGAAAGTTGGAATAACGGGATTTTTCCTAAAGAAGGGTTATCATTTAAATAATTGGTGGAGTAGTGTCCCGGGTTTAGTAAGGTAAGATCATTAGCGATTGCAAGAGGTTTTCGATATGAATCCGCATTTTGAAAAATAATGGAACGATTTTTTCTTGGCGAAAATTCTTCACTTAACTGTAAGCCGCCGTAATACATCCATTGTAATTCGCTCGGCGATTTTTCTGTTGGTGAGTCCAGCAACTCCCATAGTAAATCGATTTTGCTATTTTTTTGCGCAAGTTTTCTCAAAGTAATTAACAATCCTCGCTCTGAAGTTGTGAAAGCGGTTGTTTCAGCAAGCTTAAGTAAGGTAGCGCCTCTGCGAGAAGGTCTTTTTACGATTTCTTGAAGCGTGCTTGGTGCATGAATATCAGAAATCAAATCAATGCTTTTAATAATTTTATTTTTGTCGTTGAGCAATATTATTCTGCGAAATTGGTAGGGTCCTGCATTCATAATCGAATGAAATAAAATACTGCAGCATAAAAAAATACAATTCTTGGTCAAACGCATGATTTCCCCCTTTTTTCGATCTTAATACCATGCTATAACATGCCAGCGCTGATTATCAAGATTCCACGATTGTTAATGGCGCGTCAAGGCTCGATTCTCTTCTTTCTTTTTTTTTAAATTGCAGTAAAACTTAATCTGCAATGTTTTCAGTATGAAAAAAATAGGAGCATTTGATCGCCATGATAGGGATTTTTTGCGCAATACTTATTTTCTTTTCTTTCGACCATTATGCGATGGAAAACCCAGGCGCGGTTCATGATTTATCCACGCACGATTCCGATTCGATAATTCGCATTAATTTTCTTAATAACATGCGGGATACGACTGGGTGCACAAGTATCGATCCGCTGCAGACCGATTTTCAACGTTTGCTCAAGCGAAAAGCAGAATCCCATATTTTTATTTCCTATATGTTGTGGAAAGTTTTTTTGGGTTTGCAAAAAAAAAGTGCTCAAAAATTAGGGGCTAAGTATTGGTTTGAAGAAAATAATAAGGAGGCGGCAAAATACTGGCTTGAGTGTGAAGAGAAAATAAAAGATGATTATGGTTCATTAATCGCTTTTGATAAGAATAAATGGCGTTTTTATGATACCAAACTCGGTCTTTATTATTTAGAGCCTGCACATCTTGAGAAAAATCGTATTGTGAAAAGAGAAAAATTTGCCCTTATTGATAGGCCTGAAGCGCTCTTATCAGTTCCGAGCAACTCCATGAATTGGGCACGTGAAATGCACTGTCTACTTTTTTCGCAAAAACTGGATGAAACTTCCCATTTCATATTCCATTTAAATGGGCACGGAAATTCTGAGAAATCGGAATTTCCAATTCTTTGTGGGCTTGTGCAGGAACGAATGACCTCTTTACTCTGCTATTTAAACAATCAATTTCCCCGATCGACCGTTGGTATAGAATCTTGTTATGCGTCGCCAGAAAGAGTATCTCACCTCATGAAGCATGAAAAGATTTCGTTTAGTTTGATCACTTCAGTGCAGAGAGATGTTGCATCTTGGGCAGATGATCCACCATTATTTCAGATGACAACGAACGGCAAAAAAGAAAAGCGCAAGTTTGAAATGATCGAAAGAAACGATGACAAAACATTTTTGCAATTAATAGAAAAGGTCCATAAAAATGTTGTGCAGGGTGCTCGGGTTGATAAAGCTGAAAGTGCCTATGCCGCGTTAAGTTACTTTACTGCAAGTACCAACATTCCGGGAATAAAGTTTTCGGACGGTGATTGCATTTTATAGCAAGTTATGGAAACAGTTTTTTCTTGAACTGATAGTACGATGCGCGCTATAGTAAATCAGGAGTTTAAGATCGATCTGCAAGCGATGCAGGTCGCGCCACGAAGGTAGGAAAAAAGTATGAAAAAATTATTCGTTATAGTGAGCCTGTCTTTTTGTATGTTGAGCCTATTTCAATCGAATGCTACTCCTACCGATCAAAGTGATAGCTGGGGCGCAACGGTTTATACGGGTGCAGAAAATGCGCGCGAGTGGGTGGCTAAGATGCTTGGATATGGCCAGAATATGCTCAGTAAAACGCAAACCGTTGAAGTGCTTCCGTATCGCTACGCGTTTCTTTTGTGTTTCTTAGGCGGTGTTACTGGAGCATTGTGTGTTTACTATTTGCATTGTTCTTCGCGCACTATTGCACGCTATGAATTTCAGCCGATGCGAGATCATGCACAAAGCTTTTTTTCTCGACCCACAACATTTAGATCTACATCGGATCAAGATAGATCGTTAGACTAACATCTTCACTGCTTGATCTACTGGCTTGTTTTCATAAATAATCGCTGCGAGTGCCTTTGTGAATGCGATCGCTTCATGCAGTGGTTTTTGGTGAATATTTCTACCGATTGCACATCCTGCGGTTCCTGCTTGATGAATTTGCTCATACGTTTGCTCTATAAACTTTTTTTCAGTAATTGAATCACCACCAGCAAGAATGATCTTAGTATTTCCGGCCGCTTGCACCGCCAATTTCAGCCAATCGAGTGAACTTTTTTCATCAGTTTTTTCGGGTATCAAAATTTTTGCGAAATCGGCTCCCAAACTTAATCCGAGCCCGCTTGCGCCTATAATCAGGTTGCCATCATGTTCATTTTTTATGGTTGATCCGCGAGGATAAACCCATAGAATCGCAATGAGTCCGTATTCATGCGCTTGCAGTATTACTTGAGCTGCCGATTGCAGCATGCGGCCTTCAAATTCACTGCCAGGATAAATCGTGTAGCCGATGCCGCGAATTGGTAAATTGGTGGATTGTTTTATTTTAAGAACGTCCGTAACTGAAAAAAGTTGTTCACTAAAAGGATCATGATCTTTTGGCGAAACTAAATTTGTTTTTGCATTCAATTTTGCAATGTAATTGATGTGAGGAAATTTTTTTCCGTACCGCGCTATTAATCCAAGATGCGTCGCAAATGCACCCACAAATCCTGCATCCGCTATTTTCAAAAGATGCAGCGGATCATTATCTTCCTCTGAAATTTCTGGCCCATAAAAATATTCGTTTAAATGTTCTATCTTTTGGTCGCCAGAAAAGAGAAATAATCTGTTGGTATCTCGCGTTATTGCCCGATAGTTCTTTATATATTCATCTGCTGCAGACTGGGGAACATCTGCAGGAATGTCGATGTGCTTCATTGTTCTCCATTTTTTTTCTTTTCATTATAAGCAGAATTAATTGGAGAATTGCAAGATGTTCACTGGCTGCAGTTAACTATTCGGTTATTTCTTTTGCAAAACCTTAATTTTGATTAGGTTCAAAGCGAAAAGAATTATCACCTGTTTTTTTTACTTTGGTATTTGTCAGATCAATCACATGGCATGGAATATCGGGATTATTAAGAAAATTTGTATCTTTAATAAACAGTTTTAAATCCTCGATATGAACGATTGTTCCTTCGATGGAATGAATTTGTGTTATGATCTGTATCGTTTGGCCGATATGCAGACCAGTGCGTTGCAAAGAATCATCCATTGTGAATGCAGAATTGATTGCGCAAGACAATACGCTCAAAAATATTATTTTTTTCATAGTAAATTTCGCTTCAAATAATTGTTGTTATATATCCGAATTTGTTTTCGTAACGAGCGATCCATTAAAAACTGACGTTTTATAGAAATGAATCGCTTTCGGTTCAGTAAAGAAATTTTACTTCGTCGTACTCGCGCGCTGGCTTACTCTTTAATGAAGAGATTTCGTGCAAATATTCATCTTCATTTTTCAAATCGCATAGTATTCTTTTTTGTTTTCCATGCAATACGAGCTCTCCGTCATTTGTTAGTTCTATTCTGTTGTTGAACTGATTTGTAAATCCTTTAGCTAGATAGGAGCAAACTTCTCGTTTAAACGTTGGATTTGATTTAATCGATTGAAGAATAGCTTGGCGTTGCGTTTCAATGTCCATTGTGTAGGTGTGTCGCGTAACCATTGAAAGAGCACATACAAAGTATTTTATTGTTTTCACAGAATCTCCTCTATTTGTTTGCATTTAAATTTAAACTTGCGAGTATGAATGTCAACGTATTAATCTTTATATTAAGTTTAAAAGAGAGTAAGCAACTCCCACACATGGCACTTTTGGGCCGTTGTTCGCGGGGACCCCGGAAAACATTTCCGAATTCATCTACGGCTTCAAGGCAGAAGTTTTCTGGGGCTAAATAGATAGGTGTGCCTTTGAAAAAAATAGTTTTTGTTTGGGTGATTATTTATTCAATATCGAGTTACGGAAAAATAGAAGAGGTTCATCAGCTACCTCATGGAAATTATGCGTTACCAACTTCACAACAACCTGGCCCACTGTTTAGTTTTGGGCAAAACATTGTGGATAAAAAAGATGTGCAAGCCTATCTTTTTGTCGATTACTTTAGAGGCAAGAATATTTGTATAGATCAGTATACTCCGAGTATCTTTTATGGTATATCGGATAATAGCACAATTTTACTAGCGTTACCTGCATTTTCGAAATTAAAAAATGGGCTGCAGCAGGCAACGGGCGCTGGGGATTTTTTTGCTCAAATTGAATATGCGTATTATAAACGTGACTCGCTTTATGATGGCTCGCAATCAACGATTGTAGCTAGTTTGACATTTCCGACAGGATCCATAAAGAAGCAACCTCCTACAGGGTTGGGCGCGACTAGTTTCTTTCTCGGTGCTACTGCATCATATATGGATTTCGATTGGTATTATTTTGCTTCGTTGGGGGCTACGTTGCCGACATCTCCTAGCCCTTTTAAAAATATATATTTTTATCAACTCGGAGTTTCGCGCAATATTTATTATAAAACAAATCAATGGATATTAAATGCGCTGCTTGAAATTGATGGTATTTATACCGATCATCAACTGGGTGTAAATGGGGCAACTGCTAAGAACTCGGGAGGGCATACGCTTTTTATAGGACCGTCTATTTGGTTTTCAACGCAGCGATTGATTATACAAGCCGGTTTTTCTTTTCCTTTAGCACAGGTTCTTTTTGGAGATCAAAATAAAATTGACTTTCAATTTTCGGTGAACATTGGTTGGAAGTTTAATTCATCACCTGATGAAAAAAACGATGACGCTGAGAACGGCGATGATTGACGTTAAAGTTATTTTGCTTGCAACCTTTAATTCTAACCATTTGTATACAGGTCGCTCCTGGGAATAAAAATTCATAGCAGTCTTGAGTAATCTGGCGACTCAGTGCTGCTTTACAATGTTTTTTCTTTAGAATAACATAAGAAATGTACTTTCTAGGGGGAACCATGCAAAAAATTATTTTATCTCAGCTCATTTTCGTTTTGTTTTCATCTGTGTGTTTTGGCGAAAAAATAAACTTTCAAAAAATGATCGAAAGTATTAAAAAAGGCCAACAGATGAAAAATAGCCACGAAGATAAATCGCACGTTATTGGTGCAATCGGCATTATTCTCAAAAATAGTAATCCTGAAGTTCTTAAATCAGGGGTGCTTACCAAACAAAAAATCGAAATTGCGGTTTCAGAATCAGTAGAATTCGGTGAGCTTTCTTCTATTTTGGATAACTCGCACATGAGTTATGAAACAGCTCCAAAACTTTTTGGTCCAAAAAAAAAGAATGTGGTAGATGTTCCTAGAATTGAAGTGAAAAATGGCACTCTTGAACAATTAATGGACTATGTAACTGCATCTGAAAAAGTCTACGATTCTCTTTCATATAATGAGCCAGAGGATTCATACCATTTAGATTTATCTGCTCCTAATGCTTTTGCGCGTAAAATTGTTGAAGATAAACAAGCTGAATTGCCTATTAAATTATTTGTATTGCCAAAAGATGAATCGCATTGCTATTATTTAACAAACGTAGATCTGAATAATTTAATAAACGCTGGTCGTGAAGCTCACAACTCTTATGATTCCCAAAATCAAACTGTTTGTGCGGTGGCATTGGATACAAATGTAAAAAACTTCGTCGAAAAAAGAATGACGATAAATGTTTGGAAAGAACGATTAAAAGGCGCAGCTTTCGTCGGATTTTTTGGGGGGATTACCGGTTTAGTAGCTCGCCGATTAGGTTGGTTTAAATAATATTATTTTTTCTTAAACCATTTCAGATACGTAGCGCCCAAAATTCCAGCAGTTGTTGCTCCTGCGGCTGATACGGCAATAATTTTTCGCCAATTGAGCGCATTGTGATTCCAGTCAAACGAATAAGCACAGTTATTTGGATTGTCGGCTTTTTTATAGTCCGGATTAACAAAAGTATCGATTCGTTCAATTTGATAGAATGAAAATAAACCTTTTTTTGGGAGAGCGTACGTTACGACGCCATTGCCTTCTTTATCCAATGTATTTTTTATAATTTTAAACTCAAGTGTTTGTTTTTGGCGAGTTGTAGGGTCTTCATAGGTAAAATATTCGATCCCCGTGGTCAGCAGAGCAAGTCGTTTTGTTTTAATATCGTAGAGGTTTTTTTCACAGGCTGATGCAGCATCGGTACATTCGATTTTATTAAGTCCTTTTTCTTGAACATTGCGCAATTGTTTGTAGGTTACGTTAAGATTTCTTATACGCTCCGGAACATCGAGTTTTACTCCTTCATGGGCTTCATGATAAAGACCAATGGCGGAAAGCTCTTTAATGATGATCAGGTAGTTTTTATCTTTTACAGATTTCATGAGTAGATAATATTCTGGGGTTTTTAAATGGCTTAAATTGTGCTGCAAAGCCTTACCTTCAATAAAGCGCCAAAATTCCTTTTTTCCATCCTCCTTCGTTCTCATAGTAACTAACTGCCCTGGTTCGAGCTTTTCGATCAATTGCACAAATTTTTTCTCATTACCTGGTGTATCGGTTTCGCTTGGCAATCTAATTTCCATAGCAAATAACGCACAATGTATATTGAAAATGAATATGGAAAAAAATAATTCTTTATTCATCATGATTTCCCTTTTTATAATACACGATCGTGCAAAATTACATGTTCTGCAACTTTTTCAAAAAGCGGTACTGCCACTGAAGAGGCATAAAGCATGCTGTGCGGATTTGGCACTTCTCGTATGAAAGTGACTATCACACGTTGGTAATCACCTTTTTCCAAAATTCCGGCAAACGTATACGTATTTCGTTTTGTATCATATTTTCCATCAACGACCATATTTGCAGTGCCGGTTTTTCCCATTACTTTATAGCCTTTAATCTTTCCGCGGTGCGCCGTTCCTTGACTTACGGTTCGTTCTAAGATGCCGCGAATTGTTGCGATCGTATCAGGCCGATAAATAGGATCTGTTGGCTGTGCAATGTGTTGCTGCGGATATGCAATAATCGATGGAATAACCGGGATTCCATTATTTGCAATCATGCAAAATGAGAGCGCTAATTGTAGCAGCGTTGCACTTAGTTCATATCCAAATGAAAGAGAAATAATCGATTGGCGAGACCACGAAGATGGTGGATTGACAAAGCCAGCTTGTTCTCCCGGCCAATTTAATGCTGTTTTTTGCCCAAATCCTAATCGCTTATAATGTTCGTACAGTTTCGGGCCGAGTCGTTTGCCAATATCGGCGACGCCAAAATTATTTGAAAGTTCAATTACTTCGGAAAAACTGAGCATATCGTGCGCTTTCCAGGTGCTTATTTTAAATCCATCAAAATAACCAACTTTCATATTGCGACAATCGATCATTTCGTCTGCCGTTACTACTTGTTCTTCAAGTGCGGCGAGTGCAGTGAATGCTTTCATCACGGAACCCAATTCATAGCTTTCGGTAACTGCGCGATTCTTTGTGAGTTCCATCGCAACTTCCTGGGTGTTATTTGGATCAAAATTTGGATATTGCGCCATCACAATTATTTCGCCCGTTTTAGGATTGAGAACTAAAACCGCTCCTTCACGAGCATTATAGGCATTCACCGTATCTTTCAAATCTTCGTATGCCAAAAATTGTAATGTCGAATCTATGGTCAACTTCACCGGCTCGCCTTCGTGCCCCTCCTTAGTTGTTTTCTTTGCAAAGTAATAGGTACCAGAGCGCGCATCTTTTTGTAGCGCAAAAGTTGATGGTAATCCTGCCAAACGATTATTAAACATCGATTCGATGCCAAAAAGACCGTGATTATCAATATCGGTAATGCCAATAATATGCCCCATCGATTCCATAGGATACCAGCGATGCGGTTCCTTCATAAATTGAATGTCGGCCTGTTCGTTTTGTTCAATCGCCGTACGTTGTTCAGGGCTCAGTTTTCTTTTAATGAATAAAAATTGCGCATCGCGATGCGCTTTCAGACGTTCCAAGCTTTGCGGAAACTCCTTTTTTAGAAAGCGCTCTAGGGGTGCAATGTTTGTTATTTTTGATGGTTCAATAAAGGCAGAAATACTTTCTTTATTTATGGTAAGCGGAACGCCAACCCGATCTAAAATCAGTGCGCGTGGCGGGTGCGTTGTGATTGAAAGGGTGTATTGTTGTTGCGCGAGATTATTAAAAAAATCACGTTGTTTGATTTGTATTAAATATAAGTTGCAGGCAATCGCGAGGTACAAAAAACAAAAAAAAAGAAAAACAAGGCCCGCTCTGAAGGTGTACCGTTTATTCATGCTGCGTGCCCGTTATGAGGCTGCCCAGCGCAAGTTGTTTCATATTGAGCTGCTCTGTAGCAAATTTTTTGATATCCGATTTATTGTTGAGAGCAAAAAGCTCTTGAGAAAGGGTATCTTTTTCTTGAAGCAATTCCAGTTTTTGTTTTTCAAGACGCTGCTTTTCAAAAGAAAGGCTGATGAAAAGACTCTGCTTATGAATGACAAGCACAATAAAGGTAAGATGAATACCTACAAAAAAAGCGATAAAAGTTCTTTTTCTCACTGCGCAGACCTTTCTATTTTGATATAAGCTTATCGGGCCGACGCTGGTTTTTAAAGAGATCGGGTTTTTACGCATCAGCGTGCATGGTATTAATGACAAATTTATGCTATTTTAATCACTATAAAGCTATTTAATAGGTAAAGGAAATGATCATGAGCCAAGAGCTTGAGCTGAGTGGTGAATCGAAGATTCGTGCGCAAAAGGTAGATACATTAAGAAAACAGGGGGTTGAGCCCTGGCCTGCTGCACAAAATGTTACCGATACCTGCGAATTAATACTTAAGCATTTCGGGCATCACGATCAAAAACCAACCTACACCATTGCGGGGCGACTCGTTTCTATTCGATCGCACGGAAAAACTATTTTTGCACATCTTCAAGATCGTACCGCTAAAATTCAAATCTATATAAAAGATGAACATGTCGGCGCTGAGCAATTTGAATTTTTTAAGCATATGATCGATATTGGCGATATTTTATGGGCTATGGGGCCTGCCTTTCGCACAAAGATGGGCGAGGTTACCTTAGAAGTAAAATCGTTTAAGTTATTGAGTAAATGTTTGCATCCCTTGCCAGAAAAATTTCATGGGCTTACCGACGTTGAGGTCCGTTATCGTCAGCGCTATTTAGATTTAATTAGTAACCCGGAAAGTCGCGAAAAATTTATTCGAAGAACCGGTATTTTAAAATCGGTACGTAACTTTCTTGATGCGCACGGATTCATGGAAGTTGAAACGCCAATGCTTCATCCGATTGCGGGCGGAGCAGCTGCACGTCCTTTCGTTACGCATCATAATGCGCTAGGCGATGATTTTTATTTGCGTATTGCGCCGGAACTGTATTTAAAAAGATTGGTCGTTGGTGGATTTGAGCGCGTATACGAAATAAATCGCAATTTCAGAAATGAGGGCGTATCAACGCGTCATAATCCTGAATTTACGATGCTTGAATTTTATATGGCGCATCATAATTATCTTTTCATTATGGAATTTGTAGAACAACTCTTACGTTCAGCAGTTGAATTTGCATGCGGTACGCTGGAAGTTCGTTTCGGCGATCACGTCATCGATTTTGGAAAGCCGTTTAAAAGAATCTCTGTTAAACAATCGGTGCTTGATGCTGCACATCTAACCGATGCTCAATGTTCCGATGCAGTGCTTAATGAATTATTAAAAACGCATCGCATCAAATTGGCTCAAAACGCATCAAATGCGGTTAAATTCTATGCATTATTTGAAAAAATTGTTGAACCAACGTTGATTCAGCCAACCTTTATCACTGAATATCCGATCGAAATTTCTCCTCTTGCAAAGCGTGATTCAGAAAATCCTGCCGTTGCGGCCCGTTATGAACTTTTCATCGGTGGTATGGAAATCAGTAACGGATTTAATGAGTTAAACGATCCGTTTGATCAAGCAGATAGATTCAAGCAGCAGCTTGAGGCGCATAAAGCGGGCGATGAAGAAGCGCATCAATATGATGCTGATTATATTCAAGCTTTAGAATATGCGTTGCCCCCAACTGTCGGCGTCGGCATCGGTATCGATCGGCTTGTAATGCTTCTTACTAATACGACTTCGATCAAGGATGTTATTTTATTTCCAACACTCAAGAAAAAGCATTCTTAATGCATTCGAGTGATCATCAGATTCAATTAGCACAGTGGACTGCGCAGCGGATCAAAGAAATAATCGTTGCGCACCATCGTGATGCACAAAAAATCTTGGATGTCGGATGCGGCAGCGGTTTAATCACGCATTACGTGCAAGATATTTTATGGGAATCAAAGGTGGTTGGCGTTGATCGGGATCAACCCGTGATTAAAAATGCGCAGGAAGCGTTTCCTGAAATTCGTTTTTTTACCAGTGATGGTCAATTGCCATTTGAAGATGCCAGCTTTGATTGCGTGTATGCTTCATATGTTTTTCATCATTTAAAAACTGATGACCAAAAAAAACTTTTGCATGAAATGATCCGTGTTCTTACGCCCAACGGTTTATTAATTATTTTAGAATTCAATCCGTGGCATATCCCGACGCGTTGGCATTTTTGGAGAAATCCAGAAGAGAAAAATGCACAGATGATCGCTGCGCATTCGCTCAAAAAAATAATAGGCGCAGCGGGTGCCACGCCTATTTGTTTCTATTTTAATAAACTGTTTTTTTTAAGTGCAATTTACGCAGTTATCGCTAGAAAAAAAGATGTATAATTAAATGCACAAATTATTTGAGTTCAGCGTTTCTGTTTTGCAAGTCAAATAGCTTTTCGAACTCTTTTCTTCGTTCATCACTACTAATATTTTTAATAAGTTCAATGAGCGTTGAATTACCGTAGATTGGTTGCTGGATCGTAGCACCTTTATCTGCAAGAAATTTTGCGAGCTCTAAATCATTTTTCTTTATCGCCCAGGAAAGTGGATTATCATAAAACTGATTTGGATCTGCGCCATCTTGAATTGCTTTTATAATACCATCACGGCGGCTATTTCTTACTGAATCAGAAAGAGCGGTTTCTTCGTCTGTGAACTCAGTGTACGTTTGATACCATACAAAATTTTCCATATCACTTGGTGCGTCTTGGTCTGAGCTGTATTCGTCGGAGCTATATTCCATGGAGTGAATTGATTTTTGATATAAGCAATAGAAACCAAAAATAACTACTGAACTGATAAGAATAAATTTTCTCATACTCATCTCCATTTTTTATTATTAGAAAAAATTATACCAATGGATGAAATCTTTAATTATTCTTTGGGAAAAATAGTTAGTGGTTATTAAATAATTCATTGAATCGTTTCAGTGCATTTTGGCTCGGTGTGTTTTTCATAAGTTGACGAAGCGTAAGATCCCCTGCGATTGGTACATCAGCCGAGGCGCCATTTTGTTTTAGAAAGGTAGCTAGGTCTGCATTTGCTGTTTTGAAGGCAAATGCTAAAGGATTATGATAAAACGAATTAGAATTTGCTCCCGCTTGTATTGCTGCTCGAATTTCAGAAGGTTCTCCAGCAACAACCGCATCCATAAGCATCTGTTCTTCATCAGATAAGCCACCGTATGTTAAATTTATCGCCATTTGTTCAATATCACTGCCAGTTTCTTCTTCGTCTGAGCTCAATTCCATTGAGAAGAGAGAATTCGATAACAATAAACAAAAAATGAAGAATAAACAGGTGAATTTTTTTTGCATAATATATTCCTATTAAATAGGTATCCTGTTAATAGTTTATCAATTAATAATGCAAAATTGCAATAAATTAAAGGCGGTTTAAAAATAAATGCATTTTGAGCATATTTTAGCGATACTGTAGTAGCTACGTAGAACGCTTTAACCGCTAACTAATAGGCTTTTATAAGAGAAAAATTAAGATTAACCATCGGTAAAAATAATGGCTTTGGTAGTTCGTTTATATCAAACCAATCCCACATTTCACATTTATGCGGCTCTAACACTTTTGGCTCACCGCCTTCATAGTTGCCGATCATAAAAAGCGTAATATAATGCTTTTGTTCGAGTTCAAAAAAATCGTTGGTATAGGGGCCGGCCGTAATCTCTTTAATAACGAGGCCTGTTTCTTCAAGTACTTCTCGTTGCGCACATTCAAAAGGCGTTTCGCCAAATTCTAGATGGCCTCCTGGCGGGCTCCAGGTGCCGCTTCCGTGCGCATTTTTTCTTTTACCTAAAAGAAGTTTTCCATTATGGAAAATAAGTACCCCAACGCCAACGCGAACAATGGGCGAAAAATTTTGTTGCGGTGCTCGGGGCATTTGAGTTGATGTCATCTGTTTCCTTAACTTTTTTTATCTTGAAGTTCTACGCCCATAGCGGTTAATGTAGCTCTCAGTTCATCGGCGCGCTTCCAGTTTTTTTCTTGTCGTGCTTTTTCTCGTTCATCAAGCAGCTTTTGAATTTCTGGCGTTATTTCGATTGTTTTTTCTGGAATTGGTTCCAGCGTTAAACCCAATCCATTCACTAAAAATTGTTTTATGATCGCTTTTTCATCCGCAGTCGGTTTGGATTGCATAAAAGTGAAAAGAACGCCAAACATCCCGGGAGTGTTTAAATCATCGTAGAGAAACGTAAGCATTTTTTTAAGCGTTTGATTTTCAAGATCGAGGGGACTATTTTTTTTCACCTCTGCTTGCGCAAAGAAAAGGCATATTTTTTGATACGCTTTTTGCGCTGCTTGAATATCATCAAACGAAAAATCAAGGGGGGTTCGATAGTGATGAATCGCATAATAATATCTAATTACCATCGGATCGAATTGCTGAAATATATCATTGAGCGTGAAAAAATTGCCCAGCGATTTAGACATTTTTTCATTATTTACTCGAACAAATGCGCAATGGCTCCAAATAGTTGAAAATGGTTTTCTGGTTAAGCTTTCGGTTTGAGCTATTTCATTTTCATGGTGAGGAAAAATTAAATCAGCACCGCCTCCGTGAATATCTATTTGCTCTCCCAAATATTTAAGCGCCATTGCCGAACATTCAATATGCCAGCCTGGCCGACCGTAACCCCAGGGGCTTTTCCAAAAAGTTCCTTCTTGCTCACCTTTCCATAACGCAAAATCGAGCGGATCTTCTTTTTTATCGTTTATTTCAACGCGGGCTCCTGCGCGCAGTTCATCCAGTTTTTGTTTGGAAAGTTTGCCATAGGAGGGAAAGCTATTGATGCGAAAATATACATCACCATCAACCGCATACGCTTTTTTTTGCTCAACTAATTGCGCTACGAAATCGATAATTTCAGGAATTGTTTTGGTAACGAGTGGTTCGTGCGACGGTGTATCTAAATTGAGCGCTTTCATATCACGATTAAATGAAGCAATATAACGTTGAGCAATTTCCTCATAGCGCAATTGATCGCCAAACTCAGCTTCAGCTTTTTTGAGGAGTTTATCATCGATGTCGGTAAAATTTCTGCAATACGTAACATCCAGGCCGATTATTTTTAAAAGGCGATACATAAGATCAAACGTGACAAAAACTCTTCCGTGACCGATATGCGGATTGTCGTACGGCGTGATGCCGCACACATAAAGTTTAATTTTGCCTTGTAGCAGCGGGCTTATAGTTTCTTTTCGAGTCGAAAGAGTTGAATAAAGCTGTATCATACTATTTTTCATTCGTTTGAAAGGTCCATCGGCACTTAACGAAATTTAGTGTAGAAAAAAACAGCTCCTCTGGTCAATTTAAGAAAAAAAGGTATTCTATAAAAACGATCTTTTTAAAGGTCCGCCTTCAATCAAATCAGGAGCGTATACATGATGTCTGCACGACGAGCGAGTGTTTTGTGGCTCTTCATTATTTTATTTATCGGTGGTGGAAACCTTCCATTTTCCTTGGCTGCGATGCAATCTGCGCCAGCAAATCAAGATGAATTATCCGATAATCAGAATGCGGAAAATGAATCTGCAGATGACTACGAAGATGAAGATGAAATAACTGATGCAGTGGCTGCACCGGTGCAAGTACCGCTGGCCGATCGTATCATTAGATCGATTACGGTTGAAGGAAATTCCTCTGTTCCCTCACAAGCGATCCTCAGCCGCATTCCTTATCATGAAGGGCAGCGATTCGATCCTCGAAAAACCAACACCCTTATTAAAAATGTTAACGATCTTAATTATTTTAAGAACGTGCAACTTTATGGTGAGCCGGTTGGTAGCCATGAAGTAGATCTTTTTATCGTTGTACAAGAAAAAATGAAGCTAGCAGGGGTTGAATATCAAGGTAATAAGCACTTAACGCTCAAAGAAATAGAAAAGAAAATTAATTTTTCTAAAATAACGAGCGTTGATGAAATGGATCTGCCTCGGTACATTGCGATTATTAAAAAATTATATCGAGATAAAGATTATCATAATGCTCAAGTAACTGCGCAATTGCAACCGGTGGATGGAGCTGCGCGTGTTATTTTTACCATACAAGAAAATAATAAAACGCTTGTTAAACGAATTTTCTTTTCAGGTAACGAATCGGTTACTGATAAAAAACTACGCAGTTTAATTTATACACGCGAAGATTGGATTCTTGGATTTATGGATCGCGCGGGAAGTTATCAGCCCGATATGATCGAAGCGGATAAGCAAGTTATCGAAAACTATTATCAAAGTAACGGATTTTTGAATGCCCGCGTTATTAGCGCGCAGGTGCAAGCGGATGCCGCGCAAGAAGAGGTTATGGTTACCTATTGCATTCAAGAAGGCGATCAATATACCATATCCGATATCTCCGTTCCCGGAAACGATCTCATTTCTGAAGAATTTTTAAAATCACGTTTGCCAATTAAAGAATGCGATCTTTATTCGAAAGAAAAAATTCGGGAGACGATTGAAGGGCTTCGATTGCTTTGGGGTGATTTTGGCTATATTTATGCTGATATTGAGCCATCAGTCAAGCCGAATGAAGAAACAAAAACGGTCAGCATTGCATTTTATACGGAACTTGGTTCTCAAGTTACGCTCGATAGTATCAATATTCGTGGTAATGAAAAAACTGAAGATAAAATTATTCGTCGACAATTAGTACTTCAAGAAGGCGGAATTCTCACAACCAAAGGGATGGACGATTCCAAACAACGCGTTGAACTGCTCGGTTATTTTGATCAACGAAATGGTGTGAACTGGAAAATTAATCGTTTAGGGAACGATAGAGCATCGCTTGATTTAATGGTAAAAGAAGTTAAAACGGGCCGCGCCGAAATGAACTTAGGTTTTGGTGGTTCACCGCGCGACGTTTCATCACCTATCGAATCGTTATCGTTACGCGCTGCGCTTTCAGATACGAACTTATTTGGTAAAGGTATTCAGTTTGCGCTCAGCGGAGAATATGCAAAACGAGAAGTTAACTTCAATTTTAATTTAACTCAACCGTGGCTTTTCGATCGACCAATTCATGCCGGTATTGATATTTTTACAAAACGAACTTCATACAGCGATTTCTTCTTTTTGGAAAAATCATCTATTCATGAAAATATTGTTGGTGGTGCATTTAATCTTGGATTTGTTTCTCATCGTGCGTTTGATTCACTTTGGATAAATAGACTTATCGTTGAGGATGTGCGTTATACCAATACTGCGGTTGATCAACGTAGTAACTTTATCAACCAAGCACAGAAAGATGAGCTGCAAGGGATAATTAATCGTCGTTTTCAAAGTGGTACCTTCATTGGTTATGCATTAAATATAACCAAAGATATTCGTAATCATCCGGTTCATCCAAGTAACGGATATCAATGGCAAGTGTTAACAAAAACGGTCTTTCCGAGTCGTACGACACACGCACCTGATACACCACTTCACGGATTTGGATTCTTTAAAGCGGACTTTGATGTGAGTTGGTACACGCCGCTTATTGACGAACGCAGTTTGGTATTCTGTTTGCATGGACACCTCGGGCTTATTGCGCCATTTAAACACAGAACCGTTCCGTATCGAGAGTTGTATAATATTGGTGGTCCGGCATCGGTGCGTGGGTTTGAATTTGGCGAGATTGGGCCGCAATGGGTTGTTCCGGGACTGGCCGGAAAATCTAATCCGTTAGGTGCGACAAAAGCGTTCTGGATTAATGCGGAATTGATTTTCCCAATTTCTGCAGATTTTTCTATGAAAGGCGGCATTTTCTATGATGGTGGTGCTGGCTGGGATACGCTTGATGCAGCGCAAATTTCCCCTGCTAATTTGAGAAACAATCATTTTAGTTACAGACACGCTGTTGGTTTAGGTTTGCGCGTCTTGCGCCCAACGCCAATTAAAGTTGATTGGGGCTTTAAGCTTGATCGTCGTAAAGGAGAAGAGGCTACGCGTGTTCACTTTAGTGCGTACCACGAGTTTTAGACCAACTGATCAAACGTTTTTTAAGCGTAAACTAATTTTTTTTGCTCTTTTTTGATTCGGTCGTTCATCTTGTAACTTGTTACAGACTGCCATAAACAAATTATTGAATATTCGGCATAAAGATTACTAGGCTATACAAAATGCCAAAGGAGAATGCCGTGTTTAAAAGAACCATAGAATCTACGTTAAAAATTGATTTGCCGAACTATTCAGTATTTTGTATTAAAGGGCCGCGTTTTGTTGGAAAAACAACCTTGGTCAAAACGGTAGCACCTCATTTTGCATATTTTTCGTTACGAGAATTGCAGTCGCGCCAACAAGCGGTCAAAAATCCTGATTTTTTTATTCGTGATGCGCTTGCAAAGGGTGAGGGAATGATTGTTGATGATTGCGAGTACGCACCTGCGATTATCGATGCAATAAGAAGTTACGAGCTTCCTGAAGGCAAAAAAATTATAGTAACAACCAGTTTGCTGCGCCATCATTCGACTTTGGTCGAGGAGCTTTTTGGTTCTCGATCAAAAACATATACACTTTGGCCACTTTCAATTACTGAACGTGAAATCTCTCAAGTGCTTCCACAATCTGTAGATGACGCGATTCTCCGCGGGGGATTTCCTGCTGCGCAGCGTGAAGGGGATATTCCTGAATGGTATACAACGTACGTTCGAAATTATACTGAGCAAGATGTTCGTGTGGCAAAAAGTTTGCATAACGATACGATTTTTTATCGTTTTATGGAACTTTGCGCTGAACAATCACTCGGACAACCAGTAAATTATTCATCACTTCGCCGCGCGTGCGAAATTACTATTCATACCGCAAAAGCATGGATTGAATTACTTGAACTTACGCAACTTATTTTCTTACTGCCGCCTCACGAGCAAGCATACGGAAAACGAATTATTAAAAGCCCAAAACTTTATTTTATTGAACCGGCGATTACCTGTTCTCTTTTACGTATTTCGACACCTGAACAATTAAAACAACATCCATTACGCGAAGCAATTATCGAATCGTTCGTTATTTCTGATTTATATAAGCAAGCATTTAGTGCTGGTAAAAAAGGAAATATATCATTCTGGAAAGATAAGGCAGGCCACGAAGTGGAATGCCTTGTAAATAAATCAACCGGCGTTTTGCCTATGGAAATTGTCGCGAACGAAAGTTATTCGCCTCAGGCGTTTAAAAAATTGACGCATTGGTACAAGGTTAGCCATGCAATGCAATCGAATGGGATTGTCGTTTATACTGGTGAGCAAGATCAAACACTGGTTGAAGGACGTTTGCTCAATTGGCGTTCGGTGAAGAATCTAAATCAATAAGTTTTCACGAGTTGCCGAGGTTTGCACTATGTGGATCTTTCAGATTCAATGTATTTTTGTATTTCTCTACATGAGTTTTCTGTGGTTAATTGCTCAACAAGAAAACAATAATAGCATTGCAGATAATGGTTGGGGCATTGGATTTCTCATAATAGCCGTTACTTCTACAAAGCTTTCTTTGCAAGGTGCCTTTCTTTTTTTAGCGGCTCTTTTTTTGTGTCTATTTTTCTTATTATCTAAAAAATATGCGCACTTGTACAAAATAAGTTCATGTGCGATGATTACACTTGCGATGTGCTCACTTGTTATTCTTTCTACGCATGCTCGCTCCGGGCGCGCATTTCTTATTTCAATGCTCGTATTTTTTTGGGCTACTCGCATTACCTATTATATTTTCAAACGTTCGCGTAATAAAGGTGAAGATGAACGCTACGCCCAATGGCGAAAAAATTGGGGCACGCATCAAATGTTTTTTGCTTTTTTATATGTCTTTATGCTTCAAGGATTTTTGATGCTTGTGATAGGGTATCCGATCATGCTGCTAAATAGCGCTCCACTTGTTTCGCTACAGTGGTTCGATTGCATTTCGGTAGGCATTTGGGCGTTCGGTATGTTTTGGGAGGCGATTGGTGATTATCAATTGGCAGAATTTTTGCGCAGCCCGAAAAATAAGGGATCTATTATGCAAGAAGGGCTTTGGCGTTATACCCGGCATCCGAACTATTTTGGCGAAAGCGTGATGTGGTGGGCAATTTTCTTTATTACCCTTCCTGTTTACTTAGGATGGAGCGCAATTATCAGCCCATTAACTATCACCTTTCTTTTACGTTTTATTTCAGGAGTGCCGCTCGCAGAAAAATCGTTTGCTCATAATCCCGAGTTTCTCGCTTATGCAAAAAGAACAAATGCCATGTTTCCCTGGCGTCCACGACAAAAGTAATTTTAATCTATTGTTCGTTTTATTTTTCTAAAAAAAGAATATGCAGCAGTAGCAATAACCGTTACTGCAAGTACTGTCGGAATTATGCGCTTCCAACGATAATTGCGATCGTATCGTTCACTTACCGTTTCATAATTGGATGGTGGATTATTAGAAGCGAACTGTATGACGCGATCATCATAGAAGAATCTAGTACGCAAGTAATCTGCGCGAATGAACTTATCTTTTGGAAATAGTCTTTTGCTTTGTATTTCCTTTATTTCTTCTTTTTTCTTATCCTCATCTCCGGGCCTCGTTCGATCCAGAGTTTTTTCGTCTAATTTAACTTCAGTCAATGTATAAGGAACCCCCTTTATGATAAATTTTTCCGCCGTGTAATTTTTTCGGAGATTGAGTTCTATATATCTGCTCATGAACGCTTCAATGGAATCTACAGGTTTAATTGAAGTAATGGTATTGGGGCCTTGTTCTATTTGTGTATATTTCTTATGGAGAGAAAGATTGGAATCTATTAATCGACACACTAAAAATCGGGTTCCCTCTTGGCTTTGGCAATCTTCGATTGAAACTATTTCGTAACGTTTTTTTTCATGAGAATCAACAAATACATCGCCTTCGCTCAACGTTAGCGCGGGTTTTCCGGCTTGGAGAGAAATTTGATACGGAGCCGAGAATATAACATGGCAGCATGAAGTAATGATAATGATTGAAAATATGTATTTAATCTCCATTTACGAACCTCATTAAGAAAAAAGAGAATCAATTGTTTTTTTATAAAACAAATAAGCACCAACAGCAGCAGAAAATGAGAACGCCATAAGAATTCTTCTTCTTTGAAACGTTTTCCATTCAATTTCAAATACAGGTTCGTAATTCGCGGGTGGTTGATTAGTAGCGCATTGCTTAACCCATTGAGTGGAAAACCAATTTTCTTTTTTATAAGTAGCGGCTGCTATTCCTTTCTCGGGAATTTGAGCGGAATGCAAGAAATAAGGTTCGCCTTTAATCCAATACGGGATTTTAATATTTTCTTGAAAAGCTTTTTGCCGGCAATTGAACTGATCTTTTCTTTTATTGACCAGATCGGATGATGTCATTTCACCAGTGGAAGTAATCGTTGGAATTTTTTCAACATAATTGAGCAGGCCTATTGTGTATTGAGCGTTCTGGTGCAGCGGTCTTAAATAGATATGAATGACATCATTTTGAGGTTGCAATAATTCAGTTCCACCCGGTGTTCGCTCGATTAAAACGATCGTATATTTTTCACACTCTGATTTGTTTACTAACGAGACAATTTGTCCCTCGCTAATACGCGGAAGATAACCATGAGAAATTGGATCGTTCGTTTTTATTCTACCCCAATATGAGAATACTATTAACGCTCCTAGAAACAATAAAAGTCGTTTGAGCATAGAGCGGCCCCATTACAAGATTTTTGTTATCCCATTAATAAGATGACAAAATGATTGTACGGAAGTCCAGAATATCGGCTCTGTGTGCTGAGCGTTATTTATTCTTATCAACTATTGCAAGTAACTCTTTTGCAGCGTTTGCGATTTGAGCGTCGTTACTCTTTTTTGCTTTTTCCATCGTATCCACTAATGCGCAGCGCTGAACTGTTTTTAAATCGCCATAGGGATAAACATAATGTTCTTTGGCGTCTGCAGGGAATTTGCTATCGGTTCCTAAAAACCATAATCCATATTCGCTCATAAAATGTGTATTGATAAAGCGAACAACTTCATCTTGCGTTGGTTTTTCTTCGTTCCAATCAGCATCAAATGTAGAAATTTCTCCGGCTTTAATCAGACGGACTGCGTTATCATATCCTTTTTTATGAAAAGTAGCGGCCATGAAGATTCTCCTTTAATGAGTTTGGATTATTCTGACGATACTTTCTGATTGAGGCGGAATGCAATAGTTTTTTACGCGCGAAGTTTTACAGATAAAGTGGTTTTTGCAAAAGAAAAGGGAAGATCAAGAGTGATCTTCCCCGGAGTAGTTAAATCTAATCGATATCTTAGAAAATTGTCTTAATTAAGAAATAACCGAGCATCACTGTCGCCAATCCGCTTATGCCGATTTTTGCAGCGTATTTGAGATTATCAGGACGCCATTCATAATCGTCCACATTATCAAATACTGCACGTTGACCAGGAGTAGCTTTTTTTAGTGCATTCTGCGTGATAACGTGATCTTTGAACCAAGAATGATTTCGTTTGTATTTGCCATAAATATGGTCGCCCTGAGTATTTATTTTATCTATCCGATAAGGCAATCCGTATAATGTTACACAAATATTCTTGTCAGAATTTTCCTTTGCTTCTAGTGAAGTTTTGCGCGCTTCAAATGCGGCTATTCCATTTATTGGTGTTATCGATTTAATAACTTTAGATACTGTGTACTGTTTAACTTCCAAATATTGTGGATTCTTTTCAACATCCTCGGATAAATAAAGTATCTCAATATCATCGTTAGATTCTGTTGAAAAGTTTTGAGGCGACTTAGCAAAAAGAGTAAACGTTTTATTGCTAATTGCATCAATTATCTTCTCGCCCTCGGATAACGGCCCTTTATCAAGCGTATTAGTGAGCGAGCTAGCTTCTTCCTGCAAGGTGAATATAAAAGGATCTCCGGATGCAATACTTTTAATTGATAAAGCAACCAACGGTAAAATTAACAAATTTCGTCTATAGTTCATGATAACCTCCATTATCGGGTAAATGAATTTCTACCCATAGTTGAAAGTATAGCATAACGATCAATATTTGAAACGGCGTGCGTGGGAATTAAGGATCCAATATCAATATTTTTTCAATTAGAAATTATTTAATATGGTAAATAGGGTATGCTTTTCCGTGCATACCCTGTATTACTCTTATTTTTTGCGACTATTTGAAATAGGTATTTATTTTCTTTATCAAATCGTCTTTGCTCATGCTGCCCGTTTCTTTGCCTTTAATTTGGCCATCTTTTATAAAAACAAAGGTTGGAATTGAGGTGACGCCATATTGTATAGCAAGCTCTCGTGATTCGTCGACATTCAGCTTTGTGAATTTATAGGAAGCGCCAAGCTCCTTCTCTAGCTGCTCAAAGATTGGGGCCATATATTGGCAAGGCCCGCACCATGTTGCAAAAACATCAATAATAATAGGCAATTTAGCTTGGGTTATTTCTTGTTCAAAATTATCTTTTGTTATCAAAACTGGCATATGATTATCCCTTAGTAAAAATGATTTTTTAGAATGTTTTTTGATTATATCATTCGCCTACTTGGCAAACAAGATCCTGGCGTCTTATGTCCACTTTGCTTAAACAGTAGATTTTTGGCCGTATTTCTCGCATCTTCCAGGTAGGGCTGTTGCTTAGAATGCCTTTTTTTCGTAGAATGAAATCGTTACATGGAAATTTTTGATAAGGAGGAAACTATGTTTCAACGTAATTATTCTATGAGCGGTTCGATAACCGATTTCATGTACAAAGTATATGGTTGGATGGCAGCAGGGCTTGCACTGACTGCGGGCACTTCTTATGCGATATTCCAATCGCCAACATTATTTAGAGCTATATTTGGCAATCAGATTCTTTTCTTTGGACTGATTATAGCTCAATTTGCACTCGTAATTGCATTGAGTGGCTGGGTTATGCGCATGAGCTTGCCAATGGCGATCGCTGCATTTATTGGTTATTCGGTTCTGACCGGCGCTACGCTTGCTTCCATTTTCTATATCTATACAGCAACTTCAATCTACTTAGCATTTGGCGTAGCAGCTGCGACATTCGCCGTGATGGCGCTCTACGGTTACTTTACTCAAAGTGATTTGACCTCTATCGGCTCGGTTGGCCGCATGGCACTTTTTGGTATGATTATTGCCATGGTGATTAACTTTTTTCTAAAAAGCGCTCAATTGGATTACATTATCTCGCTCATTGGCGTTGGCCTCTTTACGTTGCTTGCAGCGTACGATAGTCAAAAGATCAAGCAAATGGGATATGCTTTGGTTGGCCAAGGGGACGTTGAACATAAAGCTGCTTTAATTGGTGCATTAACTATGTACCTTGATTTTCTGAATCTCTTCCTTTTCTTACTGAGAATACTTGGCAGCAAGCGCGACGAGTAATTTAGTATAACATTTGTCGATTATCTATGGCCCACTTTTATCGGTGGGCCATTTTTTTAGTGCACATTTGCCTCTTAAATAGCCTCTTTTTGCCACTTTGCCAATTTTTATACATTTCATTTAGTAATAGTGTTGATTGAAAAAGTATATAATTGTTAAGCTTAAAATAGTTCTTATTAAGATTATTAGAAATATAAAAAATGATTGAAACGGTAATTTATAACAAAGAACTCTTGAGAACTATAGTTTAACAAAGGAGATATTCTTATGGCACACAAAAAAAAATCGACTCATAAAAAACACGAGTTCAGTCTTTTAGATTTGTTGTTGGGACATACTGACAAACGAAAAAAGGCTCACCACGGTAAAAAGAAAACTGCTAAAAAAGCCTCAGCACGTAAAGGCACCAAAAAAGCGGTTAAAGCTAAAGGTAAAGGCGCATACGGCAGAAATCCGTACCGCTAAAAAATTAGCTTAAAAAAATGATTACGTTTTCACTAAAAAAGGAAATACAATGAGTAACAATAATAATTGGAATGACAAAAAAGGTAACGTACAAGATCCAAAACACCAAGGTCAAAAAGAGAAACACGGATCTTCTCAAGGTCACCAAGGTAATGTTTCTAACCAAGATCAACAAAAGAAACAAGGCCACGACCAAAATAAGCAATGGGATAAAGGTAACAAAAACGACTGGCAAAATAATAAGTAATTGCCCGTTAATTTTTAACATTGTTTATGAATGCAGGATTATACATTCTGCGTAAAAAAACTAAAAGAAGCAGAACGATGCATAATTGTTCTGCTTCTTTTTTTATTCTCATCTAAGACTTTCAAGCCAAGAATCTTTTAAGTGATTCTCGTAACGATCACAATCAATCGTTAATTACATTCCTTGAGGTGGGCGGCCGTACATCATTCGATAGAGAAGCGAGAATACAAAGAGGATGATGAAAAGACCAAAGAGGATTTTTGCAATGCCGGCAAAATCGGCTGCAAAACCACCAAATCCAAAGACAGCCGCAAGAATCGCAAGAATCAGAAAAATTACAACCCAATCCAATAGCATAGTAACTCCTTTTTTTGTTAAATCTTTAATACGTTAGTGCAATCGTTTAAAAAAAAGCAATAAAAAAAGAGAGGGTTTTAAATTCCCCTCTCTTTTATAAATTCAAAAAGATTATATTAATCAAGTGATAATGCAGCTCCAAAGCCGTAGGCGCCAGCAATCCAGCCCTTTGCTTCTGGGCTAATGGTGTTATCGTTAAAAAAGAATTGCAATGCAAAGCGAGCGCAGAGACCCCAAACAATTCCGTAAGCGAATTTACTGAATACTGAATGGCGCGAATAATTTTTTACCACATTATTTTGTATGGTCATTCGTTCGATTACAATCCCGCCTTCTAAAATTTCAACCGTCTTTTCAAGAACATTAACGTAGGTATCATTAATTGAGCATTGCACGAGCGGTTCTTGTTTGACGCGAATAGTATAAAGATGCGAATCTATCCATATATCGTGCTGTTTATTAAAACTCGAATCGCTTACGTGCGTATGCGCGATATGGTCTACAATAGGACGCCAATCGATAGATGCTTGAATTGAAAAAGGCAAAACGCATGCAAAAAATATAAATGCTTTATTAAAGATCATAAAATCCTTTCAAAATATTAAGCCTCGGTATAGAGGCCGTGTAAACTAAACGGTACTATACTCGGCAGTACAGCGCGCCCTATTTCATGCAAATTATGCGCATCGAGTATCAATATAAATGATTTGCAATTGATCGTATCAAGCACTTGCGTTATAAGCACACCGTCATCTTCTTTCTTTTCGTGAGGGCGGGGAATGAATACCGGTTCGGTTGGGCAGCAGCCGTTCGCTTTCCATTCAATGATGCGTTCACTCTCGGTATCTACTTTCTGAATACTTGAAAATCCAGCTCCCATGGCATAGATATAACGATAATGTTTCGTTTTAAAGAGTGGGTTTATGCGCGGCAATTCAACTGAATTTTGCGAAAGAATATTTTTTGCGACATTCTTGTTTTTTAAGTTGATACTAAAACGAATAAGTTGCGATCGTTCGCCAAACGATTCGGGGCGATTTCTTAAGTTCTCAATCGTTGTCGCTTTCATGATTTGCGCATCAGGATAAATAATCATATCAAGATTGAGCTCATTATTTTTTTCAAAAGCATTTATCTGATTCAGAACAAAGAAAGGTTCTGTTTTTATTGAATCGAGAGTGCGCCCTGTTGCTCGATCTATAACAATAAATGTTGTGCCAAGTTCTGGTTTCCAGGAGAAATAATCAAGAAACGGTTTAATCGAAAAAAGTAAATCGGGTGGGTTAACCACAAATGGCGTAAGCGTGAGCACGATGTAATTTTGTGTGACCGAAAGCCCATGTATATACGAAGGTTGTTTGGCTTCCACTGAAGCGATTATTGTGCGCTTCGTGCTGTTTGGTTGAATATAATAGACGTGATAATAACTCGTTGTGCCAAATTGGGTCATCACATTAAATGAATTGCCAGTTTGCGGATCGATAATCGGATGCGGCGTTACTACATGGCCATCTAAATCGTCATCAAAGTCAGCGAATTGATATGTTTCCAGTGT
Source organism: Candidatus Babeliales bacterium (assembly GCA_036260945.1). Lineage (NCBI taxonomy): Bacteria > Candidatus Babeliae > Candidatus Babeliales > Candidatus Babeliales bacterium. The sequence goes on from DATALT010000002.1 coordinate 93,500, forward strand.
TGATGGATTAAATGCTACAGGAAATGTTGATTCGGTGAGTGCAACAAACTGGTTGCCGATTTTCATAATATTAATGTTGCCGTTATCATACGGCTCTCGCTTTGCAAGCAATGCTCCCATTTTGGAAAAGAAAGAGGATTTCTTTTCTTCTTGGATCGGAAGCTTACCACTTTTCATTGCGCCTTTATAAAAATCGCTTTTTAAGAATTTGCTGGCATATTGAACTGTTCCTTTATCAAATTTGAACGACTGCAAAAGCGCAAAGCCATCAAACCAATATTTGAAAGTATCGCTTCCTACTTCAAAAAGGCCAGGGCCGGTGCGTAAAAGAAAACCGTGAAGCCATACTGGTATGGTTCCTTTTGTGGGGAGGCAAATGGGGGGATTTTCGCATGCTACAGAACAAAATCCAATAGAAGCATCGCCGCGAATAATTTCTGATTCGAATTGTCCATCGCCTATTGATTCAGTTCTTATCTGTAGAGGAGATTCAGTTGTAACCTGAAGATGATTCTGAAGTTGTTGAATAGTTCTTCGATGCCATAGAATCGCTCCGAGCGCGATCAAAAATAATAGAGCCGCGAAAATAGCGATTTTCTTTAACATACCGTTCCCCCGCAGAAAATAATTGCATAATAGTTGTAGTATAAACAATACCAATAAATTGAGCAAGTTGTTATTTCAAACAGAAAATGATTTGCGTGAGAATAAAAATTCTTAAAAGAATAGAGATGCGCTTTTATTCCATGCATACTTAACTGATAATAGAAAGGGAAAAGATATGAGTAAAATTCATAGTATTATCATTATGCTTATCATTACTGCTACAAGTAAAGCTGTTATTAATGAAGTTGATATTAGTTTATCTATTGCTGCGAAACTTAAAAGCCTCGATGAGACCAAACAAGATTATAAAGAATTGCCAGATATTGAAAAAAATGATGATTGTTATTTTATTGCAGCAATTGTGGATAGTTCGTTTCAAAAGAGATATTTTCTTTTTGATGTAGGCAAAAATATATTGAGTGATGGGTCTGCAAATAAATTCAAAATGGCAGATATTGAAAATTTAATTGGAACAAAACTTTTGAATACGAAAAATACAAGAATTGAATGGTGGGCATTAAAAGACGCCAATATAGTGGCGGTAAAAAAGACATTTGGTAAAAATACCAAATATCAACTTGTCGATATGAGTAATTTATTTTCACAAGATCTTACTTCAAAATAAGTTTTATGAGTGAAAGAATCCCAAAGCTCATAATACCAATTCCTGAAAACTGATTAATCCGCCTGAAGGTAGATGCCTTAATTTTGGGCTGAAAGTAAGCAGCAAGGATGCCGAGTACAATCCACCAAAGAGTGGATCCAATAAATACGCCACTTGCAGTCAAAATAAGTTCGCTCGTGCGATCGAGTTCATGATCAATGCCAACTGCTGCAAAGAGAAAAATGAGCGTAAGAATAATAATGGGATTCGCGAGTGTGAGGAAAAATGTCGTTATATAGGATTCTAAAATATTGAGTGGGCTTTTCGATTGCATTGCTTGCGGCGGTTTAGATGATAGGATAACAATTCCTAGAATTGATAAAAGTATGCTGCTGACAAGTCGTATTGCGAATGCAAATTGAGTTAGATGAGCTGATAAAAAGCCAAGACTCAAAAGTGCAGCAACTGCAAAAACAACATCTGCAGTGGCTGCGCCAAATCCTGAAGCTATTCCCATAAGTGGGCCTTGAATCAACAATCTTCGCAAGCACAAAATCCCAATAGGGCCTACCGGGAATGCGATTGCTGCTCCAATAATAATTCCTTTAATGAAAAAAGATAAATCCATTATTTTGGTAATTCGACCATATTAAACATATTTCCATAAAGATCTTTAAAAACCGCTTGCGTTCCCCACTCTTCGGTCGTTGGTTCCATAATGAATTCGACGCCGCGAGATTTCATTTCTTCGTAGTCTTTTTTGCAATTATCGGTAATCATGCAAGCGAGTGGGAATGAACCACCTTGTTTGCCAACAAGTGCTAAATCTTCTTGTGATTCAGGAAGCATTAAAGCAAACTCTAAATTCTGGCTTCCCTTTGGATTCAACGTTAACCAGCGCATTTGCCCAAATTGCGCATCGGTATGTTTTTCAAAACCAATTTTTTCGGTGTAAAATTTAAGCGCTTCATCTTGATTTTTTACTAAAATCGTAAGATGTGAAAGATAGTTAATCATAAAAAAGTCCCTAGGATCTATATATTAAACTTGATAAAATGCTAACACGTTTTGTGGTTCTTGTAAAAAAGCTCTTCGCATAGCTGTATGGGATTCAAATTGGCTATTTATTGCCAAATAATGATTTTAAAAATTGATAACCGGTCAAAACCGGCGCACTCCACGAAAGATTTGGGGGCAACACATGTTTTGATTCAATCGCCAGATATTGAATTTCTTCGTCCAAATCCTTAAATGATTTTAAGAGGTGCGGGTACTTTTTAAAATCGATTGGCCCAGGGGCGGCAAGCAAGAGTGCTTGCTCTAAAGTCAAATTAGTACGTAGGGAATGTATGATTTTTTTTAGAGGCTCAAGATTCCAGCGCCGGATTGTTTTATCAAAGGAACCTGAAATTAATCCGTTATTATCTTGAAGTACTAATCCTGAAATTGTTCGCGGCGTCGCGCCTGCGATGGTGAAGAGCAATTGGCCTGTTTTATCGTCCCAAAGTCGAATTGCTCCATCTTGCCCGCCAGAAAAAAGATAGCCATCAGCTCCATGCGCCATCGTATTAATTTCTTTATCACTAGCAGATCTAAAAAGCAATTCTTTTTTTTCAAGATCCGATGCGCAAATTGTGCCACCTGCATCAGCAGAAAAAAGAATTTTTTTGCTTTGATCAAGGACGAGTTTGGAAATTCTTTTAGTATGCTCTTTTAATTCATAAGCGAGTGCGTCATTAATAAAATCATAAGCTTTGATCGTCCCATTGGATAATCCTATAAATAAAATTGGATCGTTTGCGGCTAATGCCCAAGCTTCTTCTTGCGGGGTCTCAAGAATAGTGGCGATTAATTTTCCCGTTTGAGTATCCCATTTATTAATAGCGTGATCTTTACCTGAAGAAAAGAGAAATGTGCCGTCATCATTCAGCGCTAAAGCTAAAACGGCCCAGGAATGTTTTTTCAACTCCCCGAGTTTTATTAATTTTTCTAAATCCCAAATGGTTATTGTTCCTGATTCGTCGCTTGAATAAGCAAAAGGATTTTTGCACACGAGGGCCGATAGATCTGATTGATTGGTGGTGAGTGAAGATGATTTTCCTGTAAGTAAATTCAAAATTCTAATTTCCGCATCCGCTAACATTGCGCAAAGTTTATTACCCATTGGTGCAAGGTTTAAGATTTCACTGCCTGCATTGCTAATAATCTTATTTTCTATTTTCAGAAACGATAACATGGGAAACATGTTTTCCCATGCGTTTTGCGTGACTGCTTGTGCAATGCTGCTTCTTAGTGTGTCCGGGAGTCGTAATTTTTTTAAATATGCAGCGTCTTGCAAGAATTTATCTAATTCTGCCGGGCTTGTAATCTTTCTTGCTAAAGCTTTTTCGAAAATGGTTTGAAGGGAGTCAATGTCCAAGTAATCAGAATTGATCAAAAGAGATTCAATAGTTTCAAGAGGCAATTGGGAAGCACGATGTACAAGCTTTTCATCTTTTTCATTTTCAAATTTGAGGAAACTTAAAATAAGGTCAAGTTGTCGCTTAGAAAAAGGTAACGGGATTGAATATGATTGCATTTTGGAATCAATGTCGCCTACTAAATTTTCTATAACTTGCGAAAATTTAATTAATAACTTCGAATCCTGCTCAGAAAGAGTTATTTCAGTTGATTGTTGTTGTGAATCTAAAACTGAAAATTTTAAATATGCCGACGCGTTGGCCGCAAAAAAAGTGGTAACTAATAGTAAAATAAATCGCTTCATAGAGTTTCCTTTTTTGGGATCACTATAGAGAAAGAATTAAGAAGAATTAAATAGTTTTGGGTAAGGTTAATCGAGATGAGCGATTTATTTCATCGCTTCTTGCTTCATTGAGGCGGGGAGTTTTTCAATAGCATAGCGGAGCGCTGTTCGCGGCATTTTGGCTTTGTGGTTCATAACAAAGTTAAAGATATCTGTTTGTTGCGTTTTAGTTGCTTCTTTCAGCATCCAGCCATATCCTTTTTGCACCAAATCATCTTTATCTTCGAGTAAAATTTGTGCCAAACCAAAAGCATCTTCTAAATAAAAATCCTTACGTAATGAATAAATGAGAGAAACGGCGCTTGCGCGGCGCATCCATCTATTTTCAGAATTTGCCCATGATTTTAATTGTGGTAAAAATTGCGGGAATTTATAAAGAAAGAAACCCAGGGCGTGCGTGCAAAAATCGTCGCACGCTGCCCAGTTTGATACATAGTTTTCAAGGCAGTGTTGGAAAAATTCAAAATCTGATGGCTCAAATTTTTTTCTTATTTTGTTGAGCCAATCAAAAGCGATCGTTTGAAATTCTTGTTCTTTTTTTAGTAGCTGTTCGCAGATTTGAAAAACTTCTTTCTTATCAAGGTTTTTAATTTCTGAAAAATGAGCTGCAGAAATTCTGCGGACAACAGGAACTCGCACGCCAAGAAGTCGAATTTCTTCTTTAGAAAAGCGCCTTGCCTGCTCGCGATATTCTGGGTCGATGTGTTTAGAAAGATTGGTATGAAGTTCAACGATAATATTCTGGGGAGCCATTAGATAAATTATTTTATTGAAGAAAAGATGTGATGATGTTTTTATTTTTGATTAACGTAGAGAACATCAGATAAAACTTGGATGAACAAGTCGCTGCGCCTACTTGGCGAAAACTGGTCTGTCATTCGTAGTTTGCTGAGCCTGAGGGCCAGGATAAACGTAGAATGGAGGAGAGAGAGGGATTCGAACCCTCGATCCCGATCTCTCAGGATAACGGTTTTCAAGACCGCCGCATTAGACCGCTCTGCCATCTCTCCCCACAATAATTTCAAATTTTATCAGCCACTAGAATGGCCGCGCCAGTCGTAGCTTGCAAAGGCGAAAGCCTTTGATAAGCGAAGACTGGTGCGCCTAAGAGGAGTCGAACCTCTAACCTTCAGATCCGTAGTCTGACGCTCTGTCCAGTTGAGCTATAGGCGCCTAATTTTTTCGTTAATTTCAAGAAACATGTCTGCTTGTAGATGAAGCTAGCTGTACCAGGCGAAGCTTGCCAAGGGCCGAAGCCATGGATAAGCGAAGACTGGCGGAGAGAGAGGGATTCGAACCCTCGCGCCCCATTTCTGGAGCTCTTGCTTAGCAGGCAAGCGCTTTAGACCACTCAGCCATCTCTCCATCGTGCATGCGAGCCATATTTCAACATGCAACAAGGATAAATGATTTGCTATTTAATGCAAGAGTCTTATATGATTTTACCCATATTATGGGGTTCTTTCAAGATGGAGTTTTATGGCATTTATTATTGAGATCAAAGTGATACCCGCATCAGGAACTCAGCGTTTAATAAGGGATAAATCTGGCGCGCTCAAATGCTATCTAAAAAACCCGCCTGAAAAAGGAAAAGCCAATGAAGAACTTATCCGATTGGTAGCAGCACAACTGGGTTTGGCCAAGAATCAAGTGAGTCTCGTTTCCGGTTTTACCAGCAGGAAAAAAAAGCTTTCACTTGAAGGAACATGGACGCTGCAAGAAGTGTATAAAAAATTAGGGTTGGAGCAAGGAGAGCAACATGCCGTATTTTAAATGGACTGGCGTAGCGCTTGATGGCCGTGTTTTGCGGGGTGTTTTAAGAGCGCGAAGTTTGCGAGATCTTGATACACAGCTATTGCATAAAGATATTGGTTTAATGAACGCGCGATTTAAGAAGCAATCGTTTACTCAGCGCATTACCATAGCGATAAAAATTAACTTTTTTAGACAGTTAGCGATTCTTGTCGGCTCTGGCGTTTACATCGACCGCGCAATCGGTTTGCTTGCATTACAAACGGCGCATAGCTCGTTTCGTGAATTGCTTGAAGATATCAGCATAGAGGTGCAGCACGGCACCCCAATTGCCAGTGCTCTTGAATCTGCTGGGATTTTTGATTACGTTTCAATCCAAATGATTAAAGCTGGCCACGAATCGGGCAAGTTGGGGCAAGCGCTTGAGATGATTGCCGCTTATGCAGAATCTCGCGATGCCTTTTATAAAAAATTGCGCAGCGCGGCTTTGGTGCCCTTGATTACCTTCGGGACGTTTATTCTCATCGTTATTTTTATCATGATTGGTATCGTGCCAACTATCAGTTCATTATTTATGAGTGCCGGGCATGAACTGCCACAAATAACGCGCATTATGATCGCGATCAGTTCTATGCTCACGAGTTTTGGTGGTGCGCTCATTTTTTGCTCTTTTATATTTTTTGTATTAATTCTTCGTTATTTAATACGTCGCATTCCCCAAAGCAGTAAAATTATATTTTATATACCATTTATCGGTCCATTGGTGCGCCAAAATAATGCAGCTTCCTATCTTTATGCGGTGGGTCTCTTGGTTTCCGGAAAAGTGCGGATTGCTTATGCGCTTGAAATTGCGCGCAGTGCAGTAAAAAACCGATGGATTGCGCACGAGCTCATGAGTGTTGAGAAAAACGTAAATCATGGGAAATCGCTCAGTCAGGCCCTAGAAGATTGCGGACTGTTTTCGCCCGAAATTTGTGGTTTGGTTTCCGTTGGGGAACAATCAAGTAATCTCGGTCTATTATTAATAAAAGGCGCAGAGCTTTATCAAGAGAAGGTGAATCGACAATTATCGCTGATCACGGCTCTTTTTCAGCCAGTCCTCATGATGGTTTTGGCATTTCTGGTTCTAGCGCTTATTGTGGCAATTTATATTCCACTATTCGATCTTTCTATGATTATTTCCTGAAGTACCCTTGTTATTAGCGCGTTTTCGCGTTGACCAGCTGGGTTTTTTTAGGTACTCTTATTGCGTGTGCCGGGATGGCGGAATTGGTAGACGCACGGGACTCAAAATCCCGCGGTGGTAACACCATGTCGGTTCGAGTCCGACTTCCGGCACCAGTCTTTTTAGCCCTAAAAGGCGCAGTCTTCAAAATAATCCAGTTTCAATATATTTTCTCTGTTCGAATATCGCGATCCAGCGGTAGTAATTCCTTAGCTTTTTTTATATTATATTGATCGATCTGATTTAATTGTTGTTCCTCATTCGAGAAAAAGCCAACTGGGAGTTTTTTATGATCAAAAAATATATAATGGCGATGCGTGTGGGAATGTTGGCTCTCGCCATTGATGGAAAAGATAATAAACACAGTTTGGAAAAGAAAAAAGAGCAGGAGTTTGAGGAGCTAAATAAACGAATTGTTGAAAAAGAGGCATTGATTTGCTCGATAGAAAAAAAATAAGTGAATTGATAGTACCGTGTACGTAGAAAAAAAAGAAGAATTAAAACTGCAAAAACCAGAAAAAGCTTTTTCAGATATGGAAATTGCGGCTTTATTAGATAAAAAAATAGCTCAATTCATGTTTAATCTAATTGGTTTTAAAGGTAGTAACATTCAAATAGATAGAGAGAGTTTGATTTGCTGCAATAAATTCGATAAAGATACCGCGATGTTAAGATTCTATATGGTCCTTTTTTATTTAGAAAGAGACTCGCTAAAAGACGTTCTTGAGAAATGGGAAATCTTAATCAAAGAGATAGCTCTATTATGTTTCGAAAATAGTCACCTAATAAGTAACAAAGAGGTTTAGATGAAAAAATGTATGACAGCGATGTTTATGGGATTATTCATTGTTTCAATTTATGCCGAAGAAGATAAAACACTAATAGAACTTAAAAAGAAAAATAAAGAATTGAGTGACCTTAGCAAACGAATTGAAGATCAAGAGTTATTAATTGATGTAATACTTAACAAAATCAAACAGCTAGGGTTAGTAATCGCTGAAAAAAAGAAAAATCAATTAATATCAAACTCGGCAAAAGACCTCATAGGAAATGACATTCTCGAGAATTTTCGCATAGAAATTAATCAGTTTAAAGATAGCTTTTTCGATCTGAGCAATAAATATCAGTTAAATATCATTAAAAACAATTTTTTGGGAAATCAATTTGATAAAGAATATTCATTGTTTAAATTTTACTTAATTAGAGCTGAGTTCGAAGTTATTACGTTAAAAATATTATTAGTGTATTGGGAGAGCTTAGCCAAGGAGACTAGGGAGCTTTATAATCAGGTTGAATCTATTCATCCTATTATTAATAACTAGGAGCTACTTATGAAATTAATTTTGCTTGCTATATTGATAACGATTGGAAATTCTTCAATATGTTCAGTTGAAGATGAGAAAAGCTTTTCACAGAAGGTTGGCGAGCTAGCTTCTCACGTAGCTGAGGCTCCAGTGCGATTAGTAAAGAAAGGGTTGAATTATGTGGAAGAGCATGGTAAAGGTCAGCAGGCAAAAATTCAACTCGACTGTCAAAATAAAATGCTGCAAGAGCAAATGGAGATCTCAAAAAACTTAACAGAAGCTAATAAAAGTTTTGCACAAAATAATGAGCAATGCTCGGCAGAAATGAAAGAGGTAGTAGAAACTCAAAAAGAACGAAATAAAATATTGCGGGATATAAAACAAGATGCAGAAACCGCAGCGAAATTTATAGGAGCGGTGGTTGGAACCGTTACGATAATAAGAGCTGGTTATCAATTTTTCAGTTTCGTTCAAGAATCTGTTTCGCCAAGTCCTGAAACCAAACTTTCCCAGCGATTAGTTGCAAAGAATTTAGAACTCTTAGGTGCTGAAGATGAATTAAATTGTTGTTTGGTGAAAAATAAAAAAGGTGAAAAAGAGCACAATGGCTTGCCTCGAGCATGTGAGGTGTTAAGTGATTTTTATGCAGCGGTCGCGGGGCAAGAGGCATTAGACAAGGTTACGCATGCATTCAGCAAAAATAATAGATAAGTATAAATTACGCACATTTTGGTTATTGTGCTCAGCAAGCTTTCAATTATTTTCTAGCGTAGAAATTAGCATAGATCAAGCCATCGAGACAATCGATAATAGTCGCTATGGGATCGAAATCGCTAGAGCTGGATGCAATATAGGATATATTGCACTTGGCTTCGTGCACCCAACCGAATCGCAGCAATTAGTAGAACGTTTTAATGATCGATGCAGCGAAATTAAAAAAGCGGAAGAAGGGCTCATTAAATGTGTTTCTCAAAATGCTTATAATTTTCGCGAAAAAAATCAGCTGCCATATAATTGCGAAAAAGTTTCAGATTTTTATGCATCGGTTGCTGGCTTTGGCCCGCTAAACAATTTTAAGGCTGAATTCAATTCTATAATGGACGAACTTCCGGCATCGCGTTCTCATCCCCCTCAAAATCAAACAGAAAGGATGAATACGGAAACTAAAGTAGCGATCGGTGTAGTTATTGTCATTGGGGCAGCGGGTGTTTTTTTAGTATGTGCACCAGTTTTATTTCCTGGAACTGTCGTCGCTGCAAAAGCAACTGCGATAACCACAGGAATTAAAACGGCGGGCGCAGGAGTTGCTAGTAAAGCATCAGCGCTGTTTGGTGGAGACACTGCGGTACAGCTTCTTTACGAATCAAAAGAACTGGTTGATGCGCTTCCTCTTTTTGATAAAGTAGCGATTGGGGCCAAAGTAATAAATACTTTAACGGGCCCTCAAAATGACGTTCAAAAAAGTATGCTAATGCTAGAGTCAGTTAAAAAAGGCAGAAAAAATCGACAAGCATTATTGCGCGCCAAAATTGAAGAGTATTACGGCATTAAACATTAATTCTCAAGGTTTTTTTATGGCATTAGGTTCGTGCATTTTTTGTAAAATTATTTCAAAAGAAATCCCATCAAGCTTTATTGCAGAAACTGAGGATTTGGTTGTTTTAAAAGATCTTTATCCTAAAGCACCAACTCATTATTTGATTATTCCAAAAAAACACATCCCAAATGTTCTCTCGCTCAATGATAAAGACCTTGCTGGTAAAATGTTTGATATGGTGCGTACGCTCTCTGAAAAGATCGGCAATTCTTCGTTTAAATTGGCGATTAATAGTGGAAAATTTCAGCATGTTCCCCATCTGCATATGCATTTTCTAGCGGGCGATAGTATTGAATTAGTATAATAGTGCCTGAGAGGGTGCTATGAATCGAAATAAGGTTTTTAAATTTCTCCGATACTTTCCTATTTTTTTACTTGGCGTAACTTTATTGCTTTGTGGCTTCCTTTGCCTCATGATGTATCGGCACACAAGTCGCCCAGGGTATCCTGAGCGCAGAAAAGAAGAGCACGCTCTTTTTAAAGATGTGCTTCTCAATGTTTTTCAAGCAGAGCCGGTTTCATTTTATACAGACGATGCAATTAAAATTTCAGGATTGATGATTAATCGGCCGCACGCAAAGAGAAACATTCTTGTTTGCCACGGATATCGCATGGCCAAAGAAAGAATGCATCGTTTTGCCCTGATGTTTCCAAACGATAACATTCTTCTTTTTGATTATCGTGCTCACGGAGAAAGTAAAGGCGATCATTCGAGCATTGGTTATTATGAAAAAAATGATGTTATTGCAGCACTGCAATTTCTAAACAATAGTGAAAACACGCAAAAGCTTCCTATCATAGGTATTGGCGTTTCGATGGGAGCGGTAACGTTGCTCTGCGCCGCAGTTGAATCGAATATGTGCGATGCAATTATTCTTGATGCACCTTTTGCGAGATTGGATGAGCAAGTACATCGCATGCTAACGCATCGCTATAAATTGCCTCATTTTCCTTTTAGTATCGTCGGCAGAAAATTTTTAGAACGATTGCGCAACTTCAGTTTAACCGAAGTCGATTCAGTTGTTTCTGCGCGTCAACTTAAAATTCCGGTGCTCATGATTCATTCAGTAAACGATGAAACGGTGCCGATTGAGAATGCTCATAGAATTTATCAAGAAATCACCGCACCAAAAGATTTGTGGGTTGTTTCTGGATCAGGGCATGCAAGAATCTTTACTGATAAACCGCATGAATATGAACAGAGAATAAACGGGTTTCTCAATTCATTATAAGAATACTAGATTACCGATTCTTGCGTAAGCGCAGGTTTGCTTATTGATGCACTGCCATAGAGTTCATCGTGATAGAATATTGCAAGCCCGGTTAGCACACAAATTGCTGTCGCCCAGAATGTCCAAGGCGTTGGCTCGCTCAAAAAAAGCCAACCATAAAGTGCTGCAAAGAGCGGGGAAAGAAAGCTTGCGAACGATAAAAATGTCGGGCTATAGGTTTTTAGGAGCGTTACATACAAATTATGGCAAAGCAAATTGCTGACGATAATAACTACCGCTAGAATCAGAAGAAATGTACCGACGTGGCCCACTTCGATTGCCGCTTCGCTCGATTCAAAAAGCCATGAAGTAATGAGTGCAAGTAATCCACCGCAGAACATGCTCATGCTATTAATTGTTGTCGCCTCATAGTTATGAAACTTAACGAGGCGATGAATCATGATCCATCCGTAGCTCAAACAGGCAACAGAACATAGTATCGCAATTTCAGGCATCGAGAGAAATGCAGCTTGGCCATGTTCAGATTTTATTGCTGGTAATACGGTGGGTAAGAAACCAATAAATCCTATTATGAGCCCGATGACTTTTTTGATCGTTACTTTTTCTGAATACAAAAAGTATGAAAAAATATAGGTCATAAATGGTGATAAGTTATAAAGAAGGCATGCTTTGGAAGCGGTCATTTCACTTCGCAGCGCCCAAAAGCGAAGACTATACGGGATATAAGTCGTGAATAAAATAATTTGAACATAATACCAAATATGTTTTCTATCAAAGCGCCAATTTGATCCATGCTGCATGAACTCGTAAGCCATCAGAAAACTTCCTGCTAAAAACATGCGAATGCCAACCAAGAAAATTGGTTGCGAATAGCAAGCAAGTATTTTTCCTAACGAGAAGGTTCCTGCAAAAAGGGCGTACATGAGAACAATTAAGAGCATGGTTTATCTAACTGTTAGGATTAAGATTTAGTAATCGGTGTTCGTACTTCGATTGAGCCACCATTTGCTTTGCAGGCAGCTTTAATAAGATGTCGCACATCAGGGTAAATAACTCCCTTATTACTCCAAAGAACAAATTCATTATCTGCAACTTCACTCAAAACGAGCATCAATTTTTCAGCAAGTTCCGGAGTAATAAAACATTTTGTTTTGCTGCGTGTTTCTTTAACAAGTGAATAAAGCTCTTGCAAGATTTCAGGATGTTCAGCTTGTAGTTTTTCCAAGATTGAGCATACCACATCAAAACGCGCAAGATCGATTCGCTTTCCATTTTGAAGCTTTGTTGCTGCGCCATAGATTTGCTGTGTTGCAAAAATAAGGGAAAGAATTAAAAGTTTTTTCATGATCATCCTTTAGTTGTTTTCAATCAGTGAGAGTTGGCCATTTTTTTGGGAAAGGTCGACAATTGCATAATGTTGTAATCCACAAGGAATGTAGCAAGCCAAGAAGATATCGCGTACCTGCGCAGTGGCTATGCCATCACGCGTCCATAAACCGCGATGAAAACCTTCTTCTATCATTGTAGCCCAAAGATCGTTCGGAAGGAAGATTGGATCTGGCGAGATTGTAACATCTTGTTGATCTTTCACAAGTGAATCAACGCATAAACGGTAAATATGAAGAAGAGGTAATAATAAATCTTGCTGGGTTGCTTCTTTAACTGCGTCCATAACGCGATTGAGGGTGATTTGTGGTACATCAGAAATTCTTCCAATACATGTTTGATTTATACCAATCAGTACGTTGAATATTTTTTGCTGATCTGCCGACATTGTAATGTCATCATCTGGATTCTCTTGCGCGGAGCCAGAGTGGGGCAAAACAGATAATGCTAATAATGCAACCAATAAAAATCTGTTATTCATATTTTTCCCTAATTAATTTTATTTCGATCAAAATTTATTATTGAAGAGCAAGCGCAATCGTTAAACGTGCCATCTGGATTTACTAGGCCTATTTTTTGAAAGAAAATAAACAGCTCAGCTTTATCAGGTTTTGGTTGATTGACCATGAATGCTTCATTGATTTCTTCATGCTTAAGTTCCATGCACATCATTTTAGCATAAACCATAAGGTCACGCGTTGATTGTTCGGCTGTAGCATTAAAATTCACCATGACGCCGCTCATCGACCATACGAAAAAAAATAGTAGTGATTTCATAAATCCCCCATAACCCATTAAGTAATAAAGATTCTACTATACTATCAAATTTAGTGGATTTTGCCAAAAATCGAGAGTAGCGCTTTTACCCATATATGTTAGATTTCAGGGGTACTTTCTATATCAAAAAGAGGGCACCTATGAATATTGGCCTTGTTATAATTACTATTTGTCTATCTATATTTTCAACGGGTGTGATGAGCTATATTGCGCTTGCCACTCCAATTGGCCCCTGGATTGCGCCAACCTTGGTGCTGATTGGAACATTTTTAGTTCATCTGATCGGTTTGCGCGGCAAGCGGTATTCGGATGGATTGGCATTGGTAACCGCCGGCGGATCAATTGGCGGTATTTTAGCAACGGCTCTTTCGTTTTCATTTCCAACCCTTTATTTTCTTGATCAATCTTTTTTTGGTGGTTGGATGGAAAGCCCGATTTATTTTGTCGCGCTTGTGGCAGGGCTTTCATTGGCGGGCGGAAGCTTTGGCTTATTAATTGCCGATTTGCTTGAACATAACTTAATTGTGAAAGATGAGTTGCCTTTTCCAATTGGCCAGTTGGTATACAAAATGATTGCTGCGCAAAATCAGGCGCGAAAAGCATTGGAGCTTGCAATTGGTGCATGCGCCACTTTTATATTTACCGCGCTTCATGGCGGTACGTGGCTTTTCAAAGCCGTTTTGGCTTCTGGCATCACGTTAACAAAGCAGTATGCATTAGGGCCCGTGACGATTCCACTTATTCAGTTACGGTTTGATGTACTGCCGATGCTATTAGCTATCGGTTTTATTACAGGGCATGTTATTGCAATACCATTAATCGTGGGGGCAATAGCTCGTATTGGTTTGATGGAACCCATTAACAATTTATTTTTCCCAACTATTTCCGGGCCGGATTTCTTACTCGCGTTTGGCAGTGGATTGGTGGCGGTGGGTGCTGTGCAAAGTTTTTTTGATTTGCCAAAAATGTTGCGCGGATGGTTTAGAAAATTGAAAGATGGCGGCCCGCGTAAATCGATGGACATGGAGCTTTTTGCACCGTTGCAAGAACGAGCGCATATGATTCAAGCGATGCTCACCTTAATATTAGTGATCGGTTATTTGAGCGCCATGCATTTTTCAGTGCTCTCACAATTTTATTTAATTATTCTATCATTTGTTTGCGCGTATCAAATCGTCGTCATTGCAGGAAAAATTGGTTTGGCGCAGTTGGGCCGTTTTGCGACATTCGTTATGGTGCCAGCATTATTCCTCTTTGGTGTTGATCCATTACGTGTAACGGTAATAGCAACGTTCGTAGAACTTTGTGGCGGTGTTGCAACCGATGTTCTTTTTGGCAGAAAAATGGGGCAAATGGCCGGCATAAATCGTTCGACTTTGCGTTGGTTTCAAATTCTTGGCCTTATCGTAAGCTCAATAGCTGCTGGTGTAATTATGTGGCTTCTCGTGCATAAATTTGGTTTAGGTGGAGAACCTTTAGTGGCACAGCGAGCTCAAGCGCGCGCACTATTAATTAATGTTTCACATTTTAATTGGTTTGTTTTGATTATCGGTGGAATTTTTGGATTGATTCTTAAAAAATGTAAATTGAATCCTATGCTCGTTTTGGGTGGTTTATTAATGCCATTTACCTATTCCATTGGATTGATTATTGGCGGATGCCTTTCATTCATGGTAAAGGATCGAGAAGAGTGGGAACCGTTCTGGTCTGGTGTTTTTGCAGCGAATTCTATTACAGAACTTGCAAAAACATTAATGTAGGTGATTTAAAACTTAGCATGTGTAAACCCGTGTGCCTTTCTTCTTTATCAATCTGATTGATGGTATGGAGCATTAAATTCCATAATATACTTACAATAGCATTTAAATTTAAAACTATTGAATAAATCCCTTGCATTGTGAAACATTGAAGATAATTCAATGGTACGATGTGCGATAAAAAGGGGATTTGTTTATGAAAAAACTATTGTTGATGAGTTATGGAGCTCTATTGCTGGCAATATTGTTGCAGGCGCCGATCTATGCTCAAGTGGCAGCCAAAAGTGATGATGCGTTGGCAATTGCTCTCAAGCGTGAGGCCTCTGAAAAGGAAGCTGAGAAAAAACGGTTGGCGCTTGCTAAGCAGGAGCGTCAACAACAATTGATGATGCAACAACAAGAAGAAGCAAAAAAAAGAGATCAGCAAAAACGAGAACTGGCGGAGCTAGAACGTCGAAAAGAAAAAATTAATAAATTAGCACAGCAAAAGATCTTAGAAGAAAAACGCCAGCTTTTAGCAAAACAAAAAGAAGATGAAAAGCGAATGCTGGCGGAAAAACAACAGCAAGAGCGTCGAAAACAAGAAGATGCACGTATGGCCGCTCAACTTAATAAAGAGCGTGAGCAGGCGGTAGCCCTTGCTATTAAAAAGCAACAGCAAGCGCGAGAAGCAGAGCAACGAGCGTGCGCTCGAATCGAGCAACAAAAAAAGGAAGCCATACTCGCTCAACAAAAAGAAGAAATGCGCCGCAAGCAGGAAGAAGAACAACGATTAGCGCGCTTTGAACGTGAACAAGAACGAATTCGCCTACTTGCAAAAAAAACATTGGAACATAACAAATCTTTCGAACAAAAACAGGCATTAGCTGCTAAAAAAGAGAAAGAACAAAAAGAGCTTTTGGCAAAGCAGGAAGCGGAGAAGATACAAAAGCAATTGGAAGCTTCGCGAAAACAGCAAGAGATAAAAATAGCTGAACGAAAAAAGCGTGATGAACAAATTATTTTAATGACTCAGAGAGAAATGGTTCGTGAAAAGCAAGAAGAAGAAAAACGAATTATGGCTCTTAAGATGGAGCAGGAAAGAAAACTTATTGCAGCCCGAGAGCAAAAAGAGAGAGAAGAAAAACTGCAAGCTCAACGAGAAGCGCAAATTGCAAACAAAGTGCTGCTTGCGCGAAACGAAGCAATCCGCAAAAGAGCGCAAGAAGATAAGCGATTAGCGCAACTCAAGCAAGACAAAGAAAAAGCGATGCTTTTAGCTCAGAAAGAGGCGGAGCGTTTACGAATCCAAGAGGAAAATCGGATTCTTGCTCTACGCAAAGAACATGAGAAGAAAATTCTTGCGATGCAGCAGCAAGAAGCGCGAGAAAAACAGAAGGAAGCGGCAAAAATTGCTCAACTGGAAAAAGATCGTCAACGAGAAATGGTTATGGCGCAGCAGCAACAGATGCAAGAAAAAAAGGCTGAAGAAAAAAGGTTAGCGCAACTGAAATACGAAAGAGAAAAAGAACTTGTTGTTGCTCAAAAAGAAGCTGAGCGGATTCGCTTAGAAGAACAACAGCGAGTCCTTGCGATGCGCAAAGACCACGAGAAAAAAATGCTAGCCTTGCAAGAACAAGAATTGCGTGAACGCCAAAAAGAAGAAGCGCGTTGTGCACAAATAGAGCGAGAACGCGTACAAGCGACACTTCTTGCGCAAAAGCAAGCGGCTCAAGAACGAAAAAACGAAGAGAAACGCTTAGCTGATCTCGCCCAAAAAAAGCAACAGGAGATATTGTTAGCGCAAAAAGAAGAGATGCGCGTAAGACTGCAAGAAGAGAAACGATTGGCACAGCTTCAAGTAGAGAAAGAAAAAGCTGTTCTCTTGGCACAAAAAGAAGCCGAGCGAATAAGAATTGAGGAAGAAAATCGTGTGATTGCACTGCGCAAAGAGCATGAGAAGCATTTGATAGCAATGCAGCAAAAAGAACTGCGGGAGCGCGAAAAAGAAATGGCACGCTTAGCAAAATTAGAACAAGAGCGCGCACATGCGGTGATGATTGCAAAAAAGCAGGCTGAGCAAAAACGAAAAATCGAAGAGAAACGCTTAGCCGATCTCGCCAAAAAAAAGCAGCAGGAAATTTTATTAGCGCAAAAAGAAGAGATGCGCGCAAAGCTTGAAGAAGAAAAACGTTTAGCGCAGTTGGAAGTAGAGCGAGAGCGAGCAGAGCTCTTAGCTGAAAAAGAAGCGGAACGAATAAGAATTGAAGAAGAGAATCGTGTGATTTTATTGCGAAAAGAGCACGAAAAACAATTGATAGCAATGCAGCAGCAAGAAATGCGTGAGCGTGAAAAAGAGACAGCTCGCTTAGCAAAATTAGAAGAAGAGCGTTTGCAGGCAATGATGCTTGCACAAAAGCAAGCGGAGCAAGAACGTAGAATTGAAGAAAAGCGCTTAGCGCAGTTGGCCCAAAAAAAGCAACAGGAGATTTTGTTAGCACAAAAAGAAGAAATGCGTGCAAAAATTCAAGAAGAGAAACGATTGGCTAAGCTTCAAGTAGAAAGAGAGCGAGCAGCGCTTTTAGCCCAAAAAGAAGCGGAACGAATAAGAATTGAGGAAGAGAATCGTGTGCTTGCGTTGCGCAAAGAGCATGAAAAACATTTGATAGCAATGCAGCAACAGGAAATGCGAGAGCGGGAAAAAGAAACGGCACGCTTGGCAAAATTAGAGGAAGAGCGTGAGCAGGCAATGATGCTTGCGCAAAGACAGGCAGATCAACAGCGCAGAATCGAAGAAAAGCGCTTAGCGCAGTTGGCCAAAAAAAAGCAGCAGGAGATTTTATTAGCGCAAAAAGAAGAGATGCGTGCAAAACTTGAAGAAGAAAAACGTCTAGCGCAGTTAGAAGTAGAAAGAGAGCGCGCGGCGCTTTTAGCTGAGAAAGAAGCGGAACGAATAAGAATTGAGGAAGAGAGTCGTGCGCTTGCATTGCGCAAAGAACATGAAAAGCAATTGATAGCAATGCAGCAAAAAGAGATGCGCGAAAGAGAAAGAGAAACTGCTCTTTTAGCAAAATTAGAAAAAGAGCGTGAGCATGCAATGCTGCTTGCGCAAAAGCAAGCAGATCAGCAGCGGAGAATTGAAGAAAAACGTTTAGCCGAGCTCGCACAAAAAAAACACAATGAGATTTTGTTAGCACAAAAAGAAGAGATGCGTGCCAAACTCCAAGAAGAGAAACGATTGGCGCAGCTGGAAATTGAAAAACAAAAGGCTGCCTTCTTGGCACAAAAAGAAGCAGAGAGAATAAGAATTGAAGAAGAAAATCGTGTGATTGCTCTACGCAAAGAGCATGAGAAAAAGATGATCGAGGTGCAGTTTCAGGCAATGCGTGATCGTCAGAATGAAGCGGTGCGTTTAGCACAGTTAGAAAAAGAACAGCAGCGCGTCAATGCTTTAAGTCAAAAGCAAGCGGAGCGCGAGAGAAGAGTAGAAGAAAAACGCCTTGCTGATAATGAACGCAGAAAACAAAAAGAATTGTTATTAGCACAAAAAGAAGAACTGAAAAGAAAAGTTGAGCAAGAAAAGCAATTAGCGATGCTCGCGCGAGAAAAAGAAAAGCAGAAGATGCTTGCGCAACTTGAAAATGAAAAAAATCGTATCAATGAAGAGCAAAAACTTGCTGCATTGCGCCGTGAGCAAGAAAAAGTCGAATTTGCAGCACGAAAAATAGCAGAGCGAGAGCGGCAACAGGAAGAAAGAAGATTGGCTCTTTTAGAAAAAGAAGCCCAAAAACAAGCGCGGATTGAACAACAACGAGTGGCGCAAGCGCAAAAAGAACATCAGCGCCAGATGATGATGGCACAAAAAGAAATTGAGCGTGAAAAAATTGAAGAAGAAAAGCGCTTACAGGTACTCCGTAAGGATCACGAACAGAAAATGCTTGTCATGCAGAAGCAAGAAATGCGAGAGCGAGAAAAAGAGACGGCTCGCTTAACAAAATTAGAACAAGAACGGGCGCGTGCAATTATGCTTGCGCAAAAGCAAGCAGATCAAGATCGTGCAAGGGAAGATAAACGCTTAGCAGTACTTGCCCAAAAAAAGCACAATGAATTATTGTTAGCACAAAAAGAGGAGATGCAGGCAAAGCTCAATGAAGAGAAAAGGCTTGCAAAGTTGGAATATGAGAAAGAGCAAGCCAAAATGATGGCCGAGTTCGAGGTGGAAAAAAGGCGCATCCAAGATGAGCAACGAATTGCCGCAATGCGTCATGAACAAGAAAAAATAGAGCTTGCTGAAAAATCTGCATATGAACTTGAATCGCTCAAAAAAGAGCAACAACGTTTGGCGTTATTGCAAGATGATATAGCAAATGAGCAAATAGTTGTTCAAAGTCGGGCGTACCAGACTGATAATTGCGCGCAAGTAGAAATGAATAATGTACAGTTGGCGCCGGAACCGTTTGAGGCTAAAACTGATTTAGCAATTCATACTAATAAATCTACAAGTCGCGAACGCGCGCAAGCAATGATTCGAAAGCGCAAAGAAAAACGAGCGCTTGCAGCAAATTCTCGCAGAATGCACGAAAGAAACCTATCAGTTCATTCGGAAGAAATTGATCAAACAAAAAAGCAAGAAGAAAAGCGCATAATCTCTATGGGCAAGCAACAAGAGATGGAAGCCAGGGCTGAAACACAGCGGTTAGCGCAGATGGAAAAAGAGCATCAAAATCAAATGAAACTTGCTCAAAAAACTGCTGAGCGCGAAAGAATGCAAGAAGAGAATCGCATGATTATGATGCGCAAGCAACAAGAGATGGAAGCGCGGACTGAAACAAAACGATTAGCGCAGATGGAAAAAGAGCATCAAAATCAAATGAAACTTGCCCAAAAAGCTGCCGAACGCGAAAGACTGCGAGAGGAAAATCGCATGATTGCTATGCGCAAGAAAGAAGAGATGGAAGCGCGGGCTGAAACACAGCGATTGGCGCAGATCGAAAAAGAGCATCAAAATCAAATAAAATTTGCTCAAAAAGCTGCTGAGCAAAAAAAGATGCAAGAGGAAAATAGAATTGCAGCATTGTGTAAACAAGAGAAAATGGAAGCTGACAGACAAACGAAGCATTTAGCACAGCTTGATAAAGAGCGTGAGCGCCAATTTGCCTTTATGCAAAAAGAAGTAGAGCGAGCACGAAAAGAAGAGCTAACGCAATTAGAATTGAAAAACAAAAAACAAGACAATGAAAATATATGGCAAGAAGAAGGCTTGGCTTCACTAACACATAACGCAATGATTGGAAGTTCGCGAGAACGTGCGATGCAAATTGTTCAAGCAAGAAAAATGAAAAATAATGTTTCTGAAAATCCTTACTTAATGGCACGCTTGGCGCGCGATCAAGAAAAAGTAAAGGTTGCAGCAGAGAGGCAAATGCAAAAAGACATGCAACGAGCTGAGCGGATTAAAGCAGAGCAAGAATTAAGAATGGCAAGAGAGCAAAGACTCGCAGCGCGAAGAGAGCAAGAGCGCATGGTTGCAGAACAGAGAAACCAAATGGCTCAAGCAAAAAAAGAAGCGCAGCGAGCAGCTTATCAGGAATATCAGCAGCAAAAAATGGCAATGACGGCGAGCAAAAAAGCTTTTTATGGTCAACTTATCGATGATGCGCAAATGCAAATTAAGAATGTTGCAGGCTGTCCATCTGAAAAAAATCTTTCACAAAACGATTCTTATGATATTCAACCGGCACGCATAGAACATCGCATGGAAAAACCAATAGCTGCAAAGATGCCAACATTGCCCGCGTCTGCTAAAGAGCGCTTAGCAGTGCAAGCGGAAAAGCGGACTATGGAAAATCCTGTAATGCAAGCAACCCAAGAACCGCTCTACATCCCTGCAAGAGAAGTTAATGAGCGCGTTGTACCTGCATCGGTTATAGAACAAAGATCGTATGATCATTCTAATACGAGCGCTCAAGGTACCGATTTAATTGTTTCTATGACAAAAAGTATCGAAAAAGTGCTTGAATATGCAGAAAAAAATCAAAAACAAACGATCGATCTGATGAAACAAGTTATTCAGGGGTATCAAAAATAACGTAGTTATTGTTAAAGAGTGGAAAGAAGGGGAGAAAAAAACTCCCCTTTTTAGTTATGTAGCTGCAAACAGCAAATATTTTTCAATAAATTCCATGATATCGCCATCCAGTACTAAATCTGGTTGGGGTGATTCAAGATCGGTGCGATGATCTTTAACCATCTTATAGGGATGTAATACATACGATCTGATTTGTGAGCCCCATTCAATTTTCTTTTTTTCTACCGATGCAGCTTTTGCTTCTTGTTCTTCTTTTTGTTTTTGCGCTAATTTTGCTTTCAGCATCTTCATCGCAGTTTCTTTATTCTGGCCTTGAGACCGCTGAGTTTGGCAAGCGACGACCGTATTAGTCGGAATGTGGGTGATGCGCACTGCCGACTCAGTTTTGTTGACGTGTTGGCCACCCGCACCCCCTGCGCGAAATGTATCGATTCGCAAATCGCCTGGATCGATTTCAATAGCAACTTCAGGAACTTCAGGTGTCGCGCTTACGCCAGCAAACGAAGTGTGGCGACGTTTATTTGCATCATAAGGAGATATGCGCACGAGGCGATGGATTCCTTGCTCTGCTTTAAAGAGTCCATATGCATGCTTCCCTTTAATAAACAAGGTCGCGGATTTTATTCCTGCAGCTTCTCCCGGTTGCATATCCAGAACTTCGGCATCGAAACCTTCTCGCTCGCAAAATCTTAAATACATGCGCAAAAGCATGTTCGCCCAATCTTGCGATTCAGTACCCCCTGCTCCTGCGTTAATATTTAAGAAAGTGTTAGACGAATCTTCTGGATTATTAAGAAGGAGATCTATTTTGAATTTACCAACCGATTTTACGAGCGCACCAACATCTCGCGAAATACTTGCTAATTCAGATTCATCATTTGCAAAAAGTTCGATCATTTCCAAAAGATCTTTATGGCTATTTATTATGGAATGATAGAGTTCTCGTTGCGTTTTTAGCCGTTGTAGGCTTTTCAAGATAGTTGTTTGATCCGGATTTTGCCAAAAATCAGTTTGCTCAGTTTGAGTAGTGAGTTTTTGGAACTCATTCTCGATAGTTGAGTTTTTCCAGTACGTCTTAATCGTTTCAAGATCAGGTTCAATAGATTTAAGTTTCTCGCGTAGTTCATCAATGAGCATGGGTATCCTTATGGTATAGATATTATTATAACAGAAAATTCTCATAGCCCCACAGCGTGATGGACTTTTGTTTGTCGGCACTATCTATTAATGATATAATTACCTATATAGGCACTTTTTCTATATAAGAGGTTCTGTTTTGAGATCAGAAAAAAAATGCGGGAAGCTTTTTATTGTTTCGGCTCCATCGGGCGCGGGTAAAACGACGCTCGTTAATGCACTGATTAAAGAACTTCCCATTGAGCACGCAATTACACGGCTCGTTACCTATACGAGCAAGACGCCTCGTATTAATGAACTCCATGGCATCGATTATCATTTTATATCAAATCAAGAGTTTGAGCAGAAGATAGCTGAACAGTTCTTTTTGGAATGGAGCGGAGCCTACGGCTCCTATTATGGAACGGCACGCTTTCTTCTTGATCAGTTAGCGTCAGGTAACTCGTTTATTGCGGTCGTGGACAGATCTGGGGCCAAGCGTTTAAAGCAAGAGATTCCTCAGGCGGTTATGATCTGGGTACATACGGTAAATGTTCAAGTACTTGAAGACCGACTTCGGGTTCGAAACACCGAAACCCAGGAAGAGATTGAGCGCCGTTTGGCCTTGGCGAAAAAAGAGTTAGCAGAAGAACAAGAAAACAGGCTCTATAATCACCATATTCTCAACGATTTTTTTGAAAAAGCACTAAAAGAGCTAAAAGATATTATAATTTTACACCATCAATAATCCGCTCTGAGACGTCGTTTTGAAATTTATCGAATAAATATATAAAAAATTTGTAAAAAGTTTCGGAAAAAGTGTTGACTTATGACGTAATACCGGTATAATTTCTCTTGTATTTGAAATAACAAGTAGCAAGCAACGACAACAAAACGTCGTAGCTAAAGCGAAAAAACAAAAAATCATAATTTCTTTGAAATTCACGAGAAACCCAAAAATTTGCTTACAAGTTTTTGCGACGCTCTTTTCATACACAATTTTTGTGATGGAGAGTTTGATCCTGGCTCAGAATAAACGCTGGCGGCGTGCCTAACACATGCAAGTCGAGCGAGAAAGCTCCTTCGGGAGTGAGTAAAGCGGCAAACGGGTGAGTAACGCGTGGGAATCTACCTTTCAGTGAGGAATACCCTCGAGAAATCGAGGTTAATACTGCATACGTCCCTACGGGGAGAAAGGCGGCCTCTTTGCTGTCGCTGAAAGATGAGCCTGCGTACTATTAGCTAGTTGGTAGGGTAATGGCCTACCAAGGCGATGATGGTTAGCCGGCCTGAGAGGGTGTACGGCCACACTGGAACTTAGACACGGTCCAGACTCCTACGGGAGGCAGCAGTGAGGAATCTTGCTCAATGGGCGAAAGCCTGAAGCAGCGACGCCGCGTGAAGGATGACGGTCTTCGGATTGTAAACTTCTGTTAAGTGGGAAGAAATCTCTATTTCTAATACAGATAGAGGATGACGGTACCATTAGAGAAAGCACTGGCTAATCTCGTGCCAGCAGCCGCGGTAATACGAGGGGTGCAAGCGTTATTCGGAATTATTGGGCGTAAAGGGTGCGTAGACGGCATGCTAAGTCAACTGTTAAATTCCTCGGCCTAACTGAGGATCAGCGGTAGAAACTGGCGCGCTTGAGGGTGAGAGAGAGAAGTGGAATTCTCGGAGTAGCGGTAAAATGCGTAGATCTCGAGAGGAACACCGATGGCGAAGGCAGCTTCTTGGCTCATACCTGACGTTGAGGCACGAAAGCGTGGGGAGCAAACAGGATTAGATACCCTGGTAGTCCACGCCGTAAACGATGATCACTGGACGTTAATGTTGCTTTGCAATATTAGTGTCGTAGCTAACGCGATAAGTGATCCGCCTGGGGATTACGGTCGCAAGACTAAAACTCAAAGGAATTGACGGGGGTCCGCACAAGCGGTGGAACATGTGGTTTAATTCGACACTACGCGAGGAACCTTACCTAGGCTTGACATGTTTTTGACAGTCGTAGAAATACGATCTTCTTGGCTTCGGTCAAGACAATTACACAGGTGCTGCATGGCTGTCGTCAGCTCGTGTCGTGAGATGTTTGGTTAAGTCCTCTAACGAGCGCAACTCTTGCCGCCAGTTGCCACTTCGAAAGAAAGCACTCTGGTGGGACTGCCTGGGAAACCAGGAGGAAGGTGGGAATGACGTCAAGTCCTCATGGCCCTTATGTCTAGGGCGACACACGTGTTACAATGGCCAGTACAAAGGGCAGCGATACCGCAAGGTGGAGCAAATCCCATAAAACTGGTCTAAGTTCAGATTGAGGTCTGCAACTCGACCTCATGAAGTTGAAATCGCTAGTAATCGCGCATCAGAACGGCGCGGTGAATACGTTCTCGGGCCTTGTACACACCGCCCGTCACACCACGAAAGCTGTTTGTACCCAAAGCCATCTTAGCTAACCCGTAAGGGAGGCGGATGTTTAAGGTATGAGGAGTGATTGGGGTGAAGTCGTAACAAGGTAGCTGTAGGAGAACCTGCGGCTGGATCACCTCCTTTCGAGGGAGATTAAATACCTGTCGGTTTTGTTATGCAACTCCGACATTTTATATATGCATTTAGGTGTGCAATTTAAGGTGTCGCAAAAACTTGTAAGCACTAAAAATAATCTTACTATAGGAAGCGGGCCTATAGCTCAGGTGGTTAGAGCGCCCTGCTGATAACGGGGAGGTCAGTCGTTCAACTCGACTTAGGCCCACCAGTAATTAATTCTGCTGGGAGTGAAAACCCCTGATACGATAGAAAAAAAGTTAAATAGTTCTAGTAAATTATTTAAAAATAGTTATTCTATTGTGAGCGTAAACGGCACCAGTTTGGGGATGTAGCTCAGTTGGTAGAGCGTCCGTTTTGCACGCGGAAGGTCAGCGGTTCGAATCCGCTCATCTCCACCATAAAATTTGGGTTTTGACTGAATAAAATAAAAGTTTCTTGTGTTCTTTGAAATATACGTGATCTAAGCTTATTGATAGAATTCACAACAGGAATTTTACTTATCGAGTAATTAAATTTGTGATTAATTGAAATAGGGCAATTGGTGGATGCCTTGGTATTAGGAGGCGATGAAGGAGGCGGAAGGCTGCCATAAGCTCCGGGGAGTTGTCAATCAAATGTTGATCCGGAGGTATCCGAATGGGGAAACCCACTTTGGTAAAACCAAAGTATTTTTGTCTGAATATATAGGACAAAAAAGCGAACGGCATGAACTGAAACATCTAAGTAGTGCTAGGAAAAGAAAACAACGTGATTCCCTTAGTAGTGGTGAGCGAAATGGGAAGAGCCTAAACTTTTATCGTGTAATAGCCTGTGCGCGTTGCGATAAAGGAGTAGCGGGGTATAAATGTTTGAAGAGTACAGTCTTCAAGCTAGAGTTTGTAAACTTAGTTGAATTGTCTTGGAAAGGGCAGCCACAGAGAGTGAAAGCCTCGTAAACAGAAATTTACAAACATAGTAGTTTATATTCCCAAGTACTGCAGAGCACGTGAAATTCTGTAGGAATCTGCCCCGACCATGGGGTAAGGCTAAATACTACCTAATGACCGATAGTGAACAAGTACCGCGAGGGAAAGGTGAAAAGAACCCCGGAAGGGGAGTGAAATAGAATCTGAAACCAATTGTCTACAATCGGTAGAAGCGATGTATACGTACGCGCAACTACGTACCTTTTGCATAATGAGCCAACGAGTTATTCTTACGTTGCAAGGTTAAGCTTTTAAGAGCGGAGCCGTAGCGAAAGCGAGTCTTAATAGGGCGTTAGTAACGTGGGATAGACCCGAAACCTAGCGAGCTACCTATGTCCAGGCTGAAATCTCAGTAAAATGAGATGGAGGGCCGAACCGGTGAAGGTTGAAAACTTCTCGGATGAGGTGTGGGTAGGAGTGAAAGGCTAATCAAGCTGGGAAATAGCTGGTTCTCCCCGAAATATATTTAGGTATAGCCTTGTTGAATGTTACATGGTGGTAAAGCACAGTTTAATCTTTGGGCGCGCAAGCGTACCGGGATTTTACTAACTCTGAATGCCGTGTGACGTAGAAGACAGGAGACAGACTGTGGGGGATAAGCTTCATAGTCGAGAGGGAAACAGCCCAGACCATCAGCTAAGGTCCCAAAATGTTCGTTAAGTGGTAAAAGAAGTGAAAATACACAGACAGCCAGGATGTTGGCTTAGAAGCAGCCATCATTTAAAGAAAGCGTAACAGCTCACTGGTCAAGTGTTTTTGCGCTGAAAAACGATCGGGGCTAAACGAACTACCGAAGCTATGGCTCATAAATAAACTCCGGTTTATTTATGTGGGGTAGGGGAGCGTTCTTTGATAGATACAAGCTTGACCGTAAGGACAGGTGTCGTTGATCAAAGAAGTGAGAATGTTGGTATAAGTAACGAAAAAATAGGTGAAATTCCTGTTCGCCGTAAGTCTAAGGTTTCCGTGAGAACGGTTCATCCACTCAGGGTTAGTCGATACCTAAGCCGAGGCCAGTTGGAGTAGGCGATGGAAAGCAGGTTAAATATTCCTGCACCGCGTAATAGCGTTTGAGCGATGGGGTGACGCAGTAGGGCAGGTTGACTTGGATTAAGGATTGCCAAGCTAAGCATTTAGGAGTGTATTGTAGGTAAATCCGCAGT
This sequence comes from Candidatus Babeliales bacterium, assembly GCA_036260945.1. Lineage (NCBI taxonomy): Bacteria > Candidatus Babeliae > Candidatus Babeliales > Candidatus Babeliales bacterium. The sequence continues at coordinate 120,395 of DATALT010000002.1, forward strand.
ACTAAAATCTCTGAGGTGTTATGGGTGCATTAATTCTTAGGAAGAAATGTATTCGACTGATCCCACACTGACTAGAAAAACCTCTAGCGAGCTAACTACGCGATCGTACCGCAAACCGACACAGGTAGACGGGCTGAAAATGCTCAGGCGTTGAGATAAGTATCATTAAGGAACTCGGCAAAATGGCTCCGTAACTTCGGGATAAGGAGTGCCTCTCTTGTTATTAAATCACTGATTTAAGAGGCAAGAGCAGGTTTCAACAAAGAGGCCCAGCCGACTGTTTAACAAAAACACAGGGCAATGCAAACTCGTAAGAGGAAGTATATTGTCTGACGCCTGCCCAGTGCTGGACGGTTAATAAGAGATGTTAACGCGTAAGCGTGAAGCGTTGAATTGAAGCCCCAGTAAACGGCGGCCGTAACTATAACGGTCCTAAGGTAGCGAAATCCCTTGTCAGGTAAATTCTGACCCGCATGAATGGCGTAACGAGTTGGGCGCTGTCTTAATGATATACTCAGTGAATTTGTAGTGCAGGTGAAAATGCCTGCTTCCCGCGACAGGACGGAAAGACCCCGTGCACCTTTACTATAACTTGACATTGATTTTTGGATTGATTTGTGTAGGATAGGCGGGAGACTTTGATGCTAAGGCGCTAGCTTTAGCGGAGTCGTCGTTGAAATACCGCCCTGATTAGTTTGAAGATCTAACTTCATTCCGTAATCCGGGTGAAAGACAATGTCAGGCGGGTAGTTTGACTGGGGTGGTCGCCTCCCAAAATGTAACGGAGGCGTTCGAAGGTTCCCTCAAAACGAATAGAAATCGTTGGTAGAGCGTAAAGGCATAAGGGAGCTTGACTGCGAGACAAACAAGTCGAGCAGGTGCGAAAGCAGGACTTAGTGAGCCAGTGGTTCCGAATGGAAGGGCCATTGCTAAACGGATAAAAGGTACGCCGGGGATAACAGGCTGATCTCCTCTGAGAGTCCTCATCGACGAGGAGGTTTGGCACCTCGATGTCGGATCATCGCATCCTGGGGCTGGAGAAGGTCCCAAGGGTTTGGCTGTTCGCCAATTAAAGCGGTACGTGATCTGGGTTCAGACCGTCGTAAGACAGGTCGGTCCTTATCCGTCGTGGGCGTAGGGTATTTGAGAGGAGCTGTCCCTAGTACGAGAGGACCGGGATGGGCGAACCTCTGGTGTTCCAATTGTTTAACAAAAGCAACGTTGGGTAGCTAGGTTTGTAAGAGATAACCGCTGAAAGCATCTAAGTGGGAAACTCGCCTCAAGATAAGATACCCCGACTAACTTCGGTTAGTCATAAGATCCCTTGAAGACTACAAGGTTGATAGGCTGGGTGTGTAAGCGCAGTAATGCGTTCAGCTAACCAGTACTAATAGATCGAATGTTTTAATCACGCTCAAATAATCTCGGTAATAATGTTCTGTAAATTCTACCGATAAGCTTAGATCACTTATAGCAATGCACAAGAAAAAATTTTGATAGATTGTAAAAGTTTCCTGGTGGGGATAGTTGCAGGGTCACACCCGTTCCCATCCCGAACACGGAAGTTAAGATTGCAACGTCGATGATACTTGGCTGGTAACGGCCTGGGAAAGTAGATACTGCCAGGGTAAATTTTAGAAAAACCTCGATGTAAAAATCGGGGTTTTCTTTTTTTAATGGTCTTTTTTTATTTATTTTGTGATCACATGCACTAATTTAGGCATTATATTACTGCGTTTTTTTAATTATTTATCTCTGTGACTTCTTAAATTTACGTAAATATCTAAATTATTTTCTTGGTATAATTATTTTTTTAAATTGACCATCAAGGAGCACTTTAATGGAAAAAATTCTGTTTTCTTTGCTGGCGATCTTAGTTGCAAATCAGTTAAAGTGCATGCAGGTAATTAAAGTTGACGGTATGGATCTTGAGCAAATTATCGCCGTTTCAGCTGCGATACATACTATTCAAGAAGACGGTTCCAATCCGCTCAATCTGTCTGCAGTTAATACTTTTTACGATGTGTGTCGTCATCCAGGCGCAGAAATTGAGGATCCAAACATTTTAAATATCTTAACAGCGAACTGTTTAATTCCAGCAGGTGAGAAAAAAGTTACTGCTGAAGTTGCGACAATCGTTCAAGCGACTATTTTGGATGATCAGAGTAGTTAAAAAAAGCGTTGTACGTCTTTCTGCATGGGATCATATAATCGTTTGCAGATTTTTTTCTTTAGTTATAATTGTGCATTAGTATGGATATTTGGCAGTGAATGCCAAGCAATATTTTATTTTTGATTAGGGGTTTTTATGAAAAAGTTATTTTTTTTGGGATTAATTTATTTTATTGCAATGAACGTAACGGCAATGGAAAATTCTGATGAAGAAGGAAATGAGCAGGCTGCTACTCATTCTGTCGCGGAAGCGCTCGATTTAGCAGCGGAGTATATGGTTATAAAAAAACAAACTTTGAAATTAGAACAAACGGGTTTGCCAGAAAATGTAGCGGCAACTAATCATTTTAATATATCTGTTAATAATGAGAGTTTTGTTATTCCCCAAGGGTCGGCAGAAATCTTGCAAGAAAAGGGAATTCTTAAAACTGGTGAAACAAAAGTTTCAAATGATATGCGCTTTATTATCAACGCATTGAAGCCTGCTATTCCACAAAAACACAATTAATAATTTCTTATTATAATTTTCTGTTAAGAGCTGAGTTATTATAACTCGGCTCTTTTTTTTGTTTATTCGATATAATATCTGTTAAAATTAATCAGAGCGTGCTATCTATGCTACAAATGTTTAAATATGAGAATCATTATGAAATTTTTATTTTTGTTTTTTTTACTGCTGCCATTAACGACATTTTCGATGGAAGATCCCGGTTCATTTATCAAAACAGAAATGAAAAAGCATTATAAAAATTGCTTGGGTAAAATAAAAGGTTGGCGCGCAAGCAAAAATAGTATTGAAAAAAATGCGTTTCAGCATCTTATCGCATCATGCTACAATCAAGATTATGAAATACCACAAGAGTCGATAGGGATTTTAATTGAGCATCAGATTTTGGGCGACTCAGAAAAGCGTGCTCCCGAGCTATTAGTAGAATGTGTTATCGAGGCTAGAAAAGAGGTATCTATGAGTAAAAGGTTACGGCTAAAATAAGGTAAGAATGAATTCTTTTTTAAAGAAATTACCAAAAGCTGAGCTTCATGTTCACCTGGAGGGAACAATTGCCCCCGAATTAATGTTTATTATTGCTGACCGCAATAAGGTGAAGCTGTCATATAAGACAGAAAATGAAGTTCGTAATGCATATAATTTTAAAAATTATGATGAGTTTGCGCGAGCGTATAGGATGCTAACTTCCATTATGCGAACGGAGCAAGATTTTTATGATGTTGCACGCGCTTATGCAAAACGAGCCCATGCTCAAGGCGTTCTTCATCTTGAGATGACATTCGATTTTGATACTTATTTACCCCGCGCAATTAATCCTGGCATTATTGTTAACGGTATTTATGAAGCGTTCGTTGATGCACGGCGCGATTTTGGTATTTCGACTCGAATGATTTTGTGCCTTTTGCGCCATCTTGATGAAACGGTTGCTTTAAATACGTTAAAGCTTTCAATTCCTTATAAAGACAAAATTATTGCGATCGGTTTAGCTTCGGATGAACCGAGCAATCCCCCATCTAAATTTAAAAAAGCATTTAGTTATGCGCGTGAACTTGGCTATAGAACAACCGCGCATGTCGGAGAAAATGCCGGGCCTGAAAATATCTGGAGGGCACTTGATTTGCTCAAAGTTGATCGTATTGATCATGGAGTCCGATGCTTTGAAGATGAAAAATTAGTCAATGAGTTAATTAAACGCAAAATGCCTATCACCGTTTGCCCTATTTCAAATATTAAAACAGGCCTCTTTAAAACAGCTAGAGAGCATCCACTCAAACGAATGCTCGATGCTGGCCTTTTGGTCTCAATTAATTCGGATGATCCTGTTTTTTTTGGTGGAGAGTTACTGGATAACTACCAAGTTGCGAGTAACGAAGGCGGCCTGTCGCAAGAAGATCTGATCACCTGCGCTAGAAACTCTTTTGTTTCAGCTTTTATTTCCGATGAACGAAAAAACCATTATCTCAAATTGCTAAACGAAGCAATAAAGACAAACTGATTTAAAGAATTATTCTTTTTGTTCTCAGTTGATGCACCATTTTCTTATACTTAAGGAAAAAGAGGAAGTATATGAAAAAATATGGCCTGGTATTTATGATCTGTTCATTTTCCCTGGAGGCGATGAACGTTCCAAAAACAATGATTGGTTTTGCTATCGGAATGCAAACAACGATAGAGAATGAAAGAAAAGAAGAGAGAAAAAATACAAGAACAGACGAAACTTACGAAAAAGAAAGTAGCGCTGTTGTGCCGGTTCCTGTTAATGCATCTGAAAAAGAATCGTTTTTTAGAAAGAATCGAGTTCAAAGACGAATGCGTCATAAACTTTAATGATGATCGACAAATAGCTTATTAGTCGTTAGTATATCGCTACCGATTTTATTAAGAATAATAAATGTTTAGAGATTATATATGCGCTCATTAATTCTAGTTCTTTTGCTTTATTGCCCAAGGATTTTTTCAATGAATAGTCTGGCTTTGCCTCAGTCGCAAAGTCCACAAAACGTACAAGTGCAGACGCAACCAGGAAATACATCGAATACTCAAGGACCAATAGCTTCCACCCCACAACAATCTCCGGCAGATATACAAAATGGTCCTCAGCCTAGCTCAACAAATGCGCCCTATGCTATCCCGCAAGGCAGCCGCTTTTATTTTAATAATTGAATCAGTGAACGGATTCAAAAAATGAGCGTGAAACTTCGTGCTAATTATTCGTCTAGTTTTTTTAATGTTGCGCCAAAACGGTTATTAAATTCTTCTTCGCCCAGTTCTGCTCGCGCGAGAATAATAAGTTGAGGGTCTACATCAGGACGCAAAGCATTCGTGCTGTCCCAACATTTGTTTATAGGAGTCAAGCTGGTATGTTTCGGAACAACTGTTCTATTAGATTTTTTATCGAAATGTTTTGTTGATATAGCGACCGATTCTTTTTGAGATTCGGGCTGATCGTGCATTGCAGACAGCGCTACAGTCCAAACTGATAAAATGAAGACGCTCATTAATTTTCTCATAAATCTATCCTTTTTTAAAAATAGCTCAGTGGTAGAAAAATTATTTTATACCGTACTCACTTAATGTTTTTAAGAGCGCTTGATAACCGCCGCTTTTTGTATCTACATTATTACCCATTGCGTTGATAGCTTCTTTGGCATCTTTAGCTTTAGCTTGTGCGAAATTTTTACGGCCCTCTTTTTCATATACTTTGATTAATCGATTATATGCATATGCTAATCGCTTATTAATAAGTTTAATATCTCTCAATCTTGGTGACTTTTCGGCCATCTTTGTCAGCGTATTGATAATATCATTCAATTCACTAGAATTTGTATTTTTCGAAAAGAGAATAATAGAGGCATTGACGATCTCAATTCTTTCTTTTACAAGCTCTTGCGCTTCATCTAATTCTGGCGTATACGGCGCTTTTGGGGCTTTCAATTCAGCAAGTGTTTGTTGAGCATTTACAATGATCTCTTTTGCCGTTTTTGCATCCATATCGGGGCCCATCTCAGCTAATTTGCCAAGCAGAGCCGCATGCAGATCAATAAGTTCTTGCGCTGAAGTTGGCCAAAATGCATTGAGAGAGATTACCGTTTTTTTATAGCGTGAATAGGGAAAAACTTCTTCCTGAGGAACCATTGCAATGAATTCTTTTGCATCTTGAACTACTTTTTTTTCGTCTTCTTGTCCTGCAGGTGGGTTCACCATTGAGTGGCTTGAATTTGAGAAAACGAATGCCGCCAGGAAAATCATATATTTTACTAAGTTTTTCATGATTCAGCCTTTTTACAATTAATTTAACTTATTCTATGTGTAATTAATTATAATTTTTCTTCCCACCAGTAAGCAAGCATTCCGATAAGAACTATACCGAGGACCGAGCCAAGGAAAACTCCTGGGTATGCATGAAATGCAGCTTGTTGTGCTATCGCTAAAATTGTTATCGTTGCCGTTATGACTGGGATCGAGCTGCGTATATGCCGAACGATCAGGTAATAAAGAACGGCAGTTGCTCCGCCAACCATCAAGCTTGGCAAAAGCCATGTGCCGATTGATTCGATCGATAAACCGTTAATGCAGAAAACAAGTAGTATGATTAAAAAGAATCCTGCAAGAGAACGTTGCTTCCACTGAGCTGTGACTAAATCGGCAAAACGGGTAATAAGTAAAAATACTATCGTGGCTGAAACGTATCCTGTGAACATTGTAAGTGCAAATCCTACTGAAGGGATCAAGGAAGCGGCGTGAGTATAATCTGCCCATAGTGGTTTAAAGATAGGAGCGAGAGCAAATGAAAGTGATCCCATCGCACTTAATATCAAGCCGCAGCAGATGCCAGTAAAAATGGTGATTGATTTTTGCACATGTTTATTGTGCATTTTGGTGGTTGCAAGAGCAGCACCCGCGCCATAATACAATCCTTGTGAAATAATTTGCAGCATAAGCCAACCGACAGACTTGATTGCTTGATGAGAATATGGCTCGCTGGTCTGAAAGCAAGCGATAATTAATGGCCAGATATTTATTGATTGTATCAGAGCTTTGAGCGCAAGGAGCGCAGCAAAAATAAAAAATATCGTTGGTGAAAATGCAAAGCGTCGCCAATTTTTTAAAAGCAAGATCATAAAGAAACTTAACCCAATAAGGGCAAGCAAGCTGCAAATCATGCCGATAATTCTTATTATCGTGGTAGATTGTTTTTCGGCGCGTGTCCATTGTTCAGGGATAAATATAAAACGTTCCGCATTTGAGAATTGATCGCCAGCCAGAGAGATTTTAATGCGCGCTTCACCCTCGTTTAATGAAACATGAGGATCTTTAAACGTAAATACCCAATCTATGCGCTCCGGGCGTTTTTTTGAGACCGCGGATATTTCCTGTAATCCCGAAGGATCAAGATTAAACTCATTTCTAATGATTTCATGCGCTTTTTTTCGTGCAACCGCTTCGCTCAGTGATGCCCCAGGGCGCGCTTCTGGTAAAGCGTGGTCAACTTCTCTTATTTTTCCTGAGCCTTCAAGGAGAATGCCGAACTCTTCGGAACGCTCTGCAATATCTCCTTCAAATTGTGCAAAACGCAATTTCCATGAAGCTGGAGTGATATAAGAGCCAAGTAAATTCGTGTACACTTCTTTTCCATTTTTTTGGATTACAAATCTATCATGCTCATCCGTTTCTCCATGCGTATTGATAAGAGTCTGCCAAGGTGGATTTGAAAGCGAAAATCCGCGGTGCGTTAACATCGCTGATGCGGTGCTCAATGCCTCGGTTTTTCCAACATGCAAAGGTAGATTCTGTTGTTTAAAAGGAGTAAAGAAAAGCCAACCAAAAGCTGCAATAACGCCCGATGCGGCAAGTAAGCGAATTTCTTTGCCAGAAATCCCGCGAGGCAGTTCGTCTTCTGGGATAAAAAATTCATCATCTTTTTGTTTTGGCTCGGGTTGAAGAGATTTATTATAAGCAGTTACTGGTGCTTGAGTAAATGCGCCATTTTTAAGACGAGCATACAAAACGATCAGTAATGGAATCGATGAAATAAGGACAACCAGCGCTTTATTGATGAATGTTCCGGCCCCGGTGGAAATAAAAAGGGGTAAGCCCATCCAGAAAACATCAAAGATAACATGCGATAAAATACTAGGAAGCAAGCCGTAAATGAGATAAATCCCGCCAAAAAGCGAAGATGAAAATATCAGTTCAACAACGCGTGCATATGCGGGTTGTTGCGGATAATTCGCATGTCCTGCACCAAAAATCAACACTTGGATAATAAAACCAAGTGAGATGAAAAGATTTCGTCTTCGAAAGTACGAGCCAAGAAGCGCGGCTCCTGCAAGAGGTATTGCCCGAAAAAGACATTCTTCCATGAATCCTGCCATGAGCGATTGTGAAAGTGCGCTAAACCAGGGAAAATAGGTGGCTAAAATATTTGGATTGAATAATGTTTCAGCGGGAGTCCACCAACCCAGAAAACGAGTAGTGAACGCATATGCTGCAGTAACATAAGCAATATCTGCGCCAATTATAAGATACCCGCCAAGAGTTCTACCTAGTACTTGCAAAGATGAAGCATTTTCAGTGCGCCAAATCGACCATAGTTTTAAGTGATTGCCAAAAGCGTAGCGCGTTAATCCTTCTGCGATTGAAAAAACGAGAGTCAGTGCTCCCGTATACACCAAAAGACTTGCAAAAAGAGCTGTGAAAAGATGAATGAAAAATGAGGTTTTGCTTAAAGCTGTCTCATATTCCATCCAGGCAAGGGGAAGTTCATTGAGCGTGTTAAGGGATTGCAGAAGGGCGACAAGAAAACCAGCAACAAGTGCCGGCTTCCAAAGAAGTGAATGGCGAGCAAGAAGAAAGGCGAGTCCTGCCAAGCACCCGATTCCTAAATAAAGAATGCAGATTAAAAAGAGCGCGCCGAATGCAATAATATTATTGGCTGAACGCATATGCTCATAACGGCGCTTAAAGCTTTCCGGAACTTTAATTTCATATTTAATTTCTGTTAATCGATCGCCACTCATGCCAAGATGAAGCTGAAAAGGGGCGCCATTAACCGAATGCCCAGTGCGATCGTAAACAAACTCATGATCGATTCGTCCACTTGGCCGAATTTCTTGTGAAGATTGCGCGAACGTATACGAACTGAGATCTATCTGCCAATTAAGTGCATTTTCTCGTGCGATTGCTAATGCTTGCTGTGGGGTGAGTGCGGCTCCCGGAGCATCTTCCGGGAGTTTTTCAGAAACACCGTAGAAAGTTCCTTCAGGTGTAAAAAGAATTTCAGTTTCGTGTGCATCAAATTCTTTGAAGTGGCGCACGATCCAATAGTAAGGGCTATACCATTTTTCTTTAATAATTTCATTCAACCTTTGGGTGCCCCCGCCTTCCAGCTCAATAAAGTTTTTTGTCTCTTCATCGGTTCGAAACGCAGCTGCCGCTTGATAATTTTCCGGCCCCCATTGATGAATGTGACCAAGTGCTGCCGCTTTTTCAAGTGCTTGTTCTCGATTCATCGTGATGCGAATGTTGAGAATCGCAAACGCTTTAGGGAAAAAATTATAGGTGAAAAATAAGCCGCTAAAACAAATTGAGCTTAAAGCTATCCAAAATAATGGTGTGCGTGACCAAACACGAATTGAGCTCATAACTTCCTTTTTTTGAGTTACAGAATGATCTATCAGTATAAAAGTATTATAATCAATAGAATAGAAAGATTTTATTTGCGACGTTTATTTTTTTTTATATATCTTCTTTGTTCCAAAAAGACTGTGTTTTTCAGAGAGCGGGCTGCCCGGATTACTTCTGGGTTTTGGGCCAGCAATCCCTTATTGCGCAGCTCTATGCATGCATCATTGAATCTCTTGATTTGCTCTTTGGTGTTTTTTGGCAAAGAGCGGCCGTAAAAATCGATTTTCTGAAGTATAGCTTCTTGCTCCAGCTTCAGGTTTGCAAGATGTTGAATTAAGTGCGAATGGTTTAGAGCAAGCAGAGGAAATCCACTTATGGGTAGAAAGTGAAATGAGAGAATTAGAATTCTTTTTTTTAAAGCATTAACCATTGCACACCAGCGAACCATTTTTTGGGAACTGTTTTTATTATTGATAAACTTCCCAAAGAAGTATATCAAAGTTGACCATAAAAAAGACGCATTTTTGTATTTATTAATTCGAATCCGAAATGTTTCCGGTGATCGCTAGTTTTCCTAACAGGAAACGTGCTCTCAGTTTCTCGCGTTTGCAGTGATTTTTTTGGGCGAATTGCGCAAGGTCTTGTAATTGCTTTTTAATTGGGGTTATACCGTCCGTACCGTCCATCTCTTTTGCTTGTACTATTTTTTTTAAAAATAGTTCCTTAGGATTTTTTTTATATTTTTTTTTGCAACGGGGCGTACTATGAATGCCTATTGTCGCGAATTTTCCTGTGAGTTCATCAACCTTTTTTCCCCCCATACCCAGAATGCTTGTTTCTATGAATAGAGCGCAAAGAATTAAAAAAAAATTCGATAAATAAAACATATGGTCCTATCTGAAGATTGTGCTATTGGTTCTAAGGTTCTTATGGATGTTCACGCAGGTAAATATTTCTCTATATGAGATCTTTTTCATTTATTGCAAAGCTATTTTTACAAAAATTATTATTTTTTTATTTCTAATTTATTATTTAAAATGCTTTTGTCAATTCACATTATCAGTGCTTGGCGGCGCGGTTTGTAAAAAAGAGACATGTGTTGCGCAGTATATTTATGGGTATGCTCGCAATTGTTAAAATTTTTTCAATCGTTGAACAGTTCTACTAATTGGTAAACTGAATCTAATCGTATTATCGATTTGAAAGGTATATCAACTTTTTGACTGCGGGCAACTATGAGGGTTTGGATTCCAAACTTATGCGCCTCGTTAAGGTGCATAGCAATTTGGTTGATCGGTTTGATTTGTCCGGTTAAATTTATTTCGCCTAATATGATAGATTTCTCTGGAAGCGGTTTTTGAAAGTAACTAGAAAGAATTGCAAGTGCGATTCCTAAATCAATGCCGCTTTCCTTTATTTTAAATCCACCCCCCACTTTGAAAAAAATGTCTTGCGCATTTAGATTGATGCGCAAATATTTTTCTAAAATCGCAGCCATCAAAACCACCTGTTTTTGATCTGCTCCAGAAACAACGCGTTGCGGAATACCAAATTTAGTAGGAACTAAAAGTGCTTGCAGCTCTAGAAGCAACGGGCGTGATCCTTCTAGATAACTAATCAGCGCAGAACCAGGAGAATACGATGCTTCTTCAAGCAATTGTTGATTAATATTGGTTACTTCCTGCAGTCCATTTTCATGCATTTCAAAAAACCCTAGCTCGCCGATAGAGCCGAAACGGTTTTTAACCGCACGCAAAATGCGTGTTTGCCAGCGATCTTCTCCTTGCAAATAAAAGACAGCATCCACCATATGCTCAAGCATTTTGGGGCCGGCGATTGTGCCTTCCTTGGTGATGTGTCCCGTCAAAATAACGGCGCATTTATTTTCTTTTGCCAGACGCATGAGGCGAAATCCTGATTCGCGTAATTGCCCAATACTTCCCGGAAGCACTTGGCTATCGGCTGAATAACAATTTTGAATCGAATCGATAATTACAATATCGGGTTTATGTTGCTCGCTGAGCTCAATGATCGATTCTAGCTGCGCATGATCGGAACACATTAATTGCGCATTAAGGCAGTTAAGGCGCTCTGCACGCAAACGAACTTGTTCCAGTGATTCTTCTGATGATATGTAAATTACTCGATGTTTATTTGCAAGAGCGTGTGCAATTTGTAGCAAGAGGGTCGATTTTCCGATGCCAGGATCTCCCGTGAGGATAAGAAACGATCCGGGCATAATCCCGCCGCCAAGTACACGATCCCATTCGCCAATGCCCGAATTCATGCGTTCTTGAAATTCGAGTGAAACTTGATCGAGCGAGGTGAGTTTTGCTGTGGATTTAACAAAGAGGGCTTCTTTTGCAGTAAAAGATGGCTTTATTTCAGTAATCGAATCCCATTCTTTGCACGATGGGCAACATCCAACCCATTTGGGAGGGCGGTAGCCGCAACTTGCGCAATTAAATTCTATTTTTTGTTTTGCCATTTTTATTTCGCAATCGATTATTTTTGATAAGAAGCTTATGTTTTATCGGGTCCCCACAAAAGCTTTAGCTTTTTGGGGTTCTAGTACGGCGGCTGTTCATCGATGCTATGACAATCACGGCAGCGCGCTTGATAATTTTCTTGTGCACCGATGACGACAAGAGGATCATTGTATTGTGCAGGTTTTCCATCTACAAGTCGTTGAGTGAAATGTGCTTCGCATCCGCAATCCATGCAAATTGCTTTGAGTTTGGTCACATGATCGGCAATTGCAAGCAAAATTGGCATGCATCCAAAGGGACGACGTTTGAAATCAAGATCGAGACCCGCAACAATAACCCGTTTACCTTCATCAACAAGTTTACATACTACATTAACCATTTCGATCGGAAAAAATTGTACTTCGTCTATAGCAATTACTTTTGTTGATGCAGGAATGACATCCAACATTTTTGCGGGATGATCAATCGGTGTTCCTGGTACACGCGAGCCATCGTGCGATGCGATGTGCTCAATGGTTGTTCGATTGTCAAACTGATGTTTAAAAACCGCTATTGAAAGTTTTGCATACTGCGCGCGCTTGATGCGGCGTATGAGTTCTTCAGATTTTCCTGAAAACATTGGGCCGCAAATAACTTCTAACGTCCCTTTCGTTTCGTGACTTTTATATGGTGTCATAGCATAATGCTTTCGTATTGAAAAAAATTTAACTTTTTTTATTAGAGTAATTTTTTTTTTGCGTTAAGATAAGTACCAATTTTTTTTAGTTTGAATTTAAGGGGCTCGCATGAGTATCGTGATCGGTAAACAATTATTCGCTTCGCATGAATGGCATACGATCGAAGCGCGCTACTTTTCCGGCAAAGCGGAAGCAGATTATATTGCGGTTGAGCAATCATTAGAACTGCAAGGTGAAGTTCCGCTTGTCGGCGCAAAAAATGCGGTTCTCGTTATTATGGCCTCACTTATTCTTGCAGAGGGAAAATCGGTTCTCAAAAATGTTCCGTGTTCTGCAGATGTTATTCAAATGGTTAGCTTGCTTGAAGAGCTTGGAGCGGAGGTTATTTTTTACCCTGAACTAAATGTGCTTGAAGTTGATACAAGTTTCATTCGCACTTTTCAAGTGCCTGCCGCAATTATGAAAAAAATGAGAGCTTCTGTTTTGGTGATGGGGCCATTGCTTGCTCGTTTTGGCCGTGCAGATATTGCGCTTCCTGGAGGCTGCTTAATTGGAGCCCGGCCGATCGATTATCATTTGAAAAATTTCGCAAAAATGGGAGTGCAGCTAGAAGTTGAAGGTGAATATCTGCGTGCGCATGTTTCTCATCTAAAAGCTGCAACGCTTGTTCTTGATTATCCAAGTGTTGGCGCGACAGAAAATCTTTTAATGCTTGCAGCGCTTGTTCCTGGAACAACGCGCATTATTAACGCAGCGCTCGAGCCTGAAGTAAACGATCTCATTTCAATTCTGCGTTCGATGGGAGCACGTATCACCGTTCATGCGCCTGCAACTATTGAAATTGAGGGTGTTTCGCAATTGCGCCCGGTTGAACATACGGTTATTCCTGATCGCCTTGAAGCGGGGAGTTTGCTTCTTGCTGCAGCAATTGCGGGCGGCTCAATTAATTTGCCGCAAGCGGTTGCTCCCGATATGGAAGTCTTTTTACTCAAATTGCAGGAAATGGGGCATCATATTCAGGTTGGCAAAGGTGGGATTGGCATCTCGCTGGTTGCAACGCGCCACCCGCAGGCTGTTTCATTTAGAACTTCTCCTTATCCAGGATTTCCTACCGATTTGCAAGCGCCAATGATGGCGGCACTTTGCTTGGCACAAGGTAAAAGTGAAGTACATGAAACAGTCTATGAAAACCGTTTTCTTCATGTGCGCGAACTTCAAAAAATGGGCGCGCAAATTGCAGTAAATGGCGATCGTGCTTTAATCACAGGCGTTGAAGAGCTTTATGGAACAAGCGTTATTGCATCAGATATTCGTGCATCGTGTGCATTGGTGGTTGCAGGGCTTGCTGCAAAAGGATCAACCATGATTACCGGAATTCACCATTGGCGAAGAGGGTATCAGGCTCTTGAGAAAAAATTAGTAACGCTCGGCGCAAAAATTGCGTTAATGAGCAGTGGAGAATAATTAAATAGTTTATAAAAAAAACGGGCTAGATTTTTTGTCTAGCCCGTTTTTTTTGATGATGTTTTTGTTTTTTAGTTTTCCAAACCAGAACTGAAAATTCCTTCTTGTGCAAGTAAATCGAATGCTATATTTATAGTCGATTTTCCTTCTTCTAGTTTGAATGGGCGTACCAATGAACCATCTTCGGTTTTAAGAACAGTCACTTGGTAGTTTTTAAACTTCTCGTTTTCAAGTTCTGTAAGTCGGTGATAGTGAGTTGCAATGCACGTGATGCTATTATTGGATTTGCTTAATTCTTTAGCAAAAAGATAGGCAGCTTCTTCGCCTTCTTTTGGTGACGTACCGCTAAAAACTTCATCCATAATAGTGAAGCTAAATTCTTGTGTGCTAAGTTTTCTAATCGATTCGATGAGCGTCTTTGCGCGCATTACTTCTGCTTTAAACAACGATGTACCGGTTGCAATATCATCGGTAATATTTAAATAACAGTTTATATTAACAAAGGGTGTCATTATTAATTGCTTGGCTGGAACAATTCCGATTGTTTGCGCGAGCAAAAGATTGATGATAGCACCTTTAATGATAGTCGATTTTCCACCAGTATTTGGACCAGTAAGAATCATATTGTTTGGTAGTGTTTCGGTGCCCAGCGTTAAATCGTTGGTAACAACAATATCTGCATTAACAAATGGATTCCAAAAATCTGTAATATGCACATATGGTTTATCTGCCTCAACAAATTTTGCAAACGAATAGTGAACGCGATCCGATTCGTGCGCGAGATACAATTTTGCTATGGAAAGGTATGCATCCAAATATCCGGCAGCTGACATAGCTTGTCCAAATTCTTCTTTGACTTCTTTCATAAGCTGATGCGCAGCTAATACTCTACCGGTTAAAGAGAAGAAAGATGCTTTGCCTATGAAGGTGTTTTTCATCAAAAATGATTTAAGCTTTTCTGCGTATGCGCTTAAATTGTCTTTGGTAGATAATGATTTGCGAATTGATCCAAGAACTGGATTTCCAGATGCTTCATGCTGCTCGAGAATGTTTGAGAGTTTGCTTAAAGAATTAATGTATGTTGCGACATCAATAAGCTTTGTCTGTAAGTGGCGCGCAATGTTATTGTTTAATCTCGTGTCATCAAAGGTTTTGTAGGTACTATACCCAAGTAGGCCGACCATTGCGCCACCCACGCCTGCAAGAGTTGCTTTTGTTTGGTTCGGTAACTCAGCTAATAGATTCAAAGCATATTTGATATTCGTAGGGTTAATTGAAGCGATTCCTTGGCGTACAGCTTCGAACTTTGAAATAGGAGCACCAAGTGCGGCCGCTTGCTGATATTTGGTAATGGCTGCAAGTTCAACTGCATAAATAGGGAAAATATTTATCATTATTGCGGTCAATGCATTCCGCATTTGTACAGTTGCCTCTAACGCTGTAGCATTTGTATTCAACCACGAAACGGTCTCTGGATAATATACCTTTTTAAAAAGTTCTTCGTTTACAGGATTTTCATCTTGCCAATATGAAAACATAAGCGATTCCGATTTTTTGATTTCGCAAAGAACCGTATCGATTTCTTTTATGAGCTCTTTATCTTGTATGAGCTGCTTAATTGTTGCTTGGCGTGAAGTAAGGATATTTTTATCGAAAGTTGGCTGCGAAATTAAAGCAGCCAGAGCAGCTTCACCAAAAACGGTGCGTGTATGATTAAGTTTTTCCATAAGATGTGCTGAACTTAACTCACCACCGCAAAATATTTCCATTTTTTTCAAAAAAGTTCCGTCCAGCGCTGTTTGCATTATGCTTGGCTGCATATTCTTACTCAAGATATCGAACGCAATTTTTCGTTTTTCTCCCTCTGAGAGTTCGGTAACTTGAAGAGTTAATTTTTTATTTTTCTTTTTTATTTCTTCGAGTGATTCTACATGGCGGTCTTGGTTTGTGCTGAACGACTTAAGGTAGAGATCTCGTGCCACCGTATATTCAGGTGACGCTGGGATTGAAAAAAGACTTAAAGATAAGATTGAAAAATAAGAGCGGGCGCTGCGCAGAATCATCATAGCATTCCTTTGAAGTATCAGATGAAAATATGCTCATTTCCATTATAGTTCTGGAAGGCAATAATGCAAGATGTGGCAAGTATCGAGTTCGATTTGATGGATCTTTTAGAAACTCGCGGTTAAATCGGTCAGTTCACGAGTAATTTTTGCTTGACGGAGTTTGTTATAATCAAGCCGCATCGTATCCAAAATATTTGATGCGTTTCTAGTGGAGCTATCCATCGCTATAAAGCGCGCTGCTTGTTCGGCGATGAGGGAATTTACGAGAATTTCGCGCAGCGTGATTTCCATTTGCTTTGCGGAAAGATAAGAAAGCAGTTCTTGAGAATCGGCTTCGAATCGGTATGCTTCTTGCGGTTTCGATTCATTGATTTGCTGATTGTAAGGTTGTGCTAAATTCAGAGCTGTCGGCTTTTGTGAGAAAAAAGTTTTCGGGTACTGATAATAGATGATAATCGATCTATAGTCGTTTCCATGCGCTGAAAGGTACAGCGAAATTTTTTGAATGATATGCGCAATCGTTGCAGAGTTGAACACACGCAGTTCCATTACCGTCGGTCCTTCTCGCTTTGAAAGGAGCTCAACCGCTTTTTTTCCGATCACGATCGCATCAACGTCGTTAGGATTTATGTGTTCGTATTGCCGTGCAAAAAAAGCAACAATAGCATTATTGAAATTGCCACACAATCCTTTTTGAGAACCGACGACGATCGCAAGATCGCGATTGCTTTCGGGGTTGCCTTTCAGTGGATAATTCCATGTTGGGTGTTCTTGCGAAATAAGAGCCAATAGGCGAGAGATTTCTTGCCTATAATTTTCAACCATCGCTCGCTGTGCGCGCATTTTTGAGTGGCTTGCCATAGAAATAAGACGCATTGCATGGGTTACTTTTTTTATTGTTTCTACCGCTTTAATGCGCTGGCGCATCTGAATAAGCTCAGACATGATTTTCCTTACGGCAACTAAAGGAGTTTGTATTATGCAGCTCGACTCTGTTACTATAAGATAAAACGATAAAATAAAATTTGAAAGCGTATGATACTTATTATCGATGGCTATAACGTTTTAAAGTACTGTGTGGAAAAATCTCGGCTCGATCAAAATGAGCGTGAGCAGTTTATTATTCTTTTAAAGCGTTACGCTTCACTCAAGAAATTAGAGATCGTACTCGTTTTCGATGGTGGGCCGCTTGGATTGCCCGACAAAGAAACGCATGGGCCAGTGCGGGTCATTTATACGGGAAAAGCAGAAACCGCAGATGGATTTATTGTAAATTATTGTGAGCGCCATAAGGGCGGCGGTATCGTAACTGTTTCTTCCGATAGAGAGATTATTAATGCGGCTCGCCGCTTTGGCCTTGAAACAATTTCGGCGCAAGAATTTTTTCACTATTTAAAAGATGCTTTCGTAAAACCAAAAGACGATTTAAATAACGGGAAGGCTATCAAGATCGATGGCAAAAAAGATGAGCCAGAAGTGGATCAGCTTATGCATTATGGGAGTTTAATGCGCCCGTCAAAAAAAGATGACAAAGATGGTGCAATGCGAGAACCGGCTGGAAAAGATTTAGCGAAAAACGAAAAACGGCGTTTTCAGAAATTAAAAAAATTATAAGAAGTTTTATATGGAATTCAATCAAACTTTTACGTTAGAAACATTGCCTAAGTTAGTTGAACAGTTGGCTGCGTGCAAAAAGCATTGCGCGATCTTTACCTTTTCAGGATCGCTTGGCGCGGGAAAAACGACGATCATACGCGAGTTGCTCCGCGCATGGGGTGTTAAAGAGTCAATTACGAGTCCCACTTTTAATTATGTTAATAGTTATCGGAATGCGCAGGGTGAAACCTTTTACCATTTTGATTTGTATAGAATAGGATCGGTCGATCAGTTTATTCAGGCAGGATTTGACGAATTTATTTATGCACCAAATAGCTGGGCGCTTATTGAATGGCCCGATAGTATTAGGCCTTTGCTCAAACATGCTGTTTGCGATGTTTCAATCGAATACGGGCTTCATAGCTCACAACGAATTGTGAGCTATGAAATAATTAAATAATATTTTAGATGATGCTTATTTAGGTGTATTGCTTGTACTCGATGCGCAGTCGTTATACATAATTTGGGAATCGAGCATAATTGTTCTCAGGTCAAGAGATCGCGCGCGGGTATTTGCAAAGATAGTATCAATGCGCTGAAACTCACCGCTGTTGGAATTTTCCACCCAGCAGACATCGATAGAATCTACGTTTAGAAAACTTCCAGAAGTATCGAAGCTAATATTTATTGCAAGGAAAAAAAATGTTGGAATTAAAAATGCGAACCGATTGAGTAAGTTCTGAAGATTTAACTGAATAGTGCATGGAGTACCCGAGCCCCCGGTGGTTGGAATGGTACCAACAATCGTCAGGAGTCTTCCGACCGTTTCGCCTAGCGAGTTTTTATCGCTATTATATTGCATCGAAATGGTAAAATAATTAGAAGGATTAATAGTAGACTGTAGAGTTATCTGATTTTTACTTACAAAAGCCGCATCAGCAGGATTGAGCAGACCAGAAACAGGTTTATTGTCCACAGGGTTTTTTGTATTTAGAATAACATTAGGGCCAGTTGATAATCCCATGTCTGGAAACGTTGATAATGCATAACTAGGGGCACCTGCACTATTGGCTATAGTTATTGTGCCCAGGTAAACCGGGATATCCTGCTTAATGTTGACAATAGGTGGAAGATTTGCAGGGATACCTGTGCTGCGAACCATAATGGGAGCTTTTTGAGCACTAGAAACACGAGAAGTTATGGCTCCTTTTTGTGCAGCTACTAATTCGTAGCTCAACATCAAGGTTATTACTATAATTATTGCTTTTAAGGTGCGATAATGAAAAAAAATGCGCAAATTCATACACTTTGCTCCTTTAACTTATGGGCAGTCTGCTATCACTGCTTATTATGAATTAAAAACAAGCAATATATCAATATTTCAACTTGAAATAAAAAAATAACTCAATTTACTCGATTTTTTTCGAATTCTGATACTGTTTTTCAGTTTGGAAGAATGATCTGGCTGGAAAGTAAAAAATAAAAGTTGAAAAGTGGAAAGAAAATCACTACTCTATTTGACAGCTCGAGGCGAGATTCCCGAGCGGTCAAAGGGGACGGACTGTAAATCCGTTGGCTTATGTCTTCGAAGGTTCGAATCCTTCTCTCGCCACCAGTTTACGTTTATCCGGGCCCAGGCTCGGCAAACTACGACCGGCAGGCCATTCTTCGCTAGAAAAGATTAGCGTTCTACAATAAGCGATTGAATGCATAGAGTTTGAAATTAGTGTGCGGGAATAGCTCAATTGGTAGAGCGACAGCCTTCCAAGCTGTAGGTTGCGGGTTCGAGCCCCGTTTCCCGCTCCAAACTTTTCTTCATCAAAGTACTTTGGCGCAGCTAAAAGTATTTTGAAAATTAGCTTGGCAAAGAAATTGAAATTTAGTATAAAATCAGTCCAATACGGATTGTTTTTTGCGAGTATGCTGGCGTAGCTCAGTCGGTAGAGCAACTGATTTGTAATCAGTAGGTCGCTGGTTCGAATCCAGTCGCCAGCTCCAAATTTCGCTAACATATTGATTGGTAGAAATAATTCACACCGGTCAAAAAGCTAACAGTGGCCGATCAAGCACGAGCGAAAACCGGCTCTAGGCAAGGTCAATAATGAAAAAGAAGCGATGAAGACATTGATAAAATCGCTTTCCTTATAAGAACTGACAAGTCCCAGAATGCTAAAAAGCGATACGGGATGCGTCTAAACCAGGGTTGAATGATAAAAATCGAGTTGTTTTTTTCCTTTTTTTTATTTAACCTAGTACTATGTTTGAGAAATGTATGCCCACGTAGCTCAGTGGTAGAGCACTTCCTTGGTAAGGGAGAGGTCACCGGTTCAATCCCGGTCGCGGGCTCCATAATAAAAGTCGTAGTTGTTTCATAACGTAAGAGAACCATATGGCAAAGAAGAAACGAGTGATTACTGCCCTTTCATGTGAGCAATGCAGAGAGCGTAATTATTCGCAAGTAGTTTCAGGAAAAAGATCAGTTGGCTCTTTGCAATTAAGCAAATATTGTTCTCATTGTCGTAAGCATACGATGCACAAAGAAACCAAATAGGTTTTTGTGGAGGCCAGTAGCTCTAATTGGCAGAGCGGCAGACTCCAAATCTGCGGGTTGGGGGTTCGAATCCCTCCTGGCCTGCCAAACGATCGAAAAGATCTGAAAGTGTCCAAAATGAATAAGGTTTTTTTTGCATCTCTTGCATGCAAAAGAGGTGAGGTATAATGAAGGGTGTTGTTCGTTTTTTGCATGAAGTCCAGCTTGAGCTAGCCAAGATTGCATGGCCGAGTTTTAATGAACTTGTTGGCTCAGTAATTATAGTTCTTATCTTGGTTTGCGTTTTTGCTCTCTATATAGGTTCTATTGATGTCATTTTTTACAAAATCGCTGGGCGAATTTTTTAGCGCATCGGGAAATACATGAAGCGTTGGTATGTTGTTCAAATTTACGCTGGGTACGAAGAGGCGATTAAAACAGATCTTGAGCGCCGCATTAAAGAAACGGGCAAACAAGATGTGTTTGGTGAGGTATTAATCCCCTCTGCTAAGGTAAAGAGTATGTTCTCGACTGAAGCAAAAGATGAGCAGCAGCTTTTTCCTGGATATCTTCTCGTTGAGATGGAGTTGTCTCAGGAGACAATGCGTTTGGTGCAAGCGACACCGCGCGTTATTCGCTTTTTAGGTGGTAAAGAGCCTATGCCGCTATCTCAAAAAGAGATTGGCCGAATAGTTTCTCAAATGAAAGGCGAGGTCGCCTTGGTTCCTAAGAAGAGTGATTTCGTTGTTGGAAGTGAAGTCGATATATCCGAAGGGCCCTTCGCAGGGTTTGTTGGTGTTGTCGAGAAAGTTGATGAGGCAAATGAGCGTCTCACGTTGATGGTAAGTATTTTTGGTCGAATGACTCCTATTGAACTGGGTTTTGATCAAGTAAAACGATGATTACGTAGGTTGGTACAATGGCAAAAGAAGTCAAAGCACAAGTTAAGTTAAAAGTTCCTGCGGGGGCGGCGACGCCTGCACCGCCAGTTGGTTCCGCTCTTGGTCAACAAGGCGTGGCGATTATGGAATTCTGCAAGCAGTTTAATGCTAAAACGGCGCACTTGAAGGGAGAAACTCTTCCGGTAATTGTTACCGTTTATAAAGATAAAACGTTCGACTTTATTGTTAAGACGCCTGAAACTTCAGCTCTCATTAAAAAGAAGCTCAAGCTAGAAAAAGGTTCTTCTAAGCCAAATCTTGAAAAAGTTGGCAAATTAACCTGGAAAGATGTCGAAGATATCGCAACGGTTAAAATGCCGGATCTCAACGCACTTGATGTAGAGCAGGCAAAGAAGATCGTAGCTGGTACAGCTCGTAGTATGGGAATTGATATTGTTTGATTAAGATTGGGTTTTTGTTATGGCAACGCATGGTAAAAAATACATAGCTGCAAGCGAAAAAGTAAATACAGACACCGTATTTCCTTTCAAAGATGGTCTTGCAAAAGTTAAAGAATTAGCACACGCAAAGTTTGATGAATCGGTTGATGTGCATGTGAACCTAGGTATTGACCCTGAAAGAGGCGAGCAAGCCGTTCGTGGATCAGTAGTTTTGCCTCATAGTGTTGGGAAAAAGGTTCGCATTGTTGTTTTTGCAAAAGGTGATCAAGCGGATCTTGCAAGAGAAGCTGGCGCCGACTTTGTAGGTACGGATGATTTGGTAGAAAAAATTGAAGGCGGGTGGCTTGATTTTGAATATGCAGTTGCAACACCCGATCTAATGGGGATGGTTGGTAAACTTGCAAAAGTTCTCGGGCCTCGTGGTTTATTACCAAACAAGAAGGTAGGTACCGTTGCGCTTCAAGTGGCTCCGGTAATTAACGACTTGAAGAAGGGACGTCTCTTTTTCAAAAACGATAAGAGCGGCCTTGTGCACTTTTCAATAGGTCGTGTTTCTTTCGACGCTGCTAAACTTCAAGAAAATCTTGTTGCTTTCATAAGAGCATTGAGTTCTTCTAAGCCAGCTTCTTCAAAGGGAAAATTTATTCAGAAAGTTACGGTAACGTCTACCATGGGACTTGGTATTCGCGTTAACCCCGATGATATTGTAAACGCATAGTGATGGGATTAAGGTAAAACCATGAATCGCCAAGAGAAAGCGCAAAGCATACAGTCTTTGAAAGATGGGTTGCAAAAAGAAGCAACGTTTATTGTCGGTTATAAAGGATTATCCGTTGCTCAATTGACAGATTTGAGACGCAAATTGCACAAAGATGGCGGATCGATGCAGGTAGCTAAAGTTTCGCTTATGGAGCGTGCTATCTCTGAAGGATCTTCAGCTGAACAATTGAAACAATATCTGCAAAATCAAATAGCCTTTGTCTACGCTGAGAAAAATTCTCCAGCTATCGCCAAAGTTTTATCTACCTATGCAAAGGAAAATGAAAAACTTCAGCTAATAGCTGGTTATCTGGAAAATCAAGTGATATCTACTGCGGGTATTAAGGCGGTCGCTTCATTGCCTCCTCGCGAAGTATTGCTTGCTATCTTGTGTGGTACATTGAACGCTCCGTCACAAAAATTGGTGATGCTGCTCAACATGATGATGGTGCGTTTAGTTTATGTATTGCAACAAGCGGCCGATAAGAAAAAACAAGAAGCTGCTGCTTAGGCAACTTGTTAATGTGTAATTATGTGTGTTATATAATCTATTCTTAGATTGGGGAATGCTATGGCATCTAAATCTTATGAAAAATTGGTAGAAGATATCAGCAAAATGTCTGTGCTCGAGTTGAGCGAGTTGGTAAAAGCGCTAGAAACAACTTTTGGTGTTTCTGCTGCTATGCCAGTTGCTGCTGCACCTGCTGCACAAGCTGATGCTGGCGCTGCAAAAGCTGAAGAGAAATCAAGCTACAAAGTTAAGCTCGTTGAAGCTACAGACAAAATCAAAGCAATTAAAGCGTTGCGTCAAGTATTGCCAAATCTTGGATTGGGTGATGCAAAAGCAGCAGTTGAAGCTTTGCCATATGCTGTAGGTGAAATGCCTAAGGCTGACGCTGAAAAAGCTAAAAAGACATTAGAAGAAGCTGGCGCTAAAGTAGAGTTGGCGTAAGCAAACGCTCTAAATGTAGTAAGTTGGAATCGCTATCAGTTTATTTTATTGGACATGTTTTCAGTAAAAGCTGATAAAGAGTTGCATAGGGAGGAACAGCTGCATGTCTAACATGCGCATGGATAACGGTATCGTTCGGAAATCGTTTGGTAAAATTAAAGATATAGTACCAGTTCCCGATTTGATAGCTATACAATCAAAGTCCTTTAATGATTTTGCGCAGTTAGATTATCTTCCTGCTGAAAGACAATTAATTGGGCTTGAAAAAGTATTGAGAGATATTTTTCCTATCGATTATGAAGATAAGATGTCTCTTGAATACGTAAGCTATGAATTAGGCGACTGGTCATGTACATGCGGCAAACTTAAAGGTATTGCAAATCGTTATACATGGAGCTGTTCTTCGTGTAAGAAATCTGATTGTTCACGCCTTGATGATCAGTTACATTGTACATTCTGCAAAAAGAAAACTGCACGTTATAAGACGTGCTCGAACTGTTTAGCACGTGTTACCGTGCAAATGGCAATGAATTTGGATGAATGCCGTTCAAGCGGACAAACATTCTCTATGCCATTAAAAATCAAAGTTCAGTTGATGACGTGGGATGTCGATGAAACTGGAAATAAGGTAGTTCGCGATATAAAAGAACAGGATATTTTCTTTGCAGACGTGCCAGTAATGGCAGACTTATACGAGGAAAACGGTGTTTTCAAAGTTGGTAATACCGGTACATTCCTTATTAATGGCGTTGATCGCGTTGTTGTAAGTCAGCTGCATCGTTCTCCTGGAGTGGTGTTTACGCAAAGTAAAAAAGTAAAAGACTTACGTGGACGCCCTTATTACATAGCGCGAATTATTCCGATGCGTGGATCTTGGCTTGATTTCGAATTTGATAGCAATGATCATCTTTATGTACGTATTGATAAAAAGAAAAAAATGTTGGTTACCACTTTCTTGCAAGCGCTTGGTGTTGCTCGCGAGAATGTTATCAAACTTTTTTATCCTTTTGATCATGTCTATTTTGCAAAAGATGAGTTTTATCGAATTGTTGATATCAATTTAATTGGTCAGCGACTTGAAAAAGGGATGATCCCAGATAAAATCGGTGACGAATTTATCGGGGCTCGTGTTACTGAATCTCTTCTTGAGCGGCTTACAAAAGCGGGAATTGACAAAGTTTTACTCAAAAAAGCGAGTTTAATTAATCGCGTTTTTGGAGCAGATGTTGTCGACCCTGAAACGGGTGAAATTCTAGCTGAACAAGGCCAATCGTTTACAGAAGAACATTATGAAAAATTCAGCCGACTAAAAAAGTTAGAATTTGATTTAATTAGTGCGTCTGGTTATGTATTGCAGCCAACAATAGCAATGACATTGCAGCAAGATCGTTGCTACTCTGAAGAAGATGCTCTTAAAGAGCTTCATTCTAAAATTTGGCCTGGCGATAGTTCTTCGATTAAGGAAATTAAAGAGCGCTTAGAAGCTATGCTCTTTTCAAGCCGCTTATACGATCTGACTCGCGTCGGCCGTATTCGTATGAATCGTAAATTAGGAATTGACGTCAATCAAGACGTTCATGTTCTTTCAAAAGAAGATATTTTTGCGACAGTAAAATATCTTATTAATTTACGTGAGCTTGGAGAAGGTGAGCTTGATGATATTGACCACTTGGGCAATCGTCGCGTTCGTCTTGTTGGTGAATTACTCACAAACCAAATCTATGTTGGATTCTTGCGTATTGAGCGTATCATTCGTGAACGCTTTAGAACCCAAGATGCACATACAGGCTTAATGCCTCAAGATTTACTCAATATAAAACCACTCGGTGCTGTATTGCGTGAATTCTTTGGTACAGGGCAACTTTCTCAGTTTATGGATCAAACAAATCCACTTGCTGAAATTGCGCATAAACGACGTCTTTCTGCCCTCGGGCCCGGTGGCGTTATGAAGGATCGTGCTACGTACGAAATTCGTGACGTACATACTTCCCACTACGGCCGTATTTGTCCTATCGAAACACCTGAAGGTCAAACTATCGGTTTGATTTCTTCATTAGCTACGTATGCTTTGGTTAACGATTTAGGATTTATCGAAACGGCGTATCGTCCTGTACAAAAGGCGAAGGTTAAAGACGAAGTTATATTCTTGGATGCGTTCCAAGAACAAAATAAGTATATTGCACAGGCAGATTTCGGCTTCCATCATGTTAATAAAGGTGAAGGTGCAAAAGTTGTCGCTCGTCATGAAGGGAACTTTTTGTATGAAGAACCGCAAAAAATCGATTACGCCGATTTATCTCCTAAGCAGCTCGTGTCTGTTTCTACTGCCTTGATCCCATTCTTAGAGCACGACGACGCAACACGTGCACTTATGGGATCAAACATGCAACGTCAAGCGGTTCCTATTATTCGATGCCAATCGCCACTCGTTGGTACTGGTATGGAGAAAGAGATCTGTAAGTCTTCGGGAGCTGTCTTAATGGCGCGCCGTCCTGGACTTGTTGATTACGTTTCTTCTGAAAAAATAGTAGTTCGTGCAGACGAAGGCGGCTTTGCAAATACAGAAGATTGGATAGCAAACGGTGTTGATGTTTACTATTTAAGAAAATATCAACGTTCAAGCTATAGTACCTGGATTCACCATACGCCACTCGTTAAGCGCGGACAACGTGTTCAAACGGGTGATATTCTCTCCAACGCGCAAGCGATTAAAGAGGGTGAATTAGCGCTAGGTACAAATCTTCTTGTAGCATTTATGCCATGGCACGGATACAACTTTGAAGACGCAATCGTTGTAAGTAAACGATTAGTTGCACAAGATGTACTTTCATCAGTTCATATTGATGAGTACATTGTAGATGCACGAGACACCAAGCTTGGGCCTGAAGAAATTACGAAAGATATTCCAAACGTAAGTGAAA
Organism: Candidatus Babeliales bacterium; assembly: GCA_036260945.1. NCBI lineage: Bacteria > Candidatus Babeliae > Candidatus Babeliales > Candidatus Babeliales bacterium. Next base: position 146,498 of record DATALT010000002.1, read on the forward strand.
CTGCACTTGCTTGTCTGGATGAAGAGGGCATTGTACGTGTTGGTACTCGCGTTAAAGCTGGCGATATCTTAGTTGGTAAAGTAACACTCAAAGGTGATATTCAATATTCACCTGAAGAGAAATTATTGCGAGCAATTTTTGGTGAGAAATCTCGAGAAGTTCGTGATACTTCGTTACGCGTACCACCTGGTGTTGAAGGTACTGTTATCGACGTAAAAGTATTCTCAAGAAGCGGTATTCGTAAAGATAAGCGCTACAAAGATATGGTTACGAAGTTAACAGAAAAACTTGAAGCTGAATTCCGTGAGCATAACGAATTTTTACAGCTAATGATTAGCGAAAAAATTCGAGCAATGCTTGCTGGTGTAGACGCTGCAAATAAAACTGCTGCTAAGTTAGTTAAAAATAAGAAATATGATGAACATGCGTTAGCTGGATTGCTTTTTGACGAATTGATCGTTCTTCGTGCTGAAGATAAAAAGATCAATGAAGCTATAGAGCATCTGCAGCATTCTTTTGAAAACCAAAAACGTATTTTAATTGGTTTGAAAGAAGAGCGCATTAATAAGTTGAAGCGCGGAGACCCATTGCCATCAGGTGTTATTAAGATGGTGAAGGTCTATATCGCAAGCAAACGTCACGTTTCAGTGGGTGATAAACTTGCTGGTCGTCACGGTAACAAAGGTGTGGTTTCTATTATTGTTCCTCGCGAAGATATGCCTTACTTGGAAGACGGTACTCCTGTAGATATCGTTTTAAACCCGGTTGGTATCGTATCTCGTATGAACGTGGGACAAATTCTTGAAACAGCTTTAGGGCTTGTGGGCCGCGAAATTGGTAAGAAGTTCAGTGTGCTTGTTGCGGATGCTCAAGAATCTGTATTGAAAAAAGAGCTTGAAGCGTGCTACGGCAAGGAATTGGTTGCTTCTTACGAAGAGCTTTATGGTAAAGAGGGAATTACCCAGCTTGCTGAAAAAACAGCGCAAGAAGGGGTTCACTATAAGACGCCAGTGTTTGATGGTGCCTCACTGGACCTTGACGTTAGACCAATGTTGAAAGATGCAAACTTGCCTGATAACGGCTCATTTAGATTGCTTGATGGTAGATCTGGTGAATATTTTGATCAGCCGGTCACTGTCGGTTCAATCTATATGATGAAACTGAACCACATGGTTGAAGATAAGTTGCATGCTCGTTCTGTCGGGCCATACTCGCTCGTTACGCAACAGCCTCTTGGCGGTAAAGCGCAAATGGGTGGTCAGCGTCTTGGAGAAATGGAAGTGTGGGCATTAGAAGCGTATGGTGCAGCATATACCTTGCAAGAGTTATTGACCTATAAATCTGATGACGTTAACGGTAGACCTAAAGTGTACGATGCAATTGTACGAGGCGAAAGAATTCCTGAGCCTGGATTGCCAGAAGCGTTTAACGTATTGATCAAGGAACTCCAAAGTGTAGGGTTGCGAGTGGATCTGTTTAAGACTGGCAAGGAGGAAATCAGTGAGTAATCAGGTTTTAGAACGCTTTCGAGAATATATCAGCGGAACTCACTTTAATGCGATGAAGCTTGGGCTTGCATCGCCTGAGAAGATACGCTCGCTTTCTTATGGCGAAGTTAAAAAGATAGAAACGATTAACTATCGAACATTAAAGCCTGAACGCGATGGGCTTTTCTGTGCGCGCATTTTCGGTCCTGTAAAGGACTGGGAATGTAACTGCGGTAAATATAAGAGAATGAAACACCGTGGTGTAACGTGCGAAAAATGTGGTGTTGAAGTAATTCAATCACGCGTTCGCCGTGAGCGTATGGGGCACATCGAATTAGTAGCGCCAGTTGCTCATATTTGGTTCCTTAAAGGGATTCCAAGTTATTTGAGCCTTGTTTTTGATATGTCGGTTAAAGATCTTGAGCGTGTGATATACTTTGATGCTTATATTGTTATTAAGCAGGGAAAATCACCGTACCCAATTAAGACGCTTTTAACCAGTGGCGATTATGAGCGCTATATGGAAGCTCATCCAGAAGACACTGAGTTTAAAGCTGATATGGGTGCTGAAGCTATAAAAGAGATCCTTTCTGGCTTTGATTTAAACATTGAAGTTGCAAAACTAAAGCATGAATATGCAAAGGCGACCTCAGTAGCATTGCGTCATAAAATTATGCGCAGAATAAAAGTGCTTACTGGTTTGATCCAAGCAGATATTAAACCTGAATGGATGGTATTTGGCGTATTGCCAGTATTACCACCAGATTTGCGCCCATTGGTTCCTCTTGAAGGTGGTAGATTTGCAAGTTCAGATTTGAACGAGCTCTATCGCCGCGTGCTCAACAGAAACATTCGTTTACAACGCTTGATGGAGATTGAAGCGCCGTCCGTTATCATTAAAAACGAAAAACGGATGCTTCAAGAATCGGTTGATGCGTTGATCGATAATGGCCGTCGTGGACAACCAGTTCGTGGTACTAATCGCCGTCCTTTAAAATCGTTGAGCGAAATGCTTCGCGGTAAACAAGGTCGATTCCGTCAGAACTTACTTGGTAAACGTGTTGACTATTCTGGTCGTTCTGTGATCGTTGTTGATCCTGAATTGAAAATGGATCACTGCGGCTTGCCAAAGATTATGGCGCTTGAGCTTTTTAAGCCCTATATTTATGCAGGCTTGATGGAACGCGAATTGGCGCCAAACCTTCGCATTGCAAAAAGAATGGTTGAAGAGGGAGCACAAGAGATTTGGGATGTTCTGGAAGGGGTTGTAAAAGACCGCCCGGTTCTTCTCAATCGTGCACCTACGTTGCATCGTTTAGGTATTCAAGCGTTTTATCCGATCTTGGTGGATGGTAAAGCTATTAAAATTCACCCGCTCGTTTGCGCAGCATTTAACGCTGACTTCGACGGTGACCAAATGGCAGTACACATTCCATTGAGCGATAAAGCACAAGAAGAATCAAAAACATTGCTTCTTTCAACGAAAAATATTCTTTCTGCTGCTAATGGTAAATCGGTCGCAGTTCCAAGTCAGGACATGGTTCTTGGCTTGCACTACATTACTAAGGTTCGTTGCAATGCTAAAGGCGAAGGCCTTTCTTTCTCAAGTGTGAAAGAAGTGATTACTGCTTATCAGCATGATCAAGTAGCGCTGCATGCGAAAATTAAAGTTCGCTTAGCATCTGGCAAAATAGCTGAAACAACTACTGGTCGCGTTGTTCTATATAACGCGCTTCCTGTAGGTGCAGATTTTAATTGGGTAAATAAAGTTATTGCCAAGAGTGATTTGACCAAAATGGTTGAGCGTATTTACTATCAGTTTGGTACGCAAGCAACTGTTGAATGTCTTGATAGAATTAAGAAATTAGGCTTCTATTACGCGACTCAAAGTGGCGTTTCGTTCTCTCTTGCAAACCTCATGGTTCCTAAACAGAAAAATGAGATCGTTGGCAAGGCTGAAAAGAGCGTTAAGCGTATTGAAGATCTTTATATGGATGGTGTTATCACCAATAGAGAGCGTTACAACCAAGTTATTAGTATTTGGGGTCATGCGACAGCTGATGTTGCAAAAGAAGTAACGCGTAATCTAGAGCAAGAGAACGATTCTGCATTCTTGAATAAAGATAAAGAATTTAAGCCATTTAACCCGATTTTCATGATGTTAGACTCTGGAGCCCGTGGTTCTAAGGATCAAATTAAGCAGCTTGTTGGTATGCGTGGATTGATGTCTACTCCAACAGGCGAAATTATGGAAACACCGGTAAAGAGTAACTTCAAAGATGGATTAAACGTTTTTGAATATTTTGTATCTACCCACGGAGCTCGTAAAGGGCAGTCCGATACGGCGCTCAAAACAGCAAACTCTGGTTATTTGACCAGAAGACTTGTTGACGTTGCGCAAGATGTGGTTGTTACGATGTCCGATTGCAAATCACTTGGCTATGTTGAGCTTGAAGATCTTAAAGAAGGTGGCGACACACTTCTTTCTCTAGCAAGCAGAACGTATGGACGTATTGTTGCAATCGATATCAAAGACCGTGTGAGTGGCCAACTTCTTTTCAAACAAGGTGATTTGGTACGAAGAGATGATGTTGATAAAATTGCAAATTCTGCAGTAAGTAAAATACCGGTTCGTTCGGTGCTTACTTGCCAAGCAAAACGTGGAATTTGCTCAATGTGCTACGGGCTCGACCTTTCTAAAGGTAGACTTGTGGACATAGGCACAACCGTTGGTATTATTGCAGCGCAATCGATCGGTGAACCTGGTACCCAGCTGACCATGAGAACGTTCCACTTTGGTGGTACCGCTTCTGGCGCGGGTGAGCAATCATCTATAGTTACAAAACACGCTGGTATTATTCAACTACGCGGTGTTCGTACCCTTGAAAATCGTGATGGTAAAGCGGTCAATATGAGCCGTAAATCGCGATTGGTGGTTACTTCGCCAGATGGTCGTGAATTGCAACAACATGAACTAGAATATGGCACCACATTGCTTGTTGAAGATAAACAAGAAGTAAAAGTTGGTACCGTTCTTGCTGAGTGGGATCCAAACAGCCGCGTTGTTCTGACAGAGCGTGCTGGTAAGGTACAATATGTTGATTTAGTACAAAATGTTACGGTTCAAGATATTTTTGATGATGCAACGAATAAATCTTCAAAAATTATTCTTGAGCATAAAAATGATAAGTATCAACCTGCAATCAACATTGTTGATGATGAAGGCAATGAACTAGCACAGTATTATCTACCACCGGCTTCTTATCTTGTTGTTGAAGATGGTCAGCGAGTGAGTGTTGCGGACGTGCTTGTGAAAATGCCTCGAGAAATTTCAAAAACCAAGGATATCGCGAGTGGTTTGCCGCGTATTGCTGAGCTCTTTGAAGCTCGTGTACCGAAAGACCCAGCTATTATTTCCGATATCGATGGCGAAGTAGTATTTGGTGGCTTGCATCGTGGTTTGCGTAAAGTGACGGTAAGCAATGGTTATGAAACTCATGACTATTTTGTACCGCGCGGTAAGCAGATTATGGTCATGAATGGCGATAAAGTTAGCGCTGGCGATCCTCTTACAACAGGGACTCCAGTTCTTCACGATATCTTGCGCATCATGGGCCCTGAAGTATTGCAAAAATATCTCGTAAATCAGATTCAAGAGATTTATTTGCTGCAAGGTGTTGATATTAACGATAGACACGTTGAATTAATTGTTCGACAAATGTTGCGTAAAATTCGCATTGTTGAACCAGGTGATTCAGACTTCTTGGTAGGTGATCGCGTCGATCGAATTCACTTTAAAGCGGTCAACAGTCTCCTTCAAGCTGAGGGCAAGAAAGTTGCTTCAGGTAAACCAACGCTCATGGGTCTGACCCTTGCATCGTTGGATACTGAAAGCTTTATTTCTGCCGCTTCGTTCCAGGAAACAACTAAAATCTTAGCTGCTGCGGCAGTTGAGGGTCAAGTTGATTACTTGTATGGATTGAAAGAGAACGTAATCATTGGTAAATTAATTCCTGCTGGTACTGGCGTCGTTCAGTTCAAAGATAAGTACTTAGGTACCGATGAACATGATTTTGAACGTCAGGCCCGCATCGAAGAAATGAATGAAATGCAAAGAATAAGAGAATCGTAATATAAAACGTGTAGGCGCGTAGCTCAGTGGCAGAGCATTGCTTTGACGTAGCAAGGGTCAACGGTTCAATCCCGTTCGCGCCTACCAGTAAAACGATCAACTAGAGTAAAGGTTATCCATGGCGGAAGTTACAAAAAGTTCAATAATTGAAAAAAATCGTAAACATGCAAACGATACAGGTTCTGCAGAAGTTCAAATTGCGCTTCTTACAGAGCATATTAATCGTTTGACAGAGCACTTTGATAGTCACAAAAAAGATTATTCATCTAAGCGTGGTTTACTTAAGAGTGTTAACAAAAGACGTAGATTCTTAGAGTATCTTAAGCACAATGATGAAGAACAATATAAAGCGTTGGTCGGACGTTTGAATCTCAGATAAATTATAATAAGTTCAACAATCGCTTTACTATAAACGATATAAGGTCAAAATAAATGGTAAAAAAATTTAGGTTAGAAGAGTTTGGATACGAAGTAACCCTCAACAAATTTGCCCAACAAGCTGACGGAGCTGTGTGGTTTGCACAAGGTGGTACCGTCATATTGGCAACCGTTGTTTCCGCTCCTTCACCGGAGTTTCCAGGCTTTTTACCATTGACGGTTGATTATCGTGAGCAGTTTGCTGCTGCGGGTAAAATTCCGGGTGGCTATTATAAGCGCGAAGGAAGATTTACCGATAAAGAGATTTTGACCGGTCGCCTTATCGACCGCGCGATTCGTCCACTTTTCCCAGAAAATTATTTTAACCAAATTCAAAGTTTGGCAACCGTTTATTCTGTTGATAAAGAACATTCTCCGCACACTATTTCTCTTGTTGCGATGTCTTTAGCGCTCACCATTTCCAAAATCCCTTTCATGGGCCCTGTTGGAGCGGTGGAAGTTGCCCGCGTGAATGGTGAATGGATTTTTAATCCTACCTATTCGCAAACAAAAGAATCTGATGTGAAAATTATCGTCGCGGGAACTGCAGAAGGTATTTGTATGGTGGAAGGTTGCACCAACGAGATTTCTGAAGAGCAATTCCTGGACGTTCTTTTCAAAGCGCATGAAAAAATTAAAAAACAAGTTGCATGGCAAGAAGAAATTTGCCGTGAAGTTGGTGTGATGAAAGAAAGCATTGCCGACGGTATTGCATGGGCTGAGTGGAAAGAGCAAATTGAAGTGTTCTTAACGCCTGATAAAGTTTCAGCATGCTTCATCGCTGATAAAATTAAACGCGATCAAGTGATGTCACTTCTTTACGATCAAGCAAAAGCACATTTTGAGCCAATTGCTCAAGAGAAAAAAGTTTCAATGGCAGTTGTCGACTATGTTTATGACAACGTTCTTAAAGAAAAAATTACGCGCCTTATTTTTGAAAAAGGGCAACGTCTTGATGAACGAGATTTCGAACAAGTTCGTCAGATTTCAGTAGAAGTTGGCCTCTTGCCGTTTGCTCACGGATCAGGTTTATTCAAACGTGGTCGCACGCAAGTTCTTGCAAGCGTGACGATGGGTGGCGGTCAAGATGAGCAAAAAGTTGAAGATCTCATGGGCAATACGATAGAAAAATCGTTCATGCTTCATTATAACTTCCCATCATTCTCTGCAGGCGAAGTTCGCCCAAATCGCGGGCCAGGTCGCCGCGAAGTTGGCCACGGTTATCTAGCGGCATCGGCTTTGAGCCCAATGCTTCCAGATAAAGAACAATTCCCCTATACGATTCGTGTTGTAGCGGACGTTCTTGAATCAGATGGTTCAACCTCTATGGGAACTGTTTGTAGTTCAACAATGGCGCTTATGAATGCTGGTGTTCCAATTCGCAAAATGGTCAGTGGTATCGCTATGGGATTGCTTGGCAGCCCAACCGGTAAATTCCAAGCATTGACCGATATTAACGGTACCGAAGATGCGTACGGATTAATGGATTTTAAAGTAGCTGGTACCCAAGAGGGTATTACCGCTATCCAAATGGATATCAAATACAAAGGTGGTTTATCCCGTTCAGTGTTTGAAGCTGCTCTTGAGCAAGCTAAAAAAGGGCGTTTACACATTTTGCGCGAAATGCAAAAAGTGATGACAACCCCAAATCCATTATCTGATTTAGTACCAAAAGTTATTATGTTCAAAGTTGCAACTGATAAAATCGGTGCGATTATTGGTACAGGTGGCAAAGTTATTCGTGATATTATCGATAAAACTGGCACCACGATTGATATTGAAGATGATGGCTTGGTTAAAATCTACGGTGGCCCGGATGCTAAAGTTGAGCAAGCAATTAACTGGGTTAAATTGCTTGGCGGCTTGATCGAGAAGGGTAGTGTTCACGAAGGCAAAGTTAGACGTGTTGCTGAATTTGGACTCTTTGTTGAGTTGGTTCCTGGCCAAGACGGATTGGTACATATTTCTATGATTCCACGCGAAAAACAACGCGATCTGCAACGTGAATATCCGATCGATAGCGACGTTAAAGTCGAAGTTGTTGATTACGATCCAGCGACCGGCAGAATTCGTCTAAAATTGCTTGATCAATAAAAAATAAAAAAACCTTAGAGAGGGCCGCCATATGCATCGTTCGTATCAGCGGCTTTCTCATGAGGTTCGCCCTACTCGAGTTACCTATAACGTTTTTGATTATGCCGATGGCTCAGTTTTGCTTGAAATAGGCAAAACGCGTGTCATTTGCGGGGTCACCTTATCTTCAGGTGTTCCTCATTTTCTTAAAGGTAAACAGCAAGGTTGGCTCACTGCTTCTTATTCTCTATTGCCGACTTCAACAAAAAATCGTATTGAGCGTGAAAGTGCTGCAAAGCGCAATGAACGTTCGGTAGAAATTTCTCGTTTGATTGGTAGATCGCTGCGCACTATTATTAAATTCTCCGTTCTTGGTGAGCGCACGATCAATGTCGATTGTGATGTGCTGCAAGCTGATGGTGGTACGCGTGCTGCGTGTATAACTGCCGCAAGCATCGCATTGCGCATTGCACAAGATCGTTGGCTTTCGGGGCATGTGATTAAAGAGCCGGTCATGAGCGATGAGATTGCAGCATTGTCGGTTGGCGTTCAAAACGGTACCTGTTTAGTAGATTTAGATTTTGCTGAAGATAGCCAAGTTGCTGCAGATTTTAATTTCGTGTTCACCAAATCTGGTAAAATTATTGAAATTCAAGGAACTGCTGAGCGTGAACCACTATCTTGGCATGAGATAGAAAGAATGCGAGAACTTGCTTGGCAAGGAACGCAAACGCTTTTTGAATCGTGTAAACCTTCAGTTTCTAGTGCACCATCGGCCGAAACGCTGGGGCAAAAAATTCTCGAGCACAATTTCTAAACGAGAGAAATGTTGCATGAATCTTACCACTTTTATGCGCACGATCGAGCAGGCGCAGATCTATCAAGATTATGCGACGCTTGCGATCAAGGCACCCGAATACCCACTTCTTTTTTCTAGCGCACTGCTCAAAAAAATAAAACAACAAACCGGATTAGAATGCATTATGCTCGATCTTGAAGAGCGTGAGGATGCGAGCTTAAAAGCAGAGATTTCAGTCGGTTTTTTAGGGCAGCGTGTTCTTTATTGGCTTGGGGATTTGAGTCGTTTAGAAAATAAGCGGCACAAAGCACTTCTTCAATTTTTTTCTGCATACCGCGGGCCGCATTTGGTTGCTTTTTATAGCGATTTGATTGAGTCATCATCAAACCAACAGTTGATTATCGAGTTAAAAGAAAAAGTTACGCGTGAAGAATTATCCTCACTTGCTGTTTGCGTAATGAATTCAACCGACACGAAACATCTTGAAGCACTTTTAACGCAGCATGAAACGTATTCGATTGAAGCTGGCTGTTTGCTGATTCAATATGCAAGTATTATGAGTCGCCCCATGGTGCACGATTTTCAAATAAAATGGTTAACGCAGCTTGTCGCCGGAGAAAGTTCGCTTTTTACCCTCAGTGGCCATTTTTTTTCAGGAAACCAAAAAATCTTTTTTTTCTCAATGGCAGTTGCTGCGTGAAACGTATCCAGATATTTTTTGGATTACGTTTTGGTCGGAGCAACTTTTTCGTGCCGCTTCATTTATTGAATTAATGCGAGCAAATGAACAGGTGCAAGCCAAAAAAATCGCATTTCGTTTGCCATTTACCTTTATTAAAGGTGCATGGCAACAATACAGCGTTACGCAATTGCAAAAAGCGCACGATTTTTTGTATCGCGTTGATGGTTCTTTCAAGCAAGGCGGCCAGCCTTTTTCACTCGAACTTTTTTATTTAAAATTTTTCTTACAAGAATTTAAATAAATTAAAAACGTTCAAGTAGCGGTCGCAACGAGAGAAATTCATATTCTTTTATTTCACGCCCGATTGATCCATCAGCTTTTTTCATAATGAGCGTGCCGTTATTTGCCATAAGCTCTTGTAATTCTTTGTACGTCCAAACGTCTTGAAAAAGCTCAGCGAGCTTAAACTCTTTCAATGCGCCGTAGCCAAATTGATACCCAGCAATCGCAATGATTTTATTATGCCGGACACTACTGATAACCAATAATCCGCCTGGGATCCAAAGTAAATCACCTTTCTTTAACGATTCATATTCGGGCACCTTTTTTAGATGAGTGCGGGCAGTTGTCGTATTTTTGAAAAAGTAAGGAATTTGGCAAATCTGCGCTGCGCGCAGTATTAGGCCTGATGTATCAAAGCCGGCAAGCGGATAAAGTTGATGGTGGATCGACCAATACCATGCTTTTTTTCCTGTGGGGCTGAGTTTTTCTTTGAGCGAAAATTGAAAGCGTGGATAGAAATGCGTGAGCGATGCGCCGCCCCAAATAAAAGGGACTTTTCCCTCTGGCCGATGAGCCCAATCGGAAAGGAGCGAAACAAATGCTTCTAGTTTATCAGAGCTTTTTTCGTATGAAATTGGGGCAATCACCTTGTCTGGAATATGCACCGTTTGGAAAAAATGATGGCTCGGATCATAAATCCAGGCGATGAACGATGATTTATGCGGCACAGCTATAAAGCGAGTTCCAGCCGAATAGGTACGGTTGGTCGCATCATCATAGAAGGGAAGCTTGAGCGTAATCGTGATCAAATCGTTTGCAGAGTTTGTTTCTTGCCCAAAAGACTTTGGAATATACGATGCTGATAAATTTCGGCGTTTTAATTCTGTAAGTGGCAAAATGTATCGTTTGAGCGTCCAATATTGATTTGATTCATTTGAATTTTTATCTTCATAGATAGCGGCGGGCGATTCAACGAGCACTTGTTGATCTTGTTCTCTTATAATGGTGACTTGTTCATTGAAAAGAAATTGATGAATACGCGGACAAATGATTTTGTCTTCTGCTGATGGTCCCCAAGAAGCGCACATGCAATTATAATCATTAATAGCAGATTCAGCATCAATTGGTGCTCCGACTGCATTAGCAACCGGCACAATGATAAAAGCTTTTTGTGGCAAAGTGGAGTGGGTTATTAAAATAAATGTGAAAAAAAGAGAACGAAAAGAACGATTCATCATAGAGTGCTCCTTAATGATGCATTCCCCCAGATCCGTAGCATACCATCAATATTCTAAAAAAGGTACGGCTTCGTTAACTCTTCGCTCGAGCCTTTCTCATAAGCTTCGATAATATTTTGCGCTAAATCTGGATTGATTACGTTATTTTCTTTAAGTACTACGATCTGTGTTAAGTATATCGTGTGAGCAACGAGCACAGCCGGATTGTTGAACGAAAAAAGCTGTTTTCTTTGCGGTATTTGGTTATTGGTTGACTTTTGTGGTAATTTTCTTTGATTATCCATGGAAAAAATATTTACAGAGAAAAGAAGGAATAATAAGGAGGTCAGAATTTTCATAAAACAGTTCGGCTTTTGGTTTGATTTTACTTTTGACTATTATAATGTTTGCTTGTGTAGTATAAAAATGTGGATTAAAAATTACAATGAGAGAAAAAATGAAGCACGCATTAAAAAAATTTTCTAAACAGATACTTTTTACAGCAATCCTAATTTTATCGTGCACAAATAAATGCTCTTTAAAAGATGAGCAGAAAATACAGGAGGCAAAAGATACCGCTGAGGTAGATCTTTTACCAAAAAGAGTTAATCGAAACGATTTACAAAAAGAAATAGTGCAATTAAAAAAACAACTTGAAACAATCGATGAACAAATAAAGAAGATGAGCAATCAGATAAAACGCCGTTCACGCCCGGTCGCAATTAAAAAACTTAAGCGCCAAGCGGGGCAGGTTCAGGAGCGTATAGAAAAAATAGAAGGCGAGCTTTCGCGATAAAAACACTTATTTTTTTGCAAATCGATCTGGCTGAATAATGCCGCCAGAAATAATAAGACTCATCGCTTCTTGGCGCGAAAGATCTACGGTGCGTATTTCTTGCTCCGGAACCGCAATAAGAAATCCAGTGGTTGGGTTTGGCGTTGTAGGAATAAATACTTTGAAAAAACGTTGTGCCTTATTTGGGCTAATTTCTGTGGGAACTTCGCTTGTTAAAAATCCAATGCTATAGACCCCTGTGCGCGGAAACTCAACCATCACCACATTTTGAAACGTCAACTTATCTTGACCAGTGAACGCTTGAACAAGCTGTTTAATGCCAGAATAGACCGGATTAAAAAGTGGAACGCGCGCAACGATCGATTCTAAAAAAAGCAAAAATCTCTTTAAGAAAAAGATTTTAAAAATTGCGCCGACAAGCAAGATAAGCAAGAGTACCAAAATAATTTCTGAATGCGGAATCGATTGCAGGTACGCAGGCTCAACGCGATAAATAGGCGCGAGCCATCCCTTAAGTAATCTAAAAGCGACATTAAATACCCCAATCGTGAGCGTTATGGGGAGTAAAACTAATAGACCATTAAAGAAAATCGATTTAAAAAAATCGAATAAGTTGGCAATGAACGATTTTTCCATTTGTATCCCCTATAAATCTAAAATTAAGATTCTGTACCCGCTCTCTATAAAAAATATTTTGGAGAAATTTATGAAATTTCTTTTTGCAACGTTTGCGATAATAGTCTACCAAGGGTTTGCGCGTGATCGCAATCATCATCCTCGATCATAATACGCAGGAGTGGTTCAGTTCCTGAATAGCGAACTAATAGTCTTCCGTTATGAAGTTGGTTTGTCGTGTGTTCAATAATATCTCGCAATGGCGACTCAGATAAATCGCGCCGATTTTTTACCGGAATATTAATAATAATTTGCGGAAATTTTGTGAACGTATTCATTTCCCAATTGCCGGAATGAATTATTGCTTGCGCGACGCGCAGTGCAGTAAATATGCCGTCGCCCGTTGGTAAATAGTCGTTCAAAATAATATGGCCAGATGGCTCCCCTCCAATAAGAAGTTTTCGCGCCGCTAATTGTTCCGCAATATATTTATCGCCAACTGGCGTGCGCAATAATTCGATCGATCGCTCTTTAAGGTATACTTCAAACCCTTGGTTGGTCATGACGGTGCCGACAACCATTTTGGTTTTTTTATAAAGCGGATGGCTCAGGAGGAGCGCTAAAATATCATCACCGTTTTTCAATTGGCCGTACATGTTAACCGCCATAACCCGATCGCCGTCCCCATCGAAAGCAAATCCCATATCTGCTTGGTGATCAACAACCGCTTTTTGCAGTGCTTGCGTATGCAATGCGCCGCATTGTTTATTAATATTTATACCGTTTGGGTGATCAAAAAGAGTAATTACTTGCGCACCAAGAGTGCTGAAAATTTCCGGGGCGATCCCTGAAGCTGCACCGTGCGCGCAATCAAGAATAATTTTTTTTCCTGCAAGAAGTGATGCATCAAAATGATGCTTAATTATCGATTGATATTCTTGAATAGCATTATCCATCACGTATTGCGTGCCAAGCGCTGCGTAATTAAATTCTTTTGGTGCAATGATGAGTTCAGAAAGCGCCTTTTCATCCGCAGCGGTTAATTTCCCAGTCGTTGCATCAATAATTTTAATACCATTATCGTGATACGGATTGTGTGAAGCTGAAATCATGATAGCCGCATCAAACTGTTGCTGTTTGCGCATCAGCGCCAGGACTGCAGGGCTTGTAAGTACCTGCGCATCGTGCACTGCAATGGGATGCAAAAATAAACCACTCTTTATTACCGATTTAACAAGCGAACAAGAAATGCGCGTATCGTGCGCGAGCAAAAGCGTCGGTGTGGGGCCATAGCGTTGTATTGCCCATGCGCCGAGTGCGTAGCCGATCGATAATAACGTTTCGACCGTAAACGGTTCATCTCCTACTTTCGCGCGAATGCCATCGGTGCCAAAAAATGAGTTCATGCTGGTTGTTCCTGTGCGCTGACATTGACCGAAATTAATGACGGAGAACAGTGTAGCAGTTTAACTTCATCAGGTACAAAAAAATTATCTTGTGTAATTGCAATATGATGCGTGCCGATAACAAGATCGCGACCACTTAAATGAATAGCATCAAAATGCGCCGCCGTTTTTTTCAAAACGTTTCGTTTTGCTGCGATTGTAAGTGTAATCGATTGCGGTGCTTGAATACACAGTCCTTCAGGAACATCAAACCATGCAATTGGCATAGTGATTGATTGTTCGATCATATGCGATTGGCTTAAAAGATACCAAAACGCGTAGCCGGTGAGCAGTGAAAAAGTTTTAAGAACGAGGTTGCTCGTGAACGCCTGTTTTATCTGAACGAATTTCATACGATTCTCCTTGAACTTTATGTGCCGTGTGAACAATGCTCAGTTGTTGCTTCAAAAATAAATGAGCTTGTTTAGTAGTTAATTGTTCCATTACCGATCCATTTGCTACGACGGTGCATCCTGCCGATGCTGGTTGCATAATAAGTACGAGCGCATCGGTTTTTTGCGTCAGCATTTCAGCGCTTGCAATAAAATGGTGAATATCATGGGGATTGCCGGTGCGCTGTGTAGTATGTGCATTGAACGATGCATTAATACCAAAAAGTATACCCGATTGGCAAATGAGTAATGCGCAGCTTTGATCAAATAAACCGCTTTCTACCACGAATGGTAAGAGTGATGGTTGCAGCGGCGCATTGATGTGTAGTTCGCATTCAAGAAGCGGATGCAATGCATCTCGCTGCTCAATAATGCATAAAAAAGATTTTCCAAGAGAACGAGCATGAAGCGCCGCGCGTACTACTAAATCGATCCAATCATCGTGCGCTGTGGGCATGAGCGGTTGAGTTTTTTTGAACGTGATGAGTTGTTTTTGTAATGATTGTTGGTGCGCGAGCATTAAAAGCATGATGATGCCGGGGCTATACAATAAAATAAACGTCATGATGGTATCGAGTTGTGCGTACGCAGCAACGAGCATTAAAACGCATGAAGCAATAAAGGAAAAAAGAAGAGGGGACGATCGATCTTTTTTGAGCCACGTGCTGATGGAAAAAATAATGGCTGCAAAGAAGAAAATCTCAAAAACATCTTTGAGGCAATAGATATTACTTTGATTAATAATCATGATCATGGTATGCCACATATTCATTGCTACTCCTGCTTTTTGGTGAGAGCCTATCTTTTCTTTTCTATTCCTACAAGAAGAATTTACCGAGTGCAATCTTATCGATTTTAAAAAAAATGATGCCTGCAATGGTGGGTTTGTTTTTCAGTGAACTTTTTTTCAAAAGCGTTATACTGCAGGGCAGATTCATTACATTGTTATTTTATTTAGACGGATTTTATAAACTTCAGGAAAATTATGAGCATCATCAGAAGTACACAAAAAAACGTTTTACTTACTATGTTTTTAATTGCAAGCACTATTAATGCGGAGTCGGCTGGGATGCCAAAATTAGAAACAGATGAATGGCTCAATAGATTTGATCATATTTTGAAAAATTTGCCGCAAGAGGAGTTGTTGAGGGCGTTGGCTGAGAGGCAAAAATGGAAGACGGTCCAAGCTATAGCTAAAACTACGGAAACTCAAAAGCCGGAAGATAGCGAAGCGCATTATTATTCGCCAAAATTCCCGGCCGAACTTTCAAGTGAAGAAAAAAAGCTCGATGTCTATAAACGAATAGCAAGAAAATATATAGGTACATTACCATCACATGTCGAGGATCTGGTTTCGTACTTTAAATACCATAAAGAATGTGTAGAGCAAAACGTTTCTATACATAATAAGTTGCTCTTACATGGCAAGCCGGGCACGGGCAAAACGCATCTGGTTAAAGTTCTTTCTCAAGAATTGCAAATTCCTCTATTATCGTTTTCTGCATCATTTTTTGGCGATAAATATATCGGTGAATCATCACGAAAAATCAGACGTGCATTTGAAGCAGCAAAAAATTTATATAGTCCCGTTCTGGTCTTTATTGATGAGATTGATGCTCTTGCCACTAAAAGAAGAGATAATACGCATGAAGAGCACAGAGCTACGTTAATAACTTTGCTTACTGAATTACAGGAGCTGCAAGATAATAAAAATATTTTTTTTATTGTCGCAACCAACGATTTAGAAGCACTAGATCCAGCAGTTAAAGATAGATTTTCAGGATCGGTGTGTGAGATCAAGGAATTGGATAAAGTTGAAAAGGCAAAATTGTATCAAAAAGCTTTTTTAGATCGAGGAATGGAAATTGATGAAGAATTTGCGCAATGCTTAGCAGCTGTTACAGCTAAAGAATTTTCTAATCGAGATGTGGAATACATAGCGACGACAACGATTCTAAAGCGATTTTTAGATAGTAAGAAAGATCCTGAAGAATGCAAAAATAAGGGTCTGTGCTCTTATGCAAGAAAATCAATTGATTCGACCGGAAAAAAAGCAAGCTTTTATAATATTCTGACGCAAACATATTGCGATGGAATATAATGAAATATATCTACAACAAAATAATTATTGTATTCTCATTTTTTATTTGCACTCTTGGAGCTGAAGAAAAAGGAAGCTCTGCTAACTTTAGTCCAGCAGCATCAAATACTACTCAATCAAATCAGTCGACTACGGCAGCGGTTCAATCAAGCCAGGCCGCGGCGCTAGAAGCTCAATCGAAACAGTCGTCCACTGATAAAAATAAAAACTATGGAAGTGATGATTCCGATTCATCTTCATCAGGGAAGGCTAATTCTAGCAGAAATTCCTACTCAGGCGTAATGGTGATGTGCAAAGCACAGAGTAGTAGTTCCAAAGCAAATTATACAGCGATTGATAATTATATTGCGGATAAATATTGGAAAATCGCTGAAGACAGAATTGCAGCGCAAAAAGCAGCGGACATTGCCAAAGCTGAGGTAAGTTCTTCGGCAAAATCGAAATATGAAGATTTTCTCGAGAGGGTTAGCAATAGACAAAGCAGCATCTCAAATAATCTTTCAAAGGATGTATATGGGGGCTACAAAAATAATACTTCTTACCGCGATGTTTTTTTCAAGTATATTGCTGCTGCGAGTGCTTCGAGAAATAGCAACGCGAACTCGCGACCTGAATCTGAACTAGTTAATAACAGTATCTCGCCGCAGGCTGCATTCGAAATAGGTTATAAAGCGCTTGAGCTAGCAGATAAATACTGGTCAGTTATTAAAACAACTGCTGCGGGCGCAGCAATAGTTTATGGTACGAGCAAGAATAAACAGGACCATGCCTATAATTCTTATAATAACAACACCACATCGGTTAAAAGTGCTGCGCATGCAGCATTGCATACCTATAATCGCGATCACGGTTATACCAATTCAAGCCTTTCGGCCACTGATAAAGTCGATAAGGTGTATACCACAGAGGAAATTTACGAACTGCGGGTAAAAGGAGTTGATTCGCGGATATTGACAGTTGATGCGCAAGGTAATCCTATCCTTGATGAATCATCTCCAATCTATCCAGTCCCTATGACGTTGAGCGATTTAGAACGGTCGAACCAATTATATCCCGGCCCAAATGGTTTTACTCTGATAGCGCCTTATAGGAACGATGGAAATCTATATGAAGCAGTTTTTCCTAAACCTGACTATTTAAATAAACCATTTCTGTATGGAGACCAAATTTCTTCTCAACAAACTGAGCCGCCGAAAAAAATAGATACACCGAATCATTCAGCTTCTGAATCAACTCAAGAAAGTGTTCCTGCTAAAGAAAAAGAACCAGTTAGCCAAGTATCAAATGAGCCGAATGAAGATGGAGAAAATGAGCAGTTGAAAGATGCCAATGCTCTCCAGGTAATTGAAAGTAATGCGCCACCCAAGAAGATGAAGATTTTGGTGCACACAACAATGGGGCATCAAAATCCTGCCAAAAAGAAAATGGATCCCCCAAGAAATGAGGATAGCGATAGCGATTCCCGTGTCGTTAGTGCCGCTTGCGATGGTGGCATGCCGCCAGATCCTAATGATCCTAATAATTGGAAAAATAAGAAAAAGAAAAAAAAATTTGATGAATCAGAAACTGAAAAATTTAAGAAAGCATTAGAATATGCCAGGAATCCAAATAAATTAAGGCATTATTTTGAAAATAGTCAACACGACCACGGATTCGATGAAATGTTAGATAAATTAGGTGGACGAAATGATATTGCAGCTCAAACAAAATTGGTTGAAGAAGTTATACTGGAAAGAATGAGAATAGGGAGTCTTCCGTTCGAAGGTAGTTGGAATGAAGTCGAAGTAAATTTGTATGGTGAAAAAATTACAGTGCGATGCTTCAGTGGGGATCAGGTATTGAAAATTAGCACGATGTTTATTAAGACAAAATTTAAGCCTCGAATAAACAAGGTAACATGAAATGAATTGGAAAGAGGAACTAAAAAAACTAGAAGATGCAAGAGAGTGGGATGAAGCGATAGCTTTTATGCAAAAAGTTATAGATAAAAATCCAGATAATATGGATGCATATATGTTTATGAACTATTTACTTATAAATTTACTCGTTGAAGATCCAGATCGGGATATTTCATACGTTGCTAAATATGCGCCGCTGGCGAAATGGTATTTTGATGAATCATACGCAAAATTTTCTGAAAATGCCGAATATTTGTACATTACCGCAACTATTGGGGTAATCGGAGATTTCTTTTGGAAGCTTGATCTAAAAGACATTGATAAAATGTTTAGAAAAGCAAATATACTCGCCTCTAATAACCTCGTTTATAAAGATTTGTATTATTATGATCTACGATCACAAAATGCCCAACACCCTGAACTTATTGCATATTGCAAGATGATATTAAGTGAAAATTCTCCCATCAAAGAACAATTTCAAGACAAAGGCTCACTTGGTAAATATATTATTGGATTAAAAGAAGGATGGTGTGAGGGAGTATTATATAACGCTTCTAAATTAAGTACTCATCAGCGCAAATGATCTTTGTTAATCGTTCTCTTGTAGGTATAGAATGAGTTGGAAAGATCATTTAAAAAAAATGGAATTTGCTAAAAATTGGGACGCTGCAATTCAATTTATGCAAGGTGCAATTAGCGAAGACCCAAACATTATTGATAAATATCTCTTTATAAATTACTTATTAATAAATTTATTAGTTGAAGAAGAATATGATAAAAGCAAGCAGAAGTATTATAAGACTTTAGCAAAATGGTATTTTGATGAAGCATATTCAAAGTTTTGTGAAAACGCCGAATTTTTGTATTTGACAGCAAAAACTGCGGTCATGAGCGAATGGTTCTTTGGAATAACCGATGATGACTATCGTAGAATGTTAGAAAAAGCGCATGATATAGAGCCTCAAAATCCTCTTTATCAAGAATCATGCTTTTATGATCTTGAAAGTAAAAATCCCGAAAGCGATGAGCTTATCTCATACGCAAAGATGGTATTGAGTGTTAATTCTCCAATCAAAAAGCAATTGAGTAACAAAGGAGCTTTGGGCGAATATATAATGGAACTGCAACAGGGCTGGGCCCAGGATGTATTAAAGGTTGCCGATCGTTTAAAAAGACAGAAAAACCAAAATTGAGAACTGAAAATAAACATGCTAAAGCAATGCAAAATAAATTGACAAGCTTACAGGCATTTAATGCAATGCGAAAATTCTTAGAGCTATATTATACACAAACAAGCTCAGATGAAGTGGGCTCATTGCTCGGCGATTTACAAATTCTAAAAGATGGTAAAACTGCTGACCCCGCTGCCTGGAATGATTGGATTGGCTGTGTTGAAGAAATCTTGAAACGGGACTAGGTGGTTTGTATAAGGTAACGCTGAGAATGAAACAAGTATTGATTACTTTGGAAATTGATGAAAACAAATTTATTGAGATATATTTTCCAGATATGGAAAACAAGTTTAACTATTATTATGAACCGACAGAGAGATTCCATAGATTTGATGAAATAACGATCGATTATCGGAATGGGGGTTCCATTAATCTTTATCATGATGTTCTCGATGATGGGCCAAATGCTTTATATTTAACTTTGCAAAGTGTGCAGCAAAAAACTTGCGAACTTCCTTGTTGGATTGAGATTGGAGATTTGGTTCGTTGTTTAAACGAATCGCATGAGGATGGAGCAGAGCAAAAATATAAAGATATAGATTTCAGCAATTTTTGGCTGTGGTCGACGGCTGGTGGGGCGCAATCGTTCGTATATACGCGAAATGGCAAAATATACTTGGAGATTGGATATATCTATAAATGGCATAGTCGAGAGCGAAAGGATTCTGATACCGATTTTATTTCATACGAAGAATTTGCGAAAAATTATAAACCAATCTTAATTCAAGAAATAACTGATGAAACGGCACAAGAATGGTCTGCTCAGTGCGAAACCTGGCTCAAGGAAGTTGGATGGCTTGATTAATCGCTCTTTCAAACAAAATTAGCAAAGTCTTTTTTCAAATATGCTCATTCAAGAATTAAATGAGTTCAATTTTTAGTGCCAACGATTTCGGGGCGCGATATACTTTAGCTCATATAAAACTTTTTAATAAAATTGTGCGCTGAAAGGATATTAATGAGTAAAGAGAAAATTGTTCTGACGGGTGATCGCCCATCGGGGCCGCTGCATATTGGCCATTATGTTGGCTCACTCGCAAATCGGCTCATCTTGCAGCAAAAATACAAGCAATATGTAATGATTGCTGATGTGCAGGCACTCACCGATAATTTTGAAACGCCGCAAAAAGTGCGCGAAAATGTCGTTGAAGTAGCTCTCGATTATTTAGCTGTCGGTATCGATCCTGAGAAAACAACTATATTTATTCAATCGATGATTCCTGAAATTGCGGATCTGACGATTTATTATCTTAACTTGGTAACGGTTAATCGATTGCGAAGAAACCCGACGGTGAAAGCTGAAATTCAGCAAAAAGGGTATGGCGAAAATGTTACTGCTGGATTTTTAATGTACCCGGTCAGCCAAGCTGCAGATATCACGTGCGTGCGAGCAAATATCGTGCCCGTTGGCGAAGATCAACTGCCGATGATTGAGCAAACAAATGAAATTGTACGCACATTTAATCGCATTTATCGCAGCGAAGCACTTGTAGAAGTAGAAGCGATGGTGCCAAAATTTGCGCGGTTGCCAGGAATTGATGGGAAGGCAAAAATGAGTAAATCGCTTGGCAATGCTATTTATCTTTCAGATCCTGCAGACGTTGTGCAAAAGAAAGTGATGAGCATGTACACCGATGCAAATCATTTACGCGTTGAAGATCCGGGCCAGATAGAGGGAAACACTGTTTTTGAATATCTCGATGCGTTCGATCCGGATGTAGTGAGCGTAGAGAAAATGAAAGAGCATTATCGCAAAGGTGGGCTTGGCGATGTGGTCGTTAAGCGTCGCTTGCTTGAAGTAATGCAAGCATTTTTAGAACCGGTACGCCGTCGTCGCGCAGAGCTTGCTGGAGATAAAAACGCGGTGATGCAAATCCTCAAAAAAGGTACGGAAGAAACGCGTGAAGTTGCAGCGCAAACACTTGCGCATGTAAAGAAAGCAATGCACCTAGACTATTTTATATAATGCTAACGCATTATTATTTAAGGAGAAAAAATGGTAAAGCATAAAAAACATATCGCGATTGCATCAATAGCGATCGTTGCTGCATTAATTTTGCTCGTATTGATAAGTTCGTTAACAACTTGGTATCAAACCAAGGCGGCGACCGATATTGTTATTGTAAATCACATTTCTCAATTGAGCGCTATTTTTACAAAGATCAATGACGATGCGGGTATTATGGATTTTGATCATCAGAAAAACTATATCGATTTTCTCAATGTAAAATCGTTTTCTGGATCAGAAGTTGGCTCTATGAATTTGGCGTATCCAGATAAATGGCAAGGGCCTTATCTTAAAGAAAATCCGACGGTGCAAGAACAAAATTATCAAGTTGTACGCACTAAAAAAGGATTCTTCATAGTTCCGGGCAATGGCGTAAAACTCAGCAATGGAAAAGTTATTGGCAAAGATATAGTTCTCGATGAAAATGCAGATATTCCTGCAATGATGGCAGATGAAAAGATGCTCAATTTCAAAGGAAAAGCTCTTGCTGCGCCAGTTTCAATGAGTAAAGTTGCCAAAAAAGTTTTATTTCAGGAATGGAACAGCGATGCATTGGATGTGGGATAATAGATCGTTTTTTTGGTGCTTATATGATAAATAAGTATGTAGCCGCTTTTCTTCCGATTTTTTCATTGTGTTTAAATGCGATGGAAATTGAGCGCCAAGAAAAAAAAGAAGAACTATTTAAGCAGATAGAAGCGTTTAAATACATTTCGCCCAACCATGAAACGATAATAAAGCGAACAACAGATGAAGGTTTTGATCTCTATATCAGGGATAAAGAGCCGATCAGTTTGGGTTCAATTTGGAATGTCTCTTTTTCTGTAGACAGCAAATATTTGGGATTTATTAATGGAGAGCAATTTATCATTTATGATTTGCAAGATAACAAGAAAATATATGCCACAGGGAATGCGAAAATCGTTAATCTCATGTTAGGATTCACAAACAAAAAAGATTCAATGTTTTCAACGTGTTCCACAGAGCTGGAATTTGCTTTATCTGCTGATGGATCACTAAAGCAGATGGAAGGCGTTGGTGGCCAATTCTTTTCTTTGCCGGGTTTACTTGGCATCTATCTTTCAAAAGGATTATCGATATGCCAAGGTTATAAGGGTGATATTTCATTAACTTATTGTTTGGGCGCTGTAGAGAAAAACTACCCGCACAGAATTGGGTGGTCGAAAGTAGTTACACCAGATGGCTCAATGGTTGCTGGGGTAGATATAAGTAGGGGGAGTGGTGAAAAAGATCGGGATACTGTTATAGTTATTGATTTTGAATCAAATGATCAAGATTCCAAAAAGTTTGAGCATAAAAGTGGCGATCAATCACCACAAATTGTTGCGGCGATTGGAATTTCCCCAAATAAAAAACATCTTATGACCCAAACGAATAATGGTTATGTTCATTTATGGGATATTAAAAAAAATACGAAGCTTTGGACAAGCCAGATAACTGATCCCTTCAAAATCCAGGGTCAAAATGGATTAGGAAAGATTTTCTGGAGCGAGGAATCAATTATGCTCAAAAGTGGCGACGGTAAATGCTACAAGATTGATACACAAATATTTCAAAAATTAATTGAAGAGAAAAAAAAGAATGAGCACAAGAGTGAACAATAAAAAAAGCCTACTTATCCTTATTGCTTTCAGGATGGTACAGCTTAATGCGATGGAAATTCCTAAAGAAATACCGTAGGAATCATTAGATTTCAAATTATCTACCCAGTCGGAAAAAAAGGGATTAAGACGACTAAATCCCTTGAATGAAGGAGGATTTTACCTTCTTGAGGCCGTTTTTAAATTGGGCGGTTATAATTTTTTCCTCGCCCCGTTCTTCAATATTTTTGATTATGCCGATGCCAAACTGAGCGTGTTTTACCGGTTGATTAAGTTTAAATTTGGCAGTTGATGGCGTCGGTTTGATTGTTTCTTTTATTGTTGCAGAACCAATATCAAACGAAGGTTTCTTGCTTGCGGTACCAAAGGTTTGCACTGCAGCGCGTTGCGATTTTGTGCCGAGCCATTCATGGAAGAACTGTAAGAGTTGGTGTTCTTGAAAAAAAGAAGCATCGGTGCGATGCGCAAGCCGCTCAGGAATCTCATGCAAAAAGCGGGACGGAGTTTGATCGGTCATTGTGCCAAATGTAGAACGATACCGAGCGTGGGTCATCAAGAGTCGTTCTCGAGCGCGCGTGATGCCTACGTATAAAAGTCGCCGCTCTTCTTCAACCCCATCAGGATTTTGGAGCGAATGATTACTTGGAAAAATTCCTTCTTCAAGGCCAGTAAGCATGGCAGCATCAAACTCTAATCCTTTTGCTGCATGAAGCGTCATCAAATAGACATGATGCTCCGTTTCTTTGTTTTGCGATTTTTCTTGCATGAGCGCTACTTCTGCCAAGAAATCCATCAGTGTAGAAACACCAATTTCATCAAAATGCTTAGTCGCGCGTAAAAGCTCTTTGCAGTTTTCGATCTTTTCCTGTGCTTCTTCAAGATCGTATGCATGCTTTAAATATTCAAAGTAATGAATCTGCGTAATAATTTTTTCAAGCGCTTCGTGAGGTTTTTGCATTTGGGCAACGGCAGCAATTGTTTTCATAAATCGTTCAAGTGCAGATCGCTTTGCGTTTGGAATAGCTTGTTCATTAATCAGATGCTGCGCGATTCCGTGGCAATCTAAAAATGGTTGCTTATCCCATTCGGTCAAAAATTGCTCAATGAAAACATCGCCAAGGCCTCGACTCGGGCAATTGACGACGCGCATAAAAGACACTCGATCGAACGGGTTAACTGCTAAACGGAGATACGCAAGAAGATCTTTAATCTCTTTTCGTTCATAGAACTGAATGCCGCCAATAATAACGTACGGAATCGAATGGCGTATAAGTGCTTCTTCAAGTGTTCGTGATTGATAATGTGCACGGTAAAGGAGAGCTATTGAATTATAGTTTGGCAAACTGCGCAGCTGTTTGATGCCAAGCGCAATCAATTCACCTTCTTGGTAACCAGAAGCGCAGTGCACAATGCGCACGCGATCGCTGCCTTCTTTTGAAGACCATAATTTTTTAGGATTGCGCTGCGTGTTATTTCTAATAACTTGGTTGGCAACATTTAAAATAGGTTCTGCAGAGCGATAATTCTGATCGATGGTGACTATTATCGTCGCAGGAAAATCGTTTTTAAATTCTAAAATGTTGGCGACCGTTGCACCCCGCCATGAATAGATCGATTGATCTTCATCACCAACCGCGCAAAGTGAATCGACCGCAAAAGTACCATCATCTTTAAGCGCCATCGATTTAAGCAATTCATGCTGTACTTTATTCGTATCTTGATATTCATCAACAAGTAAATGCCGAATGCGTTCTTGATGGGCTTGTTTGAATTCTGGATTAGTTTTGAAAAGGTGCAAAATTTCGATCAAAAGATCGTCAAAATCGAAACATTTGCTTAATTTCTTTTCATGCTCGTACGCTTGCCATACATTTTTTACAAACGGATCGATATAAACATCATCAGCGCTTTTATTTTTAAGCATACTGATTTGATACATTAATTGTTTTGGTGAGTAACGTTTATCGCTGCCGCTTCTTTTTAGTATTGAGCTCACCAGTTGTTGTTGATCATCCGCATCGATGATGCTAAACGTTTCATATCCCAATCGATGGCCATGAATTTTGAGTAAAAATAAACAATAGGAATGGAATGTGCCAATAAATAGTCCATGCATTCCTTTGCCGATCGATTTGGCAATCCGCTCTTTCATTTCGCCCGCTGCTTTATTAGTGAACGTGAGCGCAACGATTTCATGTGGCGGTACGTTTCGCTCGGTGAGCAAATGTACGATGCGCGAAGTAATGACGCGTGTCTTTCCAGAGCCTGCGCCTGCAATAACAAGAAGCGGCCCATCTTTATGAAGCACCGCTTGTAATTGGCGTTCATTTAATTGATGCGAAAATGGTTGATGAGTTGGATTTGTTTCGTGATTCATACAAAGTAGTATACCGGTGAAAAAAAAAGCGGCCACAAAAAATTGTGACCGCTTTGAAAATTAATTAAATAAATTATGCTTTATTGTCTGGTTTTTCATCAGATGGTTGTTCTACGCTTGCTCCTAAGCCCACCGCATTTTTAAGAACAGACATGGTTCCCCAAACGGCAGACGTTACCGCGCTTGGCGTAGAAGAAATAGCAGTTGTTACTTTGGTAGTAAAGGTTGGATATTTCTCTGGATGTAAGCGTTGATTCATTTTAAGTAAATCTGCTGTATGAGTTGCAAGATCATTATTTAGAGTTGTTTTTTCTTGCGTCAGTGCTTCTATTTGTTCATTAATCTTTCTCACGTCCTGTGTTCTTTGCGTTAAATCTGCAATTTTGTCAGCTTTTTTGAGTGCTTCAGACTGAATTTTGGTTTCTTCTTCTATTTTACTCAGTCGTTTAATTTTTTGGTTTTTTAGTTCAAGTAATTGTTCGCGATCTTTGAGCTGGAGAGCGTGTAAAGTGACAATAGCGCGGCCGAGAAAATCAGCTTCCGCATTTTTCGATTTATAAAGCTTGTTTAACTCAGTTTGTTCTTTCTGAAGAGCTACAATTTGCTTATCAAGCTCAGTCGATTGGTCCTCAAGAAGCTTGAGCTCTGTTTGTTTACTATCTTGTAAACTTTTTACTTTCTTTTCTTGTTGTCTCTTAATGTTAAAAGGGTCATAGCTTCCGATAGATTCATCGCCACTAACCTCCATGCCTTTATAGGCATCCATTGTTGCTGCTATCAAGGCATATTGATCACAAGGCATTTTTTCGATTTCTTTATTAAGAAATCGGAGCTGTTCATTGATCGCTGTACGTTCCTGGGTGCCTTTTCTTGTCGATACTTTTTTTTCCATCGCGGCTGAATACGCATCTTTTAATAAACCAGGTTTACTATCAGCTTGAGCATTTTCTATTTGTTTTTTTAGCTTTTCAAAGTCCATCGAATTTGCAATCGAGGAAAAAAGTAAGGCAAAGAGTAATGGATTGACTGTATGTTTCATAAGGCTCCTTCTTTAGGTTGAAACTTATTTCAAGTTTATAACGCAGCTACTCCTAAATGTATAGAAAAAGCTACAAAAAAAGCGGCCATAATTAATGACTGCTTAAATGAGGCAGAGACGAGTTATTTTAATCCCAAGGTTTTCTTCCAGACACCCGTAGCTTTAAGTTGTTCTGGTGTTAAGCGATCAGTAATGCTTTTTTTATCCATTTCCAGTTGTTTAATTGTCTTTTCATAAGACGTAATTTTATCTGATATTTCTTGCATGTACTGATTAGATTCATTGCGCATTTTAGCGCGGGCTATGAGATCACTCTCTTCGTCAACTTCTTTGCGCTTAGCAGCTAATAAGCCGTATGATGCTGTGATTTCTTTTTTTAGAGAATCGATTTTGGCAGTCACATAAGAATGATCTTGTTTTTGCAAATCTATAAACAGGCTATTAATTTCTAAAGTTGCTTTTTTTTCCGTTTGTTTTTTTAGGCGTGAGTGTTTAGTTTCGCCCAGTTTTGTTTCTGCAGTTCTTAATTGCTCGTTGATTTGTTGTATGTGAGCCAGCTGAAGTTTCTCTTCTTTATCATATTTTGCGTCTTCTGCTTCCAATGCGATGAGTCTGCTATTATTGATTTTCATTAAAGTACGCTTTGGATCAAATGAGCCTTTATAGGAAAATTCATCCGGACTTTCGTACTCTTCAAGTCCACTTAAATCGATTTTTATACCAAATTTTTTCATGATCGCTAAATAATCATTTATTTGTTTGCGTTCTGGAGTTGCTCGAGGATGATCTTTCTTTAAGGTATGAGCAAAGAGGGTCCATTTTTTTACGAGCTGGGTGAGCTGTTCATCTATTTGTTGTTGATTAACCGCATTTTGTGCCGCAACTACAAAAGAACCAAGTTCTTTCAGTCTATTTTCTTTTGAGTCTATTTCGGTTGTTTCTGAATTGAGTTGGACGGGTGAGGATGTATTAGGTTCTATTATTGGTGAACCACTGTTGCCGCGACATGAAGAAAAATCTTCGGGTTTTGGTTCTTTTTCAGTCTCGGCAGGCAATAGAGCTTCACTTTTTTTTAATTCGGTGGAGCTTCTTAAAGATCGCGAAGGTGGTGTGCTCAAGCGATCAGTAATCGATTCAAGTGAATGGGAAGATTCTGAAGGTGTAGCAGATCCTGAACCAGGTTCTTCTGCTGTTCTTTCTAAACCATCAGGGCAATTTACCATTCCTTGTAGATTCTGCTCACTCGATTGGCGTGAAAAAAGACTAGCTATATTAGAAAAAAAACTAGGCTTTTTTGTTTGCTCCATTGCTTGAATGTTGTCTGCTGCGCAAATCAAGAGAAGCGGTATAAGATAATGCTTCATAGAACTCCTTTTTTAGAATGAATGTTAGCATGAGCTTCTTTATATAATGCAAAAGCTATTTATGATATAGCCAATCTTATTTTGAAAGTACACGAAATCATAAAAAAAGGGGATTATTTGAATTAAAAAATATAAGCGGCCATTGAGAGACCGCTTAGAGTATCAAATTATAAATCGTTTTTATGTAGAAAAAGAAAAAAAAATCTTAAAATTAAAGGGAAGCGTTTTTGCTTTTATATTCGTTAGTCCATGTATCAAGATACTTGATTAATGAATCTAGACCGCTTGGTTGAGTCGCTGAGATTAAAACATGTGGCTGAAAGCGGTGTATTTCAAGCTCCAATTGCGGCGTCATTTCAATTTTATCCGCTTTGTTAAATGCATAAAGCATCGGGCTTGTCACGTTCAAATCTTTCAAGATTTGATCAACCACTTGCATATGCAATTTTAAATTAGGATCTGAAATGTCGATTACTTGTACTAATAAATGGGCATATTGCAATTCTGCCAGGGTCGATTTAAACGCATCGATTAATTTATGCGGCAGTAACTGAATGAATCCAACCGTATCTGAAATTAATGCGCGTTTAGTGCCATCGATAAAAAGTTCGCGCGTGGTGGTATCCAACGTTGCAAATAATTTATCCTCAGCAAGCACGTTGCTTTTCGTGAGCGCATTTAAAATGGTCGATTTACCGGTATTGGTATAACCAATTAAACAAATGAGAGGTAAATTGCTTTTTAAGCGTTGCTTTCTTTGTGTTTCGCGTGTTTTTTCAAGTTGTTCAAGTTGTCGCTTCAAGCGAAGCATTAGTGTTTCAAGATGGCGGCGTTCTTTTTCTTTTGCCGTTTCGCCAAATCCACCCATTAATCCAAGTGCGCCAGATTGCTGCGAAAGATGAACTCCTCTTCCTGCAAGCCGAGATTTTTTATGCTCAAGCATCGCGATCTCAACTTGCGCTTTGCCTTCTGCAGAATGTGCCGCTTTTTCAAAAATTTCCAAAATAAGTTGCGTGCGATCGAAAATTCTTACATGCAGATAGTCGCTCAGATTGCGTTCTTGCTGCGGAGAAAGCGGTTCTGAAATAATAAGTTCGGTAATGTTTTTTTCATCACAGATTTTTTTTATCGATTCAAGCTGACCGCTTGTTAGGAATGTGCCCGCTTCGATCGTGCGCAAACGCAAAAAATACGTTTCATCGTATTGAACGCCATTAGACTTTACTAAATTAATAAACTCTTCGTAATACGATTCAATATTGGGATTTCTATTATAAGGAGCTTGAACGCCAACGAGCAAAATGCGCGGGCGATAATCGGAGGGTTCGTAAAAAACACGTGCCATGGTAACTTTAATCGCTATTTTAAGAATTATGGTATACTTTTTACGCAGTATATCATTCTTTGTATCTTTGATATAGAAGGAGTCGATTTATGAAATTGAATAATTTGTTTAAAGTAATGGTTTTAGCGATCTGTTTTGCTTTGCCGGTACGTGCTGGTATTATTACGGGAACTGTTTCAATAGGATTAGGAATCGGGCTAGGTCTAAAAGCTCTTGAGCAGCGAGACATGGGCCCTCTTGCCCAACTCAAAAATAGTGCGTCAAGCTGGCTTAAATTAGATAGTCAATTTAATAGAATGGTCAAAGAAGGCGAAAAAGAGCTGAATAAAAAATTTGGAGATAAGACAACGATTATGGTTTATGGAACTGGATCCGTTGTTTGTATACTTTATGGCATAAAAAAAATATTACTATAAATAAGTTTAACAATAATCATCTTGGTAATTAATTATGTTTGATTTTTTGACGGAGAAATTTTCATCCGTTTTTTCCCGTTTAACCGGGCAACGATACTTAACCGAAAAAAATATTGGGGACACGCTCGATAAAGTTAAAGAAGCGCTTTTGGAGGCGGATGTTCCCTATGCGGTGGTTAATGCGTTTATCGATAAAGTTCGGCAAGATGTTTTGGGTAAAAAGGTATTAGGTACTCTTAATCCGGGCGAACAATTTATTAAAATTGTCCATGATCAATTAGTCGAATTTCTCGGCGCAATGCGCTCTGATGATCAATTTTTATTTATTCGTGGCCAAACGGTGATGGTAATGGGCCTTCAAGGTTCTGGAAAAACCACGACGATTGGAAAGCTAGCTCATTATGTGCAGGAAAATGCGCGTATGCGCAAAACTGCTGCCCCTAAAATACTCTGTGCTTCGGTCGACTTTTATCGGCCAGCGGCGGTGGAGCAACTTGAGGTAGTTTCTAAGAATGCGGGTGCCTCATTTTATCGGGCTACCAAAGCTGACCCTGTAGCTGCGGCAAGCGAAATTCTGGCCTATTTTAAGCAGCATTCATTCGATCTATTGTTTCTTGATACGGCAGGTAGATTGCATGTCGATAGCCAGATGCTTTCTGAGCTCCAAGCAATCGATCATGCGGTGAATCCCCAAGCAAAAATTTTGGTACTCGATTCGATGACTGGCCAAGAATCGCTTCGCGTGGCTCAAGCATTTGATCAAGCGGTTGGCTTTTCTGGGGCGATTTTGACCAAAATTGATAGCGATACGAGAGCTGGCGCTGCATTTGCATTCTGCTATGAGCTTAAAAAACCACTTCTTTTCTTGGGATCAGGAGAGAAAATGGATGAATTGGAGCTTTTCAGGCCTGAACGAATGGCCACCCGTATTTTGGGCATGGGGGACGTGCAAACGCTCCTGGAACGCGCTCAGCAAAAAATTAAGCAGTCAGATCAGCAAAAACTTGAAGAGAACTTCAATCGGGGCGTTTTTACACTGAGCGATTTTGCCCAGCAAATAGATATGATGAATTCTCTTGGTTCGTTTTCCCAAGTACTCAAATATATACCTGGTGTTTCCTCTACCAGCATCAATAAAGATGCCATGGCACAGGGAGAAACCCAGATGAAGCGGTTCCGGGCTATTATTAATTCAATGACCCAAAAAGAACGTGCAAACCACACCTTGCTCAACGGATCGCGCAAGCAACGGATAGCAAAAGGGGCGGGCGTAGCTGTTTCTGAGGTAAATCTTTTGATAGCTCGATTTGAACAAATGCAGCATTTTGTTAAACTATTTAAGAAATCGGGAAAATTCTCCCCTTTTAAGCGTTGATACACTTTAGTGAAAGGTTGCCTGCAATGGCAGTAAAAATACGCATGTCGCGTCTGGGCAAGAAAAATGCTCCTTATTTTCGTATCGTAGCGGTTGATTCTCGTAAAAAGCGTGATGGCGCGTTTCTCGAAGATTTGGGTACTTACAATCCAACAACAGGCGAAGTTCTTCAATTCCACTTTGAACGTATAACTGACTGGCTTGGCAAAGGCGCTGTTCCTTCAGATACGGTTAAGAGACTGTACAAAGAGCACAAGAAGAGTGCTTCTGCGACTGCTCAATAGGTTTTGAAACTATGTTAAAACAATTGATTGAGCATGTGGTGAGTAAACTCGTTGATAAGCCCGAAGTGGTTAAAGTGGAAGTTTTCCACGAAGATGCACGCGTACTTATCGAGTTGAAAGTCCATGAGGACGATTTTAAGAGAGTAATTGGCAAAGAGGGGCGCGTGATTAAAGCGATTCGCTCTGTTGCGCAAGTTATTACTCCCGAAGGCAAAGAAGTCGTCGTCGACGTTGTACAATAATGAATATTTCGATAATGACCGTTTTTCCTCAGCTTTATGAGCCGTTTATTAAAACAAGTTTAATAGGCAGGGCAGTAGAGCAGGGGAAAATTTCTTTTGATCTTACCGATTATTTTTCGTACTGTCCGCCAAAAACACGCATCGATGCGCCCGCTTTCGGGCATGGCGCTGGTATGGTGATTAAGCCTGAAGTTGTGACTCAAGCGATTGAGGATAAAGAGCGCGCGCACGGAAAAGCGTTCAAGATTTTTTTCTCGCCTCAGGGAAAGAAACTTGATCAATATGTGCTGAAAAATATAGCGCAGCAACTAAAAGGTGTTGATCATCTTATGCTTGTTTCAAGCAGGTACGAAGGGATAGATGCACGTGTTGAGAAAGAATACGCTGATCTCGTTCTTTCGATCGGCGATTTTGTTTTGATGGGTGGCGATCTTCCTGCAATGGTTCTTCTTGAGGGATTACTCAGATTGGAGCCAGGGATTGTTGGCAAACAAGAATCGGTGGAGCGTGAATCGTTCAACGGTCCGTTTGTCGATTTTCCTCCGTATACCGCGCCAGTTAATTGGAAGGGGCATGAAGTTCCTGAAGTTTTACGCTCTGGAAATCATGCACTTATGGATAAATGGCGGCAGGAGCAATCGGTAAAGAAATCGGTGGCACATCATTTTGAATGGGTACGCTCATTTGAATTAAGTGCAAAAGAAAAAGCGCTCGTTGCGCAAGAGATTCCGCATCATTATTGCGTGCTTATGCATTCAGACGTTATGCTGCCGCATGATGGGGTGGGCACCACTTCGGTTACTTCGATGGATATTCATGATATTGCGCGCTCGGCATCAACGTTTGGGCTAACAAATTATTTTTTAGTAACGCCTCTTGAAGATCAACAACGCGTGGTCAAAACGCTTTTAGACTTTTGGCAAACTGGCTATGGAATCGAATATAATAATAATCGACACCAAGCAGTTTCTAAAGTTGAGCTTTTGGCTTCATTTGATCAAGTAATTGCAGGCATCGAGGCAAAAGAGGGCAAAAAGCCACTCGTGATAGCGACCTCTGCAAAAAAATCTGAACCTGAAAAAAGTATCACTTATTATGATCAAAGTAAGGTTTGGGCAAAAGGGCAGCCAGTAATTATAGTATTTGGCACCGGAAAAGGGCTGAGCCCTGAATTTATGGCGCGGGTTGATTACATTCTGGAACCTATTGAAGGGCTGACAGGATTTAATCATCTCTCGGTTCGCTCAGCGGTCGCAATAATATTTGACCGTTGGCTGGGCCTGAAGCATAAACAACGCTGATCTTTAAGGTTGGCAGCACCTGTTTTTTGAGTTATAATAAACGGTGATTAATCATATTTTTGCAATAAATTTAATGAATCCAGATGAGGGATACAGCACATGAAGGCGAAAAAATATACGCGCGAAACAATCCGCGAACTTGGCATGAAAGACCGCAATTTCCCAGCTTTTGGCATTGGCGATACGATTGCAGTTTCTCAGCGCATCAAAGAAGGCGACAAAGAACGCTTACAAGTTTTTGAAGGCGATGTAATCGCGAAGCACGAAAATGGCGCTGCAAGCACCTTCATGGTTCGTAAAATTGGTGCAAACTCTGTTCCAGTTGAACGTATTTTTCCTTATTATTCTCCACTCGTTGACTCGATTAAGTTTGTGCGTAAGGGCAAAACACGCCGCGCGAAACTTTTCTATATGAGAAAACGTATTGGTAAAGCTGCGCGTGTTGAAGAACAAATTATGACGCGCCAAGCAAAAGAATCTACTGCTAAGTAACTAGAATCGGTGGCGTGCGCGTATGATAGCGCTCGTTTTAAGATTCATATGCGCAGTGATTCTGCTCTTTTCGTTTTCAAGCTGTAGATTGCAAAAAGTAAAAAGATACGATTATCAAAATAGAGCGACGCAAGAGGAAGCGGTTCCGTATGATGTTCCGCTTTCTATCGGCGCACGCGCTCTTTCTAAAAAAACTTTCCCTAACGGTCTTCTTGAAATTTCGTATAGTACGCGGGATTCACTCTTGAGAGTTGCTTCGTTTTATAAAAATGAGATGGAGCGTCTTGGATGGGCGCTTTCTAGCGAGTTTTTAACAAACGAATATATTCTCATTTTTGAAAAGCCGTATGCTCTATGCCACGTTCTTATTAAAACAGTTTCAGAACATGAAACTCAGATTTCTATAAAATTTCAATCCGATTCTGATGACGTTCATTGATAAGCAGCAATCATAGCTCGATATAATTTCTCACTTTGTTCGAAATCACTCACCACGAGGGGGGAACTTATCGAACTTTTCTTTGGCGCCCGTCCCTAGTGTTTTGCGACTTCATAGAGCAAAATGTATCGAAGGATGAGCAAATGAAAAGTTTATTTTTCTAACTTCTCAATAATTTTGGCGTCAACTTGTTTCATTTTGCGTGCATCTCGTGCGGTTTGCTTTAATTGCGCGCGAGCATCCTCTGCTTCTTGTAAAAGATCTTTATTTTCATCTTTTAGACGTTTGTTCTCGCGCTTTAAGCGCTCTATTTGTGCATTGAGATCATCTATTTCGCAGCTTTTTTGCGTAAGCCGTTGGCGCAAACGCGCATTTTCAGCATTGGCTGATGCTACTGCTTGAGAGCCGGTATCGACATATTGCACTTCTCGCACCGTTGTATATTGCGTTTCTCGAGGTGCCGTCGCGCGGCCAATCATGAATCCCGCAACGCCGCCCATAGCGCCGGCTGCTGCACTATTTCCTGCATTGGCAAGAGAGGCTATAAATGCGCACAAAATGAACGCTGAGTATAAAATTTGTCTCTTCATAGTAGCCCTTTTTTTCTACGAATAATTATATCTCTCATTTTATCATAATTACAAATAGAAACTCAAGGGTGCCGCTCGGCTTTAAATACCTTTATGGAACCGCTCTTTTCCTATAGCGCACGAGAGATATTCTATTTTCCTTTCAAACAGATATTCATATTTTAAGAGTTCAATGATTTTTTCGCTTTCTGTGCACTCGACATTGTTGATAATAACCACCGTTTTTAAATCAGAAGACGAAAGATTTTTCAATGATGGCAGCTGCTTAACTAAGTAGGCAATACGTTCATCTGCATTTTCTAAAAAAGCAGGAATCTTCAAAAGTTGTTCTTCGGCTGGAAGGATGAGCGTAATTTCTCCCAAATAATTAGATTTCTTTGCTGTTTTTTTTATCAACTCTTTTACTTCTTCTTTAATTGATGAAAAAAACGATCTACATGTTTTTATAAAATGAGCATCCTTAAGACGCTTCATTTCAACAAAGTAAATCGGCAAATAAGCGATGAGCAAGTGATCAATATTCTGCTGCTTGCATTGCTCAAAAGTTTTGTAAAATGAATCCTCCATATACGCAACGTCTAAAAATTCTTGTAATGATATTTGATCAAATGATGCATGAGGATTGTCTTTTAAATACTGTGTTGGATGTGGCGTGCAGCCAATAATGCCGAGTGTTTTACAGTTTTTAGGAATTTCAAAGTTTATTGCAGTGTAAATGCGCACCCTTTCCGGATGCGCATTATAGAGAGAATACGCGATAATGCAAAAGAGCACCGAGCCTGAAAAAAGCATACTTACTATCTGCTTCTTCATAATTCTTGCTCTTTGTTTGCTGCAGTTTTTTTGTCTTTATTCTTAGCCAGAAAATGAACTAACTGATCGTTAATAAGTGGGGAAGTCTCGTAGCGATAATTATCTTTTTCAGGTTTCAGGAAATAGGGATGAAAAATTGTTGAGTTGTTGCCAGTACTATTCACGATGGCAAGCAATGCACCCGAAACAGGAAGTGATTTTTTACGCAAAGCAGTTACCATCGAGGTCAATTCCGGTTTGTTTTGATCAATTAACAGAAAATGGTCTTTGCTATTCGCTTGGTTTATTAGTACTTGCTCTACCACATTTAAATTCATAGCGAGCTTGTCAGTTTCATTTTGCTGGATAGCTTTTGTAAAGCACGAAAGGGGCGGAATGATTATAAAGGTACGCATTTCATCGGAGGTTTGCGTTTTTGCATATTTTTCCTGATAAAAGAGCGCCGACACTTTTAAAAATGCATGCAGTTTTTCTGGAAGATCGGTTTCATTTTTTAAATGAGTTAAGCCTTCAAAATAGCTTGGCAATAAAACATGCACGAGCTCTTTAACTTTGTTTGTTTGCGCCGTTTTTTGTAGTGTTCTGAAATTTTCTTCAAGCACATCTTGATTTATTCCGACAGCTAAAAATAATTTAATTTTCTCATCTGCCGTTAAATGATCGAGTTGAGCGGTTACATTAGCCAAGCCATCGTATTGCTTATTCAAACTGTAAATCGCTTTTTTTACCGTTTGCTTCTCAACGCGTTTGAGTCGTTTAGTTTTCTTAAATCTTTCCGCAAGTGCAGAATAATGGTTTTCAAAAACGTCATTGAAACGTTCAAACGCACTATAGCGGGGAGTCGCACCAAAAACTCCAACAATGTTTGGGTTGGCATCGCTATAATTTGCTATCGATTGCTTCATATTGTAATCGATAATAATAGGCTGTGTATTGATCTCATTTTTTTCCATGCTTTTGAGCTGCGAGAAAATGAGAATTGCAGTAAAGTATAAAGAAAGAATATTTTTCATGGTTGATTCCTTAAAATCATTGTAAATAGTTTTTTGAATCACCTAAGTGATGAGCAATTAATTAAAAATAATGGTGAGAAAATAGAAATTAGGCCAGGCAAGGCCACCATGAAAAAGAACGTACATCTGACGAGATTGAAAAACAGATGAGATACCCTTGAGCGGGCGCAAAAGTATTAATTAGGCCAGGGAAAGCCTTTGAACGATAAAAAAGAAGATTTACTAAAACTCATAGCGTCTCCAATAATATGCGAGTTCCTAATTGAATATATATGCTTATTGTCTACCTGTCAATAGTTCTAATGGTGCTCTTATTGCGTTAGATAATCGGCCAATTTCCTTATTTAGCAGGCATCGTGTTCTAAAAATTTGGTCATCCATTTTTTTCCGCTAATTCTTTTACCTCTTTAGGAAACGTATCATAGATTTTTTTGAGTTCAGGATTAAATTGGTTGATTTTGTTTTGTTGATAAAGACGCTGGGCTATAAAAAAAACAAGGAGCTCTTTAAGAGATAATGATTGGAATTTAACAGCACTCGATTGCCAGATAATTATCGTGTCATCAGCTGATCCGGAAGCAAGGTAAGTGCCGTCTGAACTAAAAGATAGAGAGTTAACAGATCCATCGTGTTCTGCGAGAGTTTGTATTGAGTTTCCCGTGACTAGATCCCAAATAATAATTGTCTTATCGAGGGACCCTGAGGCAAGCTGTGAAAAAGTTGGATTATATCGAATTGTTTTTACCGTGTTCTTATGGCCGATAAGTTTATGTGCGATTTTAGGCATTTCAACATTGCGAATTATAATTAGATCATCAGCGCCTCCTGAGGCAAGCTGTTTGCCATCTGGGCTAAAAGCGAGCGCATATATATCGCCGTGGTGATCTGAGAATTCCTGGATAGATTTTTCCGTTGCTAGATCCCAGACATTGACCATACCTAGCCAATTGCCAGAAGCAATGGTTATATCATTAGGGTTGTAAGCTATTGAACTGATAGCGCGGGCGCCCTTAATTGTTTGAAGTCGTTTTCCTGTCGCTGTATCCCAAATAATAATCGTATCATCGATCGAGCCAGAAGCAATTTTGCTGCCGTTTGAATTATAAGCAATTGAAACTACGCCGCCGGTGTGTCCTATAAGAATATGCAAAGGTTCTCGCGTTTCTAAATTCCAAATAATCACGCTACCATCGTTCGATGCCGAAGCAAGCGTTTTTTTCATAGGGCTAGAAGCTAGTGCCAAAGTATTGCCTTCATGAGCCCTCAGTATTTTTATTGGTTCACCTTTTTTAAAATCCCAAAGGATGATTTCATTGTTTAACGAATTTCCTGATGCTATCAAGGTGCCATCAAGCTGAAATGCTAAAGCAGAAATTCCATTAGGTGCCTGCAGTTTTTTAAGATAATTAAAGTGATGCGGCATTGTGGCAATAATTTTTTTTGCTATGGCAGATTGAATATTTGATGAAAACTGTTCGATAAAATCATGTAGCTTAGTATCGTTATTTAATGAGGAGAGTGATTCAGAAGTGATGATGCGATGAGCTATAGCGGAAATCAGATTTCGTAAAAGAATATCTATTTCCAAATAATCGGCTACATGAGAGAAGGCTGCCAATTTAATCAGGGTAGATTTATTAAAAAAATTCAGCATTTTTGGTTCATCAAAGTTTGTATATTTTATTAATTCAAACAAATCATTAAGTTGGGCTTCACTAATGACTGGAAGATTAATGATTCCACCCTTAGCAGAAAGCATTTTATTGTCTAAAATCATATTTTTTAAAGTTTTAGAATTCGCTATTAGTGTCTTATACGAAGCATATTCGGAAGAGTTTTCTGGAGGAAGTTCAAAAGAGCTTCCAATTTCTTTTGACGAAGGATTTAAAAGCGAATGGAACTCTTTTTGTAAAGATTCTTTAAAGCCTTTTAAGAAGCTGCTAAAAGACTGTTTTTCCGGGGGTGGGTAGCTGGCATAAGAAGGATTAACCAAAAAGATAGCACAAAAAAATGCCGCAAAGCTCATTAATTTTTTTATAAACATTAACCATCCCATCATATAAACAAAAGGCTGCTTTAATTCAAATATAAAATAATGAGTGGGTTTGCGTCAAGAGAAAATAAATCAATGTCTGTTTTGGCTTTTATTAATCTTGAGCCAAATAGTCGGCCAATTTATTTATTTTTCCTGCACCTTGGAGCAAGAGTAGATCACCATCGCTCACCCTTTGCTCAACAGAGCCAATGATCGATTGAAAATCAGATTCGATTGGGGCGTAGACAACTTCAAAGGATGGATTGCGCAGTTCAATAGCTTTGGCAAGATTTTTTCCCGTTATTTCAGGAATAGGATCTTCGCTTGCTGGGTAAATATCGGTAATAATAAGTTTATCGATGCCACTATCTAGAAACATTTGTACAAAGTGATCCCATAATTTATCGGTGCGCGTATAACGATGCGGTTGGAAAGCTACAATGAGTTTTCCTTGAGCGCGCCTTCGGGCAACCAGTAGAGTGTTACGAATCTCTTCAGGATGGTGGCCATAATCGTCAAAAATTTCTGCGCCGCGATAGGTCCCTTTAAAGCTAAAGCGTCGATCGATTCCTTTAAATGTTGAAAGTGCTCGCGAAATAACTTCAAATGGTACTTGAAGATGCAGCGCGAGTGCCGTGGCCGCCAACGCATTCAAAAGATTGTGTTTTCCCGGCATGCTGAAGCGAATAGTGCCAAGTGGTTCGGGTTGATTTTTTTGATACACCGTAAAATTAGATGAATCGGCATTTAAAATAATATCTTTTGCATAAAGATCGGCAGTGGCAGGATCCAGGCCGTATTTAATCGTTTTAATGTGGGAGAGCGGAAGCAGTGAACGAACATGCGGATCATCGACGCACAAAACTGCGCATCCATAGAACGGCAAATTATTTAAAAATTGTTTGAATGTATTTTTTATATCATCAATATCGGTGTACGTATCCAAATGCTCTAAATCGATGTTGGTAACGATAGCGAGCGTTGCTTGCAAATAAATGAGGGTGCGATCGCTCTCATCAGCTTCGGCAACTAAAAAATCTCCCGAGCCAAAACGCGCATTTGCCGAAATGTTTTTAAGATGGCCTCCGATCACCACCGTCGGATCCATGTGCGCTTCGATTAAAATATGGGAAATAAGTGAAGTAGTTGTAGTTTTTCCGTGCGCTCCGGCAATTGCAATACTAAATTTTGTGCGCATTAATTCTGCAAGCATAAGCGCTCGCGGGATTGTCGGTATACCGCGCTGTTGAGCCGCGACAATTTCGGGGTTTTGAGTTCTGATCGCTGAAGAATATACCAAAACGTCTACCGATGTATCGTTGCAATACGGAGTATTATTTCCTTGATAGATCTTGCAACCTATTGCCTCCAAATCATGCACACTTTGTTGATTCAAGTCTTGATCACAACCAGAAATAGTATATCCCTGATATTTCAAAATTTTGGCAATCCCGCTCATGCCGATGCCGCCAATACCAACAAAGTGAATATGCAAATTTTTACGATACATCAATAATCCCTAATTAATTCTTGTTTTGCAGAATGTTTATTTTAGCAGAAGATTAGATTCTTCCCTATTATTTTTGATATTTTCTTCTATTAGATTTCGCATAAAAAAATTAGTGTGGATAAATAGGCGAAAACATAGCTAATCGCTTTTCGGGATCATTGGCGAGCTCGTTAATGTAATTCACGAGCTTCATAGGATTTCCCTCATTAACATAATCCACTTTAATAAAATTTGGGTAACGGCCTTTTAAAATTCCGGTATCCAAGCCTTCTTTTAAAACGCGTTCAAAGACTGCTTGCAACTTTGCGCCGTTTATTTTTTTATAGTTCGTGACAAACGGTGTGTACCCATACGCTAATTTATCAAGAAACCGTGAAAATGATCCGCCAAGAATTTTTCCTCCCAAGGCGAAATGGTCAAGTTCAAAAAGATAGCGTACACATCCTTTGTGCTCAGTTTTTGAATGCAGTCTCTCTTTGAGCGCAACAGTAAAATCTTTGACGCCCGCCCATTGATTCTGAGCAATGGTTGCCCATTGAAAATAGGTATATTTAGTTGCTGCAAATTGCAGATGTGTGTTGAAACCTTGCTTATGCCCGGGAATATCGTTGAACAAAATGAGCCGCTTATTATGTTCAACCATCCACTGCAAGGTGGGCCATCCTTCTTTTTCAATCGGATTCCAATCTTCCGGTTTGAGAATTAAATAGGCAATGCCTGATTGTTCAAGATGTTCATCGAGAATTCCGCATTTGGTAACTCGATTCTCTATCGTTATAGTAATAATTTCGTTTGGATGTTTTTCTAAAAATTCTTTAAAGAGGCTGAGCACCTTTTTTTTAAAATCGATATTTTTTTTGAATGGCTGAATAAATTTATTGAGAGTATAACTGCCGTGGCAGACGCGAATCCGCGAACCTTTTTTTTCCAGATCGAGCTCAAATTGGCGAACACCAAGTTCAAGTTGCTCAGCAAGCGTATAATATTGATTTGCGTAAATGTATCCATGTCTCTCGGCAGCATATGCATTGTGCGAAGCTAGCCAGCACACATGATCATAGCGGCGATCAAGGGACGGCATAATAAATTGATCCTCGCCCAGAACGATAGCTGCAAAAAATAAACAAAATCCAAGATATATTTTCACGCACCATCTCCCTAGCTATGCTTTTTTTTGAGCATAGTAGCTCTGAAGATGTGCCTGCAATGTATTTGGTATGCTTATTTATTAATTTCTGTTTTGTTAAATTAATTATTCTTTTTTACTTTTTTCTTTTTGATGTTTTTCATATAACTGCATCCAAATTGAACGGTGATTTTGCGCTTCGTAATAATCTGGCAAATCATCTTTATAAATTTTTGCTTGCGGTAATAATAGGCCATTCACAGAAATGATTTCATATCGTTTGTTGTTATCCTCAGATCCTTCATAAAATTTTGTTTTAATACAAGAATCGAACTGACTCCGAATCTTATTTTCGTTTTCCTCAGTGGCGAGATACGATTCCATTAAGGCAACTTTACCCCATGGCGTCCATAAAAAAAGAGGAGTGCGATCAAAGGAATCTTTTTCTAATAGTAAGCCTTGCTTAGTTATATTGGGGTAACTTGGAATTTGCTCTTCAAGACTTTTAAATAGAATTTGATCAGGAATAATATCTTTAAGAGATTGAACTGCTTTAAACAATTCATAATTATAGAGAGGATCAGCGTCTTCGTTTCTTTTTTCCATAGCATGCTGCGCAGCATTTGCAATTAAAAGTGCGCTGAATATCAAGCGGTTTATTTTATGCATTTGTTTTCTTTCTAAAAAGGAATTTAAATAATTTTTCTACTATTTTTAAAACAGTTTTCCGCCATTTGGGACTGAATTTGACGGATGCAGCAATGTTGCCCTACCAATCTCATCGGGCATTGCGAGTGTTAAACATTCTGAGATGAATGGCCCAATTTGCTTTG
This sequence comes from Candidatus Babeliales bacterium, assembly GCA_036260945.1. Lineage (NCBI taxonomy): Bacteria > Candidatus Babeliae > Candidatus Babeliales > Candidatus Babeliales bacterium. The sequence goes on from DATALT010000002.1 coordinate 188,290, forward strand.
GTCCGAAATTAACTACCGCTATTATTTGTTTGCCGAGTAATTGTTCTTTTGAATACTGCGTAATTTGTGCTGAAGATTTTTTGATACCAATTTCTGAGCCAAAATCTATGGTGATTTTATAAGCCGGTTTTCGCGCTTCAGGAAAATCATCGACTGCAATAATAGTACCAACTCGAATATCTACTTTCTCAAAGTCTGCGTAAGAAATAATCATCGTTGCCCCTTAGTTCTTTTGATGCGAAGTTGTTGAGTATGAAATGCTCGTAATTAATAAAAGCCCGATCGCAAATCCTGGAAGCAACGGCATAAAGTTCATATTTAAATAAGGCCAAACCATTCCGGTGATACCACCAAACAGCATGCCAGCAGATGCGCCATATTTATTCGTGCGGGGCATATAGAGTGCGGCAATTACGGCGGGTGCAAACGCAAGCCCGAGGCCAGACCACGCATATGAAACTAAATCGTTTACGCTGCTTGTACTATTATAACTGATCGCATACGCAATTAAGGGAAGGAGAACGACGCACGCACGAATAATAAAAAGTGAAGCACCAGATGAAAGAGGTTTAGTTATAATACGCTTTATAAAGTCTTCAGAAATATTTGATGCGGTGGCTAAAATCTGCGCGGTCATTACCGACATGGTAGCAGCGAAAATTGCGCATAAAATTAAGCCTGCCGCTAGCGGATGAAAAAGTTCTTTCACCATTTCTATAAAAACAAGTTCACGATTCGCAATCGGTTGTGCAAAAAACGTGGTGCCGAGCATTCCAATGAGTGTTGCGGCGCCAAGTACGATTATTTGCCAAGAAATCCCAATCCATTTTGCTTTTGATATTTTAGAGATTTCTTTAATACCCATAAAATTAATTAAGATATGGGGCGAACCAAAATAACCGAGTCCCCAGCCGAATGCTAACGTGATTATTTGGGTAAGCGTGCTATAAGAAGCTGAAGGAATTAATGCATGCGCTATCGTATGAAATCTGAAATCTGGATGAATCGCCATCGAACTCCATGCAACAACTGGTACGATAAGAATCATAGCAAGCAAAAAAAGCCCGCGAAACATATCGCCCCAAGCGACCGCAATAAAACCGCCAATCAAAATATTAATAACAACGATAAAAATGCTGATCGCAATTCCATAATGATAACTTAAGCCAAACGTCGATTCAAAAAGGCGGCCAAGGCCAAGCAATCCTGCTGCAATATAAAAACTTAAAAAGAAGAGCGTAAAAAAAACGGTCATCAAGCGGAGCGCTCCGGAATGATCATGAAAACGGCGCTCGAAAAATGAAGCAAGCGTTACGCTTTCATAATATTCGGTCGCTTTGCGCAACTTGGGGGCAATAAATTGCCAATTGAGGAACATAAAAATAATAAGTCCAATAGCAACCCATGCATTAAAAAGGCCACATCCATAAATAAGGCCCGGATAACCCATGAAAAGCCAATCGCTCATATCGCTTGCTTGAGCAGCAAGAGCGGCAACCCAATAACTTACCGAACGGTTGCCCAAAATGAACGCACCAGCGTTTTTGTTTTTTCGATAAAAATAAATGCTCAACCCTAAAAAGAAAGCAAAATATGCAACGAACGAAATAATATAAGCACTATTCATGAACGACCTCACTTAAAACTATATAATTCTAAATTATCGATTTAGATTCACTTAGGTAAACAGAATGGAAAGAAATAATAAGAAGTACACCCCTCAGGGACGAGGCGTGGGAGTGAGCATGAAATGAGATAAACGTATATTCATGGCTTTTATGGTGAGGTTTGAACTGATACGTGTTAATTCTAATGATTTGCGTGAATAAGTCAAAAACCATAACAAATACTATTACATTGCTATCAATAACAGCGCTGTTACACTAGTTGAGCCAAAATTTATTTTTATTAAAGAGCTTTTTAAGGATCGGCAGATGTATAAAATCACAGCCATTATGATGATTGTTGGATCGCTTTGTGCGCAGGCCATGGAAAACGGGCCAGCAACTATTTTTCAATACAATTATGAGAAACACAGAGTATTGGTGGGTGCATTTCTCAATCAGTATAAAATTGATGATGGACAATTCGTTCCTGAATTGCACAAGTCGATTAACAGTTCATCAAAAAATATTAGTTGCTTCAGCTACGAGGCATTAGAGACTGATATTTGTATAGAAAAAAATGTGGTGAAGGGGCTCGTTCACTATTCTGAGCATTACTCTAATTTTTTCTGCGTAGGCAAAACGAATTTTGCGCAAATTCAATGGATTCAGGTTGCGCAACCGGGCCAAGGAATGGGCTCTGCGCTCTTAGATGCGACGCTTGAAACAGCCAAGAAGCATGATTGTGAGTATGTGATTGCTCAGGTGCCACAACACGCGTACAAAGCTGAGAAATTTTTTGAACGAAATGGTTTTGTGGCAACAAAAACTTCAAATGGCAATCGTTCTTATCGGCATTATTTGGACTAGTATAATGCCCATCACTTTTTTTCTGATGTAACGGTCGCACATATTTTTTTGAGGGCTGCCGGTTTCAATCGATAATACTGCTGATAAACGAGTGCCATGCGCGGATTTTTTGAAAGAATCTTTTTATTTTTATGCAAAAAATACCAATATTTTGCATCCCATAATTGGCACCATTCATCTTTTTTGAATGAGCTGCTCATTGAACGGATATAGTTTGAGCTTGAAATATATGGTTTGGTCATCATCAAACCCGCATCGGCAAATTGGCTCATTCCGAAAACATTTGGCACCATCACCCAATCATACGCGTCGATAAAGAGTTCCATGAACCAAGTGTAAGCTTCGTTCGGATCTGTTTGATTGAGTAACATATAATTTCCTAGTACCATAAGTCGCTCAATATGGTGCGCATACGCGTACGAGAGAATTTTTTTTATGGTCCGATCGATTGGAGTAATGCCAGTAGAGCCGTTCCACCAGCTTTTGGATAATCTATTTTTGTGAGCAAAGAAATTGCTATTTCGTTGTTTTTCGCCATGCATGCAATACATACCGCGCACATATTCTCTCCATCCAATAATCTGTCGAATGAATCCTTCAAGATTATTGAGTGAGATGTTGTGTTTGTTTGCGTATGTCATCGTTTTTTCAATAATATATGCTGGCGTTAAAAGGCCCGCATTCAGAAGGGGTGAAAGTACTGAATGAAACAGAAATGGCGTTGCGTCATTAAGCGCATCCTCGTAATCACCAAAGTGGGCTAATCTTTTTTTTAAAAAGTCGTCGAGCCACTTTTTTGCGTCGGCGTGATTAGTCGGATAACAAAACAGGTCGGTTTCTCCAGGGTTGTCAGAAAAATGCTTTTCAACATATTTTTCAGCGAGAATTACAAACTTAGTTTTTTTGGGTTTCCATAGTTGTGGAATGGTGAGTGTTTCAGGAATTTTTTTTCTATTTTCTTTATCAAGGCTCCACGAGCCGCCAATTGGTTTTCCATTTTTAACAAGGATATTAAGGCGTTTGCGTTGCGCACTATAAAACGATTGCATCCGGAAAACCTGATTTTTCTTACCAAAAGTCTTTTCAATTATGTTGGTGGATGTAAGAAATGCGGGCGTTTCATGTTTTTCAATCTCTATATGATTTTTTTTACACATTTTTTTTAATGTGGCTTCAAATGGCAGATCAACCGGATCGATAAAATGAAGTTTCTTTATTCCCTGTTTGCGCAGTACTGCCGGAAAAGATTCATTGAAGGGGCAATAGTGCACCTCGATTTTTTTCTTTTTTAAATAATCTGCATAGGTTTGCATCGATGCATGATGGAAAATAAGTTTTTGTTTATGAAATGTAAAATCGGTAAAATAACGCGGCGCCTCCCAAATGACAATCGGCATTTTTTGATCAAGCAGCTCCAATTTTTCAAAAAGTTGATGCGGAAGAATGAGAAGCGCTGAGTTACTATTTTTCATGATTTCACACTTTTATAGAGTAGTTTTGCTTTTGCACTTTCTTTTGAATGATCAACCATCGGCGCCGGATAGTTGACAGCATAGCTTGCGAATTTTTTATCCCACATATGAATATCTTTAATGGCAACTTTTTTGAGTTCCGGTATCCATGTTTTTATATAAACGCATTCGGGATCAAATTTTGCTTGCTGCAGCCATGGATTGAAAATGCGAAAATAGGGCTGCGCGTCACACCCAGTAGAGGCCGACCATTGCCAATTACCATTATTAACCGCCGGATCGTAATCAACAAGCTGCCGAGCAAAATATTTTTCGCCCCAGAGCCAATTGATGTGTAAATCTTTGGTTAAAAACGAAGCAACAATCATGCGCACCCTATTGTGCATGTAGCCGGTTGCATTTAATTGTCGCATACCAGCATCAACAATGGGAAAACCGGTTTTGCCTGCGCACCATGCGTCAAAATCTTTTTTACTCGTATTCCAATCCAAGTGATCATATTTTTTATGAAAAGCGTGTCCATATACAAATGGGCTGTGATATGCAACGTGCGTAAAAAAGTCGCGCCAATAAAGTTGGCGAGAAAGTGGATGCCCATGACCGAGTTGTTTGTCTATTGCCTCATATACTTCGCGCACCGAGACGGTGCCGAATTTTAAATGAGCCGAAAGTGCCGTGGTGTGCAATGCAGGAAAATCGCGCGTTTTCTGATAATGCTGAAAGTCAGAGATTGATTTGAGTATGCTCAATGCCTCTTTTCGCCCACCGTGCACAAAAATTTCTTTGTTGCGCGTTGGGAGAATCTGGTTATAAATCGCTGCTGTCTCTGAACCTCTCACTGCCCCACGATAGAAATCCGAAGCTGGTAATTTTTGTGCTTCTCTGATGGTTACATGAAGTGATGCTTTATAGAATGCGGTGAAAACAGCGTAGGGAGTTCCGCCCTGTGTTTTTATCTCTTCCGGTTCATGCAAGAGCGCATCAGCGTATTGATTAAAAGCGACATTATAATGAAGGCAAGCCTTTTTAATCGCTTCATCGCGCTTGATAGAAAACGGGGTATAATCGCGGTTACAAAAAACCGCGTCAATCGTGCCCGCCTTTAAAAGCGATCCTATGATCTCTTCATTTTTTCCGTAAAAAAGATACAGCTTGCCATCTTTTTTGCGAAGTTCTTCATCAAGCTCCTGCAGTGACTCGATCATAAATTGGATAGCATTTAAACTTCGGTAATGATTGTTTTCGCTCACTTGTCGTGAATCAAAAATAAAACAAGGAATAACCGTTTCCGATTGTTTAATAGCTTCAATCAACCCGGTATTATCTTGCAAGCGAAGATCGCGTCGGAAGATGAAAAGTGATGTTTTGTAATTCATATTTTTTTATAACATTTCTCGCAGTTTAAGAAGTTTTCTATGAAGTGTTGTTATTTGTTCCGAAATAGCTTCTGGCAGTTCGCTTGGTTTTTCTTGCGCCGGAATAAACGTAATTTCCTGAGCGGATCCAGTTAATGGTGCAACCGGCTGGGCTGCGTGCTCCTCTAACCATTTTTTTGCGCCGGCGATCGTGAACCCTTGATCGTACAGAAGTTGTTTTATTTGTTTAAAACGATCAATGTCCCCTTGTTCATAGCAACGCTGACCTCCGGTCGATCTTGGCGAGCTCAGCCCAAATTCTCTTTCCCAAAATCTGATAACGAATCGTTTTACATTGAGCTCTTTTGCGATGTGGCCGATGCGATACTGCTTTTTCATAACTACCTCTTTTTTATAGGTTATGATATAACTCTTGCTAGCTGAACGATTTCTTCTCTGTTAAACTAGCAAAAAAACAGTTCGATATACCAATATTTAGTATAAGGTGCTCCATGAATTTTAACGAGATTTCCAAATTACTGATTCCATTTGCACTTGCGCTTGCGACTACGATGGGGCTCCGTTATTTTTTTAGTCGTCATGAAGGCGCTGAAACTATTGAGATTGTAAGATCTGGACAACGATTTGTGGCACCAAAATCTACAGAAATTGAAGTGCACAAACCGCTTAATCTTGAAATAGATTTTAGCGATGCAAAAAACGCTAAACAGCCAACGGTTACTTCGTTTGAAACAGAAAACGCATTTTACGAATTTTCTTCTGAGGGCGCCTCCTTGCGACGTCTTGAATTCAGGCGCAATTGGGGAGAAAAAGAAGGATTCTTGAGCACCGTATTTCCGCCAGCAGGAGGAGATCGCGAGAAACGATGCTTCCTGGTTGCTCTCGAAGAAAAAACGCCACTAGCATTTGAGTTAGTAAATCATCAAGAAGATGATAAAACGCATACGCTTACCTATCGAGCGCCAATCGAAAATGGCTATTTAAATAAGAAATTCGTAGTCTACAAGCACGAATATCGTATTGATCTAGAAGTTGGATTTGAAGCAAACAGCGTCATTAATCAAAAAGCACGCATTTTTATTCCTTCTCCACTAGTTTCAGAATTGGCGGGTGAAGATTTGATTACGGTCATTGCCAATGATGAACGCAATAAAGTTAAAATGCATTCGCGCAATGCTGAAACAGCTTCTTCATATTGGTCTCATCCAACATTATTTGGTGCACAAGATCGTTATTTTATTCATGCATTAGTAAACGATCCACAACAATTTACGCAGCGCGGCTATTTCAAACCGGCTGACGCAGAAATGTGGTACTCAGTTCTTGAAGGGCCTGAGGTTGCCGGCAATGCTTCATGGAATCTCACGTTTTACATGGGGCCAAAAGAAGATCAAGCGATGGCCCAAGTAGATTCACGTTTAGAAGAAACGTTGAACTATGGAATGTTCTCGTTTATTTCAAAACCACTTTCACAATTAATGCTGCGTGCACTTGAGGCGATTTACGGCGTTGTGCACAACTATGGTTGGGCAATTATTATTCTGACCATTTTACTTAAATTATTATTGTTGCCATTTACCTGGCGCGGCGAACAAAGCTTGAAAAAACGCATGGAATTTCAAAAGAAACTCGATCATATTCAGCACAAATATAAACACGATAAAGAAGCGTTGGCTGAGGCGCGCGCTGAACTTATTCGTAAGCACGGCATGCCAGGAATGGCAGGATGCATTCCGCTTCTGCTTCAATTGCCAATCTTTTGGGCATTGAGCATCATTCTTTCAAATGCGATTCAGCTCTATAAAGCACCATTTTTATGGATCCCTGATTTAACAGCGCGTGATCCATACTATATTTTGCCAATATTGATCTTTATTGGGATGGTTTTGCATGCACCTGCAGGCAACGATCCAAAACAACGTGTTTCATCTATTGGCATGGCGCTCGTATTTGCAGCAGTTCTTTCAAGCTTTTCAAGCGGATTGGCTCTCTTTACGATCGTGAGTACATTCTTGGGTGTTGCGCAAGCGCAAATTATGAAAGTTTTGAAGTATGATTGAGCAGGTTCCAACGCTCGGGCAGTTACTGAAGCAATTACAGCAAGTTCCGTACCTTGCTTCAAAAAATATGTATCGAGTTGCTAATTACTTTCTCACCATGGATGATGCAAAAGCGCAAAAATTGTGCAAAGCGATCATGGATGCGCGTGCCCAGGTAGTTCATTGCCCGCACTGTTTTGTCTGGAAAGAAAAAGCGAAAGCATGTCCATTTTGCGATTCACCCAAGCGTGATAGCTCTATTATTTGCGTTGTAGAAACATGGCAAGAATTAATGGCGATTGAAAAAACGGGAGGGTACAGTGGCCTTTATCACATTCTTGGTGGCGCCATCTGCCCATTAAATGGCGTTGGCCCTGAGGATCTGACCGTTGAGCAACTTGTCGCGCGAGTAAATGATGGTGTTAAAGAAATAATTTTGGCAACCAATCAAACACCTGAGGGTGAGGCGACCGCTTCATACATTTCTTCAAAACTGAAAGATTCCTCAATTAACATTTCTTGCTTAGCGCGCGGCATTCCCGTTGGTTCATCACTTGAATATATGGATCGAGTAACGGTTTTTAAAGCTCTTTCAGAAAGAAGACCGTTTTAAATTAATAATTAAGGCACAGAGCTTATTTTCTGTGCCTTAAACTTTTTTGGTAAATTACTTTAGAACTGTGTTTCGCCACATTCTTGTTTTATTTTCCAAGGTTCATGCAGTTTAGCTTTCAAACTAGCTTTATTTTTTAGGCCACTCTAATTGAGATATGTATTTAAGTCCTTCTTTAACATTTTTCTCAATTTTTTTATTTTCCAATACTGCTGAAGTTCCATGCAATTTATAAAAAACATTATTTGATACATCCACTAAACTTAGTGCCTTTTGTTCTACATCAAAAGATTTTTCTTCCAATTCATGCTCTAAAGCATTTAGTTCTTTTCTAGCACGTAAGGTTTCAGTAGTTAAAAAATTTGAGTCGTCTTTTGAAACTTGTGAAAGAGACAATTTAATTAGCGCTTCTTTTGCAGAGTGCAAATAATTTGCAAAACGGCGTAATTCGTTTGCAGCATCATTGAGTGATGACGGATCGGTTTTATATGCATCTAAATATCCATCAGCGCGTTTTCTAATCTCATTCATCGCATCTACGCTGCCAGAATATTCTTCATAAAGTCTTTCTGCAATAGGATTAGAAAATTTATAATGATATTCTTTTTCTATTTCCATCGCATTTAAACCTATAGTTAAAAAAACTAAGGCAAATACTCCCAAAAAAATAATGTGCTTATTATTCATTGTTTTCCTTTAATTTTTAAAATGGTGTTTCGCCACATTCTTGTTTAGCTTCATCACTGAAGCCGATACAACTGTTACATTGAATACACGTTTCACGATCGACGCTTCTACCTGCAGCACATGCGGCTTGGCAATCTATACATCCTCGCCCAGCTGAGCTTGAATCACAGTCGGCTTTTATATCAAAACTCGAAATACTAGAAACAATGGCAAAAAGTGATGCCATTATTATTAATTTCATCTTCATACTTTGCTCCTTTTGTTTTTAAAGTAGCAAAAAGTGGCTTAAATACGCAATAATTTAAGGTTTTGGATGGGCGATTGTTATAAAAAACGCCAATTTATAGTTCTATGATAAAAATCTCACAACTATGACAGTTGGTTCTTTTCTTATTGGTATAATTTTTTTATTCTTCCGATAAACTTGAAACTATTAACTGAAAAACATTTTTCTGGGATTTAGCTATGGCAATTCGTGAAAAGCATGATGCGGCATTTTTCAAAAGTCGCCGTGCACAATTAATACAACTAATTCGTGAACAGTATCCGAAGTCGGCAGATGGGCTCGTTATTCTTTTTGGTGCGTTTGAGAGTCACTCAATCTTCAAGCAAGAGCGTTCTTTTTATTATCTGACTGGCATTGAAGAGCCTGCATGCGCATTGTTAATTGATCTGAAAAATGATAAAACAACGTTGTACGTTCCAAATTTTGGCAGTGAGCGTGCAAAGTGGGTTGCATCAACTATTTTACCCGCGCAAAAAGATCGACTCGGCTTTGACGATATTTCCTATTTGGGAACCCAGTGCAAAGGATATCAGTGCCATCCGTTTTTCAGTAACGAAGAGTATCAAGAGCTCATAAAAATTTTAAACGCAGCTGTGGCGCAAAAGCGTACGATTTTTACATTGAACCCTAATTCCGCTTCTGCCTACGTTGAGCAACGATTTATTTTGCAGCGTATGAGCACTTTGATTCCAAATTTGCCAGAACTAATAATGGACATTTCTCCATTAATTGCTAGCATGCGCCGCTTCAAGAATAATCAAGAGCTTGAGTATTTGTACAAAGCGATAGACGTAACCATAGATGCGCACGCTGCTGTTGCTCGCGCTATTGCTCCCGGAAAAAAGGAATATGAGATTCAAGCGCTGCTTGAATATTTATTCACGTCGCGCGGATGCTCGCTCGCATTTCCAAGCATCGTGGCTGGAGGAAGGAATGGTACCGTTTTGCATTATAATCAAAATACCGCAACTCTAGAAAAAGGTGATTTAGTCGTCGTCGATATTGGTGCGGAATACAATTATTACAATGCTGACCTAACACGCACATTCCCAGTATCAGGGACGTTTACCAAGCGTCAGCGTGAGCTTTATTTGATCGTGCTTGAAACGCAGGATTATATTGCAAGCTTAGCGCGGCCGGGTATGTGGGTCTCCAATAAAGAGAAACCTGAGCAATCGCTCTATCATCGCGCCGTGAATTTCTTAAAAGAAAAAGGGTATGAGAAATATTTCCTGCATGGTATTGGCCATTATTTAGGGCTCGATGTGCATGATGTTGGTGATTATAGTACGCCGCTTCAAAAGGGAGATGTGATCACTATTGAACCCGGCATCTATATTCCTGAAGAAGGGATTGGCATCCGTATCGAAGATGATTATTGGATCATCGAAGATGGCAATATTTGCTTGAGCGAAGATTTATTAAAATCGCCGGATGATATTGAACTGATGATGGCGGAGAAAATCCAACCTGAGGATGAACCAGAAGAAGAATTGGAATCTGAACAAGAAACTGTTGAATCTGAAGATGGAGATTTTGACGACGAAGAGAATTAAAAGAATCTAAGATATTCTGGGAAAATAAAAAGAACCTGAGAACTCCAGGCTCTTTTTATCAAATTATTAATTATTCGCAGAACTTAATTATGCTCTTTGATTTAAAAATTATCGACAAGCGTTAAGGATATCTTTTGATTTTGCAATCCAGAGAGCAGAAGAAGCTATCAGAGCAAAACCGCTGAGAATTTTTCCTAATCCGCTTTTATTTCTATCTTGAGGTTTTTCTGATGTCGCAGTATTTATTCCGGAGCACAAAAGATAGGTGCCAAATATACCACCCGCTGCGCCAATTGCGCTCATGCCAACTAACCGAGGATCACTGTACGCGAGCTGAGTAATTTTTTCTTTAGCTTTATCGCCAACTGTGTTTAAAATTGGTCTTATTGTTTCTTTCGCGCTTGAAGCGTAGGTTGCAAATGCTTCTTTTATTTTCTCAGAAGCGGTGCGTGGATCTACCTGTATATAATAAGCGTGCGAATGAAAAGTTGGAGCAAAAAATAATGCTGCCAAAAGTATCTTCTTGAAATCCATAAAAACTCCATTCAATTGTATTTACAGATCTCACTTTACCATAAAAAAGGGGGGGTGGAAAACGCCCCCAATAAAATCGCTGGAAAAGTTACAAGTAGAAAACTATGCCTTCTTTTGGAGCAATTTCGCCATAAAAAGCATGGAAAGTGCTAAAAAAAGTCCAATGCCTAACGAACAGGCAAAAGAAACCCAGATTCCGTAAGAAATCGTATAACCGGCGACAATATAGGCAATAAAGGTAGAAATCAGGGCAGGAGTTGCATAGGGAAGCTGCGAGCGAACGTGTGCGTTCAAATTGGCTTCAGCGCTGGTGGCGGACATAATAGTGGTCGTTCCAATAGGGGAAACGTGATCTCCAGCCACCGCTCCTGCAAAAATTGCCCCAACTACAGGAAGAGCCATTAAAAGCTCACTTATAGCCGCTGGCGTTTGAATAAGGGCAAATTTGGCAACGAGGGGTATCGCCAAAGGAACCAATACCGCGATAGTACCCCAGGAAGACCCTGTGCCGACCGCAGTAATAAGCGCTGCTATGAAGAACATTGCAGGCAAGAACGCACTGCTTACCGAGCCAACTAAAATTTGTGCTAAAAATTCACCGGTATGCAGATTATTTTTCAAAAGAGAACCAAAAGTCCATGCAAGGAAGAGAATTGCAATCGAGTCTTTCATAAGTTCGTAGCCGCCGCGTGCAAGAATCGGCAAATCGCTGAGCGTAATTTTTTTTGTAATCAGCGCTACAAAAATGCTTAGAACCAATGCGCTAACGCCGCCAGCAAAAAGAGCCAAGAAAATATCTGTTTTTTGCATCGTTTGTGCGAGTGAGTTAGGGCCGCCAAAGACGACAGAATCTCCCAGATACAAAACTGCAATAATGATGCCCGCAATAAGTGAGCCCAAGGGAAACAGAAAATCAAAGAGCGTGCCTTTGGTTTCAGTTGCTTGTGATGCTTTGCTTTCATGTTCTTGTGCACCACCAAAAAGATTGCCTGTTTTTTGAGCAATCTCCTCATGCATGCGCATTAAGCCCCACGAAGAATTGGAGCGAATGATATAGAAAACGCTTGCCGCGATAATAAACGAATAAAAAATAAACGGAATGCTTTGCAAATAGAAAGCGAAAGGATCTTCAAGAATGATAGGCAGCGCTTCTTTATTTATGGAAACGCCCGCTTTTTCAAGCTGCATCAAAATCATTGCAACCCATGTGGAAAAAGGGACCAAGATGATCATTGGGGCCGCAAGCGAATCGATGAGAAATGCTAATTTAATGCGGGGGATTTTAAAGGTGTCGGTCACCGGCTTCATAATTGAACCAACCGTGAGAATGCTAAAAAAATCATCTATAGCAAAACAAAAAGAAAGAAGCATTGAAGCGGTTTCGGCGTTACGAGGGTTGGTGAGCCTCTTTTTGATAATGCGGCCGTAAGCGATCGTGCCTCCGGTGTAGCTAATCAGCGTTATGAGCGCACCAAGGCTCAAAAGGAAGCCAAAGGTGTAAATGTTTGCAATATCAAATTGGGCAATAACGTTTTGATAAAGAATGCGCATCGATTCAACCGGTGAGAACGAACCTGCAATAACGGCGCCAGATAAGATTCCCATGCAAAGAGCAAAAAGTACGCGGTGAGTAATAAATGCTAGAGCGATAACAAGTAGGGGCGGCAACAAAACGAGCCAATTGAGCTGCATAGGAGTCCTTGTGCGAAAAAATAATAAATACGTTATGAATATAAATAAAAGTGGCAATTATGGAAACCATTAGTTTGGTAAATCTCATTTGACCGAGAAAGCTTTTTGCTTTAGTATTGAACTACACGTAAAGATTTTTTGCTAAGTCGATAAGGAATCCACCATGGATATGAATAAAGCATTTTACCTCAGAAAAGAAGATCAAAAGCCAAAATGGCACGTAATTGATGCACGTGGGAAAATTGTAGGCCGTTTGGCGACAAAAGTTGCTGATATTCTACATGGAAAACACGTTCCTATCTATACTCCTCATTCTGATGCCGGTGACTACGTAGTCATCATCAACGCAAAAGACGTTGTTTTTACCGGTAAAAAATGGCAACAAAAAACTCATTATACCTATTCAGGGTGGATGGGCGGACAAAAATCGGCCACAATGGAAGAGTTGGGCGCGGTTAAGGTCTTAGAGCTTGCGATTGAAAGAATGCTGCCAAAATCGAAATTAGGCCGATCTGTGATTAAAAAGCTACGCATCTACGAAGGCGCTGAGCATCCGCACATTGCGCAAATGGAAAAAGCTCGATAAAGCAGCGTTTTCTTAAAGAAATTAAAAGGGCCGACTAAAAATCGGCCCTTATTTTTTTTGGGAATGAAATGCACAGGATGAAAAATAGTTTGTTCATAGCTAAGTTATTACGCTATTGAAAATAGGTGAAGTACATCTTTAACGCTGAGGAAAACCACGAGCGCAAGCACAGCGATCCAGCAAACATAATGAATCATCATACGGGTTTTTTCAGGTAATGGGCGGCCTACGATAGCTTCAATCGTATAAAGAAGCGCTTGGCCACCGTCCATGATAGGAAGAGGAATGATATTCATGAGTGCTAAGTTTACGCTGATAAATGCAAGAAGCAGCAAGAAGACTTTGATTCCTTTTTCAGCCCCTTTAACCGTCTGCGAAATTACCATTAATGGGCCGCCAACTTGGCCAACGTTTTGAAGGGTAAAAATGCCGACTAATGCTTTCCAAACTTGTGCAACAATTAAATGAGTTGATGAAATGCCCATTTTTATTGAATCAATAAACGAATATTTTGGAATAACAAAATCTAACCCGACGAACCCCATCCTTTGATCTTGAACTTGGCGTTCTCCAATCAAAACAGGCAATTCATGGACTGTTCCTGCACGTTCTACTGAGAATTTAAGCTCATTGTTAGGATTATTCTTAACAATCGTGATTAATTGCGTAGCTGAAGTAATCGGTTCATTATTTACCGCTCTAACAATGTCTCCCTCTTCAAGATGAGCTTGAGCTGCAGGAGATTCGCTTTCAATGGTGCTAATTGTGGTTGAGGCATTGCTTGGATAAAGAAGTGCAGATTTTGGCATACCCAGAAAATAAAGAGCCGAAAGGGCAGCATAAGCAAAAATCAGGTTGAAAAGCACGCCGCCTGCCATCACAAGCATTTTTTGATAATACGGTTTAGCCGCGAACGAATATTTATCTTTTCGGTGCGCCTCTTTTTGGTCCCCTTGGCCTACTTCTGCAGCGCCAGCGATTTCAACGTACCCTCCAAATGGAATGGCAGAAAGCACGAATTCGGTTTCACCTATTTTCTTGCTTAAAAGCTTTGGCCCCATCCCTATAGAAAACGAGGGGGTAGCAATCTTGAACAGTTTGCAAAAGAGGAAGTGGCCTAATTCGTGAAATCCTATAAGAAATCCGACGCCTGCGATTCCTGCCGCAATGAAAAAAAGATGCTGTGCAGTGCCGAGTAGCTGCGATACGATTTGGAAAGCCATACAAATACTCCTTAGCAAAAATAAGGCCGAATAAGGTTTGTAAGTTGTGTTTTTTACTCTGAGATCTGACATACACGGTAACATGAATAGTGCGCGACGTCTATGATCAAAAATCATTTCTTGGAGGCACAATTCCACTTGAAAAAAATCTGGAAAAGGTTAAAATGTTTATAATTCTTTAATGTTTCAAAAATAAAAGATACACAGAGAATCAACGCGCCTGACGCTTTCGATATAGAATCTACTGATTGGTAATTAGTTACAGTTAACGATTAATTTTTTGGGAAAACTTTATGCCTACAATAAATCAACTTGCCCGCTTTGGACGTCACAAAGTGGTATATAAGTCTAAGAGCCGTGCACTTAAAGGTGCTCCGCAAGCACGTGGTGTTTGTACTCGTGTGTCTACCATGACTCCTAAAAAACCTAACTCAGCTCTTCGTAAAGTAGCTCGCGTTAAGCTTTCAACGGGAATCGAAATAACTGCGTATATTGGTGGTGAAGGCCATAACTTACAGGAACACTCTGTGGTTCTCGTTCGTGGCGGAAGAGTAAAAGATCTTCCAGGTGTGAAATATCACATCGTTCGCGGTGCGCTTGACACTGCTGGAGTAGAGAATAGAAAGCAAGGACGTTCGTTGTATGGCGCAAAACGACAACAAGCTAAAGCGGCTAAATAAGGCAGGCAAGAAGGATTTAATCTATGGCAAGGCGTAAAAAATTAATTAGCTTAAAGCGTGATATCGGTGTTGACGAGCGCTATGGGTCTGAATTAGTTGCAAAATTCATCAACGTTGTTATGTGGCGTGGCAAAAAAGGTGTTGCGCGCAAAATCGTTTATGATGCGATCGAAATTCTTACCAAGAAGGCTGGAAATAACCGCGAAAAAGGGCTTGAGTCTTTTTATCGAGCTTTTGAGCAGGTTTTTCCTGCTATTGAAGTACGTCCACGACGCGTCGGTGGTAGCGTGTATCAAATTCCCGTTGAAGTTCGCCCAGAACGTCGCCGTGCGCTTGCGATGCGTTGGGTTATTGACGCTGCCAAAAAGCGATCAGACAAATCTATGGGATTGCGCTTAGGCCACGAGCTGCTCGATGCAGCAGAAGGTCGCGGAGATGCGGTCAAGAAGAAGCTAGATGTTCATAAGATGGCTGAAGCTAACCGTGCATTCTCGCACTACGCGTGGTAAGTGGGGATAGTTATGAGTAGAGAAAGAGAACTGCAAAAATTTAGAAATATTGGTATTGCTGCCCATATTGACGCTGGTAAAACCACCGTAACTGAGCGAATCCTTTTCTATACCGGTGTTACCCATAAGCTGGGCGAAGTCCATGAGGGTGATACGGTTATGGATTGGATGGAGCAAGAGCGTGAGCGCGGCATTACGATTACTTCCGCTGCAACAACATGCACGTGGAAGGGTCACAATATTAATATTATTGATACACCCGGACACGTTGACTTTACCATTGAAGTAGGTCGCTCATTGCGCGTACTTGATGGAATGGTCGGAGTTTTTTGTGGTGTAGCTGGTGTTCAACCTCAATCAGAAACGGTATGGCGCCAAGCAAAACGTTATAAAGTTCCGCGTATTATTTTTGTTAATAAACTTGATAGAGTCGGTGGCGATTTCTTGAGAGTTGTTAATGATATCAATGAAAAATTACATGTAAACGCTGTTCCTGCTCAAATGCAAGTTGGTTTTTCCGAAAATCTTTCAGGAATTATCGATTTGCTAACGCGCAAAATGGCTACGTTTAGTGAAGCTGATCGCGGCGTTACTATAACGTGGTCTGATGTTCCTGCTGATCAAGTGGAACAAATGGAAAAATTGCGTACGCAGCTTGTTGAAAAAGCGTGCGACTTTGACGATGCAATGGCGGAGCGCTATTTGAATGGCGAAGAGATTTCGATTCCTGAAATTAAAGCAGCACTCCGTAAGGGTGTTATTAGCCAGCAGATCGCTCTTGCATTCTGCGGTACTGCATTCAAGAACAAAGGTGTTCAGCTGATGCTTGATGCGGTAACCGATTATCTACCATCGCCTCTTGATGTTCCGCCCGTTGTAGGAAAAGTTCCTTCTACCGGTAAGGAAGAAGAGTGCAAGGCTGATCCAGATGCTCCTTTTGCAGCGCTTGTATTTAAGATTATGACCGATCCGTTCGTTGGAGTTCTTACGTTTATTCGTGTTTATTCTGGCGAAATTAAATCTGGCTCATACGTGTACAATGCAAACACTGGCAACAAAGAGCGCGTAAGCCGCTTGGTAAAAATGCATGCCAATAAGCGTGAAGAAATTGATAGTGTAAAAGCTGGAGATATTGCCGCTGTGGTCGGTATTAAAGATGCGATCACTGGTCATACGCTCTGCGCAGAAGATCGCCCGATCTTGCTAGAATCTATTGATGTACCAGCTCCGGTTATTGATAGCTCTATTGAGCCAAAGAATAAGGGTGATTACGAGAAAATGGTAATCGGCTTGCGCAAATTAATGCAAGAAGATCCTTCATTTAGATTTACTTATAATCAAGAAACAGGCCAAACGGTTATTTCTGGTATGGGTGAATTGCATCTTGAAATTATTGTGGATCGCCTCAAACGTGAATCAAAAGTGGATGTGGCGCAAGGCAAACTTCAAGTTGCGTATAAAGAAACAATTCAGAAGCCTGTCGATTCTGAGGGAAAATACATCAAGCAATCTGGTGGCCGTGGTCAATACGGACATGTTTGGATTAAGCTTGAACCTCGCGAGCGTGGATCAGGATTTGTATTTGAAGATGATATCGTTGGTGGATCGATTCCAAAAGAATTTATTCCCGGTGTAGAAAAAGGTATTGAAGAAGCCCTCTCTTCTGGCATCTTGGCAGGATTTCCTGTAGTGGACCTTAAAGTTTCTCTATACGATGGTTCGTATCACGATGTTGACTCTTCAGAAATGGCGTTTAAAATCGCCGGCTCTATGGCATTCAAAAGCGGACTTGCGCAAGCAAATCCTGTGCTTCTTGAACCCATTATGAAAGTAGAAGTAGAGACGCCTGAAGAATATATGGGTGATGTAATGGGTGACCTTAACTCTCGAAGAGGCAGAATCTTAGGGATGGAAGGTCGCGGCGGTAGCCAAGTGATTAACGCTGAGGTTCCGCTAGGTGAAATGCTTGGTTATGCGACGTCGCTGCGTTCGATGACCAAGGGAAGGGCAAGCTATTCTATGGAGTTTGAGGCATATAGAGAAGTGCCGAAACACATTGAAGCGGCTGTAGCTCAGAAAAAATAGAATAAATACACATATCGTACAGAGTCTGTAGGAGACCAATATCATGGCAGCTATATTTGAAAGAAAAAAACCGCACGTAAACGTCGGAACCATCGGTCACGTTGACCATGGAAAAACCAGCCTTACCGCTGCAATAACAAAATATTTGGCAAACAAAGGTTTAGCAAACTTCACCGCTTACGATCAAATCGATAAGTCGCCTGAAGAAAGAGAACGCGGAATTACGATCGCTGCGTCTCACGTTGAATATGAAACAGACAAACGTCACTATGCGCACGTTGACTGCCCTGGCCACGCCGACTATGTAAAAAACATGATTACCGGTGCGGCACAAATGGACGGCGCAATTCTTGTTGTTTCTGCAGCTGATGGTGCGATGCCTCAAACGCGCGAACATATCTTGCTTGCAAAAAACGTAGGTGTTCCTGCCCTTGTTGTATTCTTGAACAAATGCGACATGGTTGATGACAAAGACATGATTGATATGGTCGAAGAAGAAGTTCGCGATCTTATCAGCAAATATGGTTTTCCTGGTGCTGAGATTCCTGTTATCCGTGGTTCTGCAACAAAAGCACTTGCAGGCGATGCTGGTGAACTAGGCTACCAAGCAATCCAAAAATTATTAGACGCAATTGATAGCTATATTCCTGAACCAGTTCGAGAAATCGACAAGCCGTTCTTGATGCCAGTTGAAGGCGTATTCTCTATTGCTGGTCGTGGTACAGTTGCTACAGGCCGTGTAGAGCGTGGCAAAGTTAAAGTCGGTGAAGAAGTTGAACTCGTTGGCTTCGGATCAACACAGAAGACTGTTGTAACTGGTGTTGAAATGTTCAAAAAAGAACTTAAAGAAGGCCAAGCGGGCGACAACGTAGGTATTCTTCTTCGTGGTACGAAAAAAGAAGAAATTGAACGTGGTATGGTTATCGCTAAGCCAGGTTCAGTACAACCTCATCAAAAATTCAAATGCCAAATTTACATCTTGAGCAAAGATGAAGGCGGTCGTCATAGCCCATTCTTCAACGGTTATCGTCCTCAGTTCTATTTCCGAACAACAGACGTTACTGGCATTGTAACATTGCCGGCTGGTCGTGAGATGGTTATGCCTGGTGATAACGTTGAACTAAGCGTTGACCTTATCTCGCCAATTGCGATGGAGAAAGATCTTCGCTTTGCAATTCGTGAAGGTGGACGCACCGTTGGATCTGGTGTAGTAACTGAAATTCTTAAATAGTATCATACGGTAAGGTTTTGGAATGAAAAAACAAAAAATTCGCCTAGCGCTTAAATCGTATGATCACCAGCTTCTTGATAAAGCAGTGAAACAAATTGTTTTGACAGCAAAAAGAACAGGTTCCCGTGTTGTGGGACCTGTTCCATTGCCTAATAAGAGTCGCTATTTTACCGTTTTGCGTTCTCCGCATATCGATAAAAAGTCACGCGAGCAATTCGATTTGACAACGCATAAGCGTATCGTTGATATTGTTGATCCCTCTGAAGAAACAATGACAGCGTTGATGAAATTAAGTATATCTTCTGGGGTTGACGTAGAAATTTGCTAGCGGTGGAAAGGTTATCGATGTTAAATGGTATTTGGGGAACCAAAATTGGCATGACCCAAGTTTTTTCTGAGCAAAATAAGGTTGTTCCGGTAACGGTTATCGACCTTAATAATTGGATTATTTCTCAGGTGAAAACTAAGGATCGTGATGGGTATGAAGCAGTTCAAATTGGATGTTTGCGCGAACGTTATGCGGAAGAACCTTTCCAAATTGAATGGTTAAAGAAGAAAAATAAATATTTTAAATATTTTCGTGAAATTGCATTGACCGAACCAGGTTCCTATCAGGTAGGGCAACCATTTGACTGGGCAGCGGTTTTAGCCGTTGGCCAAAAAGTTGATGTTTTTGGGATGACCAAAGGCCGTGGATTCCAAGGTGTTGTTAAGCGCCACAATTTTAGAGGCGGTAGCGCCAGTCACGGGCCACGTTTTGGTAGATGGCCGGGATCTATGAGTTTCATGAGATCTCAAGGTCGTGTTATTAAAGGTAAAAAATTACCTGGCCACATGGGTTGTGATCAACGCGTGATGAAACATCTAGAAGTGATTCGAGTTGAGCAAGATGCAAAGCTTGTCCTTGTTAAGGGTTCAGTACCTGGCGGTGCAGGCTCGCTTGTGTTTGTGCAGAAAGTATAGGAAATAGAACATGTGTGCTCAAAAAACAAAAAAAACTCAATCTACTTCGCAAAATGCTTTGATGGTTGCTAAAGCTGCAGATTTTCAAGCAGTTCCTGAGCGCTCAATCGATAAAGCCGCTTTTGCGATTAGTATTCGTACGTTGTTGCAAAACGGCCGTCAAGGTACCGTTGGTTGCAAAGGACGTGCAGACGTTAACTTTTCAAATAAGAAGCCTTGGAAACAAAAAGGTACAGGTCGTGCACGTGCCGGATCTGCTCGCTCTCCACTATGGATTGGTGGTGGCGTAATTTTTGGTCCACAGCCTCGTACAAGAACTCTCAAAATTTCAAAAGATCTCAAACGAGGTGTTTTGAATACATTATTCTGGAATTATCTGGAAAAAGGCTCGATTGGCGTGCTTGATTGGCAACTTTCTAACGATTTGCCTAAAACAGCTCACGCGCATCAAGCATTAAAAGATGCCCAATTGATTGGCAAAAGAATTATCCTCTTTCTTTCTACTGAAGATATGGTGCACTACGCTTCTTTTGTAAATATTCCAGATGTGAACGTTGTGCTCTTTGATGATGCGAACGCATACAGTATTGTACGCGGCGATCAATGGGTTGTATTAAAGAAAGATCTAGACTTGTTTAAGAAAATGGTGGCCACATGGAGTTAAGCATTTATAATGTCATCCTCGGACCAGTGGTGAGCAGCAAAGCTTCAGGATTAATGCAACAATTTAAACAAGTTGTTCTTAGAATACATCCTCAAGCAAATAAACCTATGGTAAAAGAAGCGCTTAAAAAGCTCTTCAATGTTGAGACAGAAACAGTTCGCATTGTGGTCCGCAAAGGAAAAAATCGTACGGTCAAACGTAAGATAACACAGGGTAAACTTTCAAAGCGTGCTATTGTTACTTTGAAACCTGGTTATTCCTTAGGCGTTGCAGAAACAGGTCAAATGGCAGCTGCCGAGCAACTGCCTGCAGGCCAAAAGTAATAACGAAGGATAATCAATGGCAATAATCACAAGAAAACCAAGAAACTCTTCGTTACGATTTCAAAGTTTTTTGACTTCTGAAGATATAACGAAAAAATCACCGGAAAAATCGCTCGTTTTTGGGTTGAGAAAAAAAGGTGGTAGAAACGCTTATGGTCGCATTACCGTGCGCCATAGAGGCGGTGGCGCGATGCGCAAATACCGCATGATAGATTTCATGCGCTCATGCAGAGATGTTGAAGGTAAAGTTATGGCGATCGAATACGATCCAAATCGTAACGTTCGTATAGCATTAGTTTCATATGCCAATGGTTCAAAAGCGTATATGCTTCTTCCTCAAAATTTGAGCGTAGGGCATACAGTTGCTGCTGGTCAGAATGTTGACCCAAAAGTAGGGAATTGCCTGCCATTGCGCAATATTCCTGTCGGTTTTGTGGTTCACAATATCGAAATAAAACCAGGCGGCGGCGGTAAGCTTGTACGTAGTGCTGGTCTTGGTGCGCAGGTTCTAGCTAAAGAAAAT
Organism: Candidatus Babeliales bacterium; assembly: GCA_036260945.1. Lineage (NCBI taxonomy): Bacteria > Candidatus Babeliae > Candidatus Babeliales > Candidatus Babeliales bacterium. The sequence goes on from DATALT010000002.1 coordinate 209,806, forward strand.
GAGTATGCTACATTAAAGATGCCATCTGGAGAGATTAGAAAAATTAATCTGGAATGTTGGGCAACGGTTGGCATGCTTGGAAATGCTGAGCACAAGAACATCGTTATTGGTAAAGCAGGACGTACGCGCCAAATGGGTATTAGACCAACGGTTCGTGGTATGGCGATGAACCCTGTTGATCACCCTCATGGCGGTGGTGAAGGTCGTTCTAAATCTGGTTCTCACCCTACAACTCCTTGGGGTAAGGGATGCAAGGGTACCAGAACGCGTCGTAGAAAGAATCCATTGATTTTAAAAAGACGTAAATAATTTAAGGTAACCAATGGCAAGATCGATTAAAAAGGGCCCGTTCGTAGACGAGTCACTAATAAAAAAAGTTGAGCAGGCTAAAACTTCTGGGAAACGAGAAGTTATTAAAACCTGGTCTCGAAGAAGCATGGTAATTCCTGATTTTGTAGGGCTTACTATTGCGGTTCACAATGGTAAGAAATTTATTCCTGTTTTTGTTACAGAAAATATGGTGGGACATTACCTGGGCGAATTTGCGCCAACCAGAACTTTTAGAGTTCATAGTGGCCAGCGTCAAGCCGGAGTTGCCCCAGAGTCATAATTCAGGTACAGTAAATTAATACAATTAGATGTATAACAGGAAAAAACTTTAGATTTTGCAAATAAGGAACAAAATGCAATTTAGTGCCAAAGCTAAATTTGTACGTTACTCGCCTTACAAATTGCGCCCCTTGGCCGACGTGATCCGAGGAAAAAATGCGCAGTATGCTCTACACTGGCTTGAAACGTATAAAACTCGTCGATCGGTACCTTTGAAAAAGATGCTTATGTCGGCTGTCGCAAATGCTAAAAACTTGAATGAATTATCGCCAAACGACTTGGTGATCAAAGATTTACGCATTGATGAAGGCCCAATCATTCGCTATTATAAGCCAGGAGCAATGGGTCGAGCGAATATTCAAAGAAAACGGCTCTGCCATTTGAGTGTAATCTTAGAACGTCTGGGCAAATAAGAGGTATACAGTGGGTCAAAAAGTTAATCCAAAAGGTTTTAGAATAGGTGTCTATCGTGATTGGGACGCGCGTTGGTTTGCGCGTAAATCATACGGTAAGCAAATTATTGAAGACGTAAAGCTTCGTAGATTTCTTAATCGTTACTTAGATAATGCTGAAGTAGCGCGTGTAGAAATTGAAAAAGCCGGCGACGACAGTGTTAAGGTGATTATTCACTCTGGAAGACCGGGTGTGATCATCGGTAAGGGTGGCCAAGATATCGAAACATTGAAAAAAGATATTTCGAATTTCTTGAAAAGACCAAACGTTGAAATATCGGTTCAAGAAGTTAAATCTCCTGAATTAGATGCGACTCTGGTTGCAAAAAATATCGCAGCACAATTAGAAAAACGCGGTAGCTTCAAATCTGCAATGAAAAAAGCAGTAGCTTCAGCGATGCGAGCAGGCGCTAAAGGTATTAAGGTACGTTGCGCAGGTCGTTTGGGTGGTGCTGAAATTGCGCGTGAAGAATATGAGCGTTTTGGCCAGCTTCCGTTGCATACCTTGCGTTCAGATATCGACTATGGTTTTGCTGAAGCAAAAACAACTTATGGCATCATTGGTGTCAAAGCTTGGATTTGCAAAGGCGAAGTGCAACAGTAAAGCATGAGAGATTGACACTATGTTAATGCCGAAAAAAACTAAATTCCGTAAAGTGCAAAAAGGAAGACTCAAAGGCCTCTCAAAAGGATGTCGCGAGCTTTTCTTTGGAAACTACGGCCTCAAGGCAGTAGAACCAGCACGCCTTACCGCACAAGTGATTGAAGCGGTTCGAATTACTATTTCGCGCGGTTTGCAGAAAAACGGTAAGCTTTTCCTAAGAGTTTTCCCTGATAAGCCGGTAACAAAAAAGCCAGCTGAAACACGTATGGGTAAAGGTAAGGGTAATCCTGAGTTTTGGGTTGCTGCAGTTAAGCGTGGCCGTATTATGTTTGAAATTGAAGGGTTGCCGGAGAGCGAAGCTAAAGAGCTTTTCAGACTCGCAGCATATAAGCTCCCTATGAAAACCCAATTTGTAAAGAAGACGGATGACAATGGCTAAGAATGAATTGGATTTGAAAAATATGAGTGGCGAAGACCTTTATAAGTTTGTCGAAGCACAACGAGCAGAGCTTTTCAGCTTGCGCTTGTCTGCAGCTACGCAACCAACGAAGGATTATTCGCAATTTAAGAAATTGAAAAAAAACATTGCACGAGGCTTAACGCAACTGCGTGATAAGTCTGAGCAGCTAGGTTGAGAGAAAAGGTTCTTATGGTAAGTTCAGAACAAAAAGTAAAAAATGTCCTTCGCGGTGTTGTTGTATCTAGCAAGATGGACAAGACTATCGTTGTTGAGCATGAGCGTACTTATCGTAACGCGAAAGTACAAAAGGTAATGAGATCGGTAAAGAAGTATAAAGTCCATGATGAAAATGGTCAGGCGCAAGTAGGGGATACCGTAGAGTTCTACGAAGGTCGTCCTGTTTCAAAAACAAAATATATGTACTTGGCGCGTGTTGTTAAGATGCAAGCGTAAATGACAGATAATTAAGAGGTTCTGAATATGATCCAAAAGCAAACTTATCTCGTGGTTGCAGATAACTCTGGCGCAAAATGGATGCAATGTATTCACGTTGTTGGCAGCACTGGCAAAAGATTTGCGCGAGTTGGCGATATAATCATTTGTGCGGTGAAAGTTGCAATTCCAGGGGGAATGGTAAAGAAAAGTGAAGTGGTGAGAGCTGTTATAGTGCGTACCGCTAAAGAAGTTCGTCGTGAAGACGGCAGCTATATTCGATTCGGTGATAACGCAGCTGTTGTTCTAGCAAAAGATAGTCAGGATCCTATTGCGACTCGTATTTTTGGTCCTATTGCTCGAGAAGTGCGTAAGGTTTCTACAAAAATTGTTTCCATGGCTCCAGAAGTTGTATAAAGGAAGTGCACTTTTATGATGCGTGTTAAAGAAAAAGATACCGTCGTTATTCTTGGCGGTAAAGACGATGGTAAAAAGGGTAAAGTAATTGAAATTTTACCTAAAAAAGATAAAGTAAAGGTTAAGGATCTTGGTGTTATAACCAAGCATGCTAAACCAAGAAAACAAGGTGACACTGGTGGCATTAAGCAGCAGGAAGCCTATTTTCATGTATCAAAGGTAATGCCTGTTTGCACAGCCTGCCATAAAGCAGTTCGAGTCAATGTCAAAACAATGGAAGATGGAACAAGAGTTCGCACTTGCAATAAATGCAAAGAAGCATTTTAGAATTTAAGGGTTTCAATGGCCACAGCTCGTTTAAAAGAGTCATATAATAAAAATATACGTCCTCAGCTTCAGAAAGACCTTGGACTTTCAAATATTATGGAAGTTCCAAAGGTTAATAAAATAGTTATTAACGTTGGGGCAAAAGAAGCAGTCTCCGATAGCAAAGTTCTAAAAGTAATTGGCGATTTGATTCAAGAAATATCGGGCCAAAAACCTGTTAGAACACTTGCACGAACATCAATCGCGGGTTTTAAGATTCGTGAAGGAATGCCGCTTGGTGTTATGGTGACGCTTCGTGGTGATGTAATGTATAGCTTTCTTGATCGTTTGATTAATTTGGCTTTACCAAAAGTTAAAGACTTTCAAGGAGTTACGCCGAAACTTGATGGCAGAGGTAACTATAACCTCGGCATTAAGGACGCGACGAGCATTTTTCCTGAAGTCGAAAGTGGCGTTGATACCAAAGCTGTTGGGCTCAATGTAACTATTCAGACAACAGCAACATCTGATGAGCACGGATACGCTTTACTAAAAGCGTTTGGTATGCCGTTCCGTCAAACAAATGCGAAATGAGGTAACACATGGCTCGTAAAGCGATGATTGAAAAATCAGAAAAAACACCAAAGTTTGCAACAAGACAGCGCAATCGCTGCAAATTGTGTGGCCGACCACGCGCGTTCATGAGAATTTTCAGCATGTGTCGTATGTGTTTTAGAAAATTGGCGTTGGATGGCGTGCTTCCAGGTGTCAAAAAGGCAAGTTGGTAAGGCATCATAAAGGAAATTAAATTATGTCTATAGATTCAATTGGTGATTTTTTGACGATTATTCGCAACGGAATTGCTCTAGGTAAGCCGTTTGTGGTTGCACCATCCTCGAATATTAAGATGAACGTTGCCCAAGTTTTGCAGAATGAAGGTTTCATCAGATCTTTTGAAATATTCGATCAAGATGCTGCTCAAAAAAAGATAAAAATTATTTTAAAGTATGTTGATGGCGAATCGGTTATTCATGAAATTACGAGAAGAAGCAGACCAGCGCGTCGCTATTACGTAAATTCAAGCAATATTAAACCGATTATCGGAAAATTTGGCATCTCAATCCTCACCACCAATAAAGGGATAATGACTGATAAACAAGCAAAAGCATTATCAGTAGGCGGGGAAGTTATCTGCTCTGTTTGGTAGGAAGGGAAACTATGTCTAAGATTGGAAGAAAACCGATATCACTCGAAGGCGTTTCTGTCGAAATTAAAGGAAACGTTGTCGATTACAAAGGTAAAAAATCATCAGGCTCACATAAGCTGCCAGAAGCATTGAAAGCGGAAATTGCCGACAAGTTTTTAACCATTACTTGCAAGCAGCTGACCCGCGAAAACAAAATGCTTTGGGGCATGCATCGTGCGATTTTGGCTAACGAAATTAAAGGCAGTGCCGAAGGTTTCAAGCAAGAAATTAATATTACAGGGTTGGGTTTTAAGGCGGCAGTCTCAGGGAAAAACATTGTTTTCTCCCTTGGGTATAGCCATAAAATAAATTTTGTTGTTCCTGAAGGTGTTAACGTAACAGCAGATAAAACAGGTCAGTTGGTTACTGTTGAAGGCCCAGATAAGGAGCTTGTTGGCTTAGTGAGCAGTCAGATTCGCGCATTGAGACCACCTGAGCCGTACAAGGGAACAGGTATTAAGTTGGCTGGTGAAGTTATTATTCGTAAAGCTGGCAAGACAAAAGCTGCATAATTGAACATAGGGAATTAACGTGTCGATCGTAAGAAAATTAGCGCTCAGAAAAGAAAAGCGTGCTCTTAGAGTTAGAAAATCGGTAAAGGGCAGTGGATTGCCACGCGCAACAGTATTTAGAAGCGCGAGCCATATTTATGGACAAATTATTGATGATGTCGCTGGTAAGACGCTCGTTAGCTGTTCATCGTTAGAACTAAAAACGCTCAAAGGCGATAAGTCAGAAGTGGCAAAGGCAGTAGGGTTAGAATTGGCCAAGCGTGCTGTTAGCAAGGGTGTTGATCGCGTTGCGTTCGATCGCGGATCATTCTTGTATCACGGGCGCGTTAAGGCGCTCGCTGATGGTATGCGTGAAGGTGGATTGAGCTTATAAGATTTAGATAGGAACTAGATGGCACAAGAGCGTAAAGAAAAAGTATTTGTTGATTCGGTCGTGAGTGTTCGCAGAGTAACTAAGGTTACTAAGGGCGGTAAGAGATTTTCATTCTCAGCATTCGTTGTATCGGGTGATCAAGAAGGAAGTGTTGGCATTGGAACAGGAAGCAGCCGCGAGGTTTCAAGTGCAATTGCTAAAGCAACCACAAAGGCGCGTCGTTCAATGTTTAGCATTCCAGTTCGTAGCACGACCATTCCTTATGATGTGATGGGTAAGCATGGTGCAAGCCGTGTTGTTCTCAAATCAGCATGCAAAGGTACGGGCGTTATTGCGGGTGGAGCAGTTCGCGCGATTATGAAGGCGGCAGGCGTTGAAGATATTCTTGCCAAATCACTTGGTTCTTCAAACAAGCAAAACGTAGTTAAAGCTACTTTGAATGCACTCGCTAAACTTCGTACGTTGAATCAAATCACGAAGTTAAGAGGCAAAACAGCTAAAGAAATAATGAAGGGCAGTCATGTTTCAGCTTAATGAATTGACACCATTAGTTAAAAAAAGAAAACGTGTTGGTCGTGGTGGTAGCCGCGGTGGAACATCTGGCAAAGGTCATAAAGGTCAGAAAGCAAGAACCGGTGGCAAATCTAAGGTAAGAACCGCTTTTGAAGGTGGCCAAATGCCTTTGACCCGCCGTTTGCCTAAACGCGGATTTAATAATTATAATTTCGCAAATAAATTTGAAATCGTGAATATTGGTACGCTAGAAGAGCGTTGTGAAGCTGGTGATCAAGTAACAAGAGAAATGCTGACCAAAGAAGGCGTTGTTCTTGGAAAATCACCAATTAAATTGCTCGCTGGCGGTACTCTTTCTAAAAAATTAGTTGTTCATGTTCACGCAGCAAGCAAAGCAGCAATTGAAATGATTGAAGCGGTTGGTGGTAAGGTTGAACTAGTAAAGGAGATTTGAGGTAGTGGTCATCTTAAAGAACTTTAAAAACATTTTTCTGATTCCTGAACTCAGAAAAAAGATCCTTTTTACCCTTGGAGTTCTGATAATTGATCGACTTGGTACCTACATTCCGGTAATCGGAGTGAATGTGCCTATGCTTGGTGAGCATATGAAGCGAGCAACAGGGGTTGGTGGTTTATTAAGCTATTTGGATGTTTTTTCTGGCGGCGCATTGAGCAAGTCAACGCTTTTTGCCCTCGGGATAATGCCTTATATTACTGCTTCAATTATGATGCAGATGCTTGGCATGACGGTGCCTTATTTTGAGCAATTGCTCAAAGAAGGTGAGTATGGCAAAAAAATCATTAATCAGTACACACGTTATCTAGCGATTGGCTTAAGTATTATGTATAGCTACGGCTATGCAGTTTACTTAGAAAGTGCCAACTTGGCGTTTACGCCAGGATGGGGCTTCAGGTTGATGTTTGTACTTTCTTTAACTGTTGGATCTCTTTTTGTGATGTGGTTAGGCGATCAAATCTCGCTTTTCGGCATTGGCAACGGGAGCTCTATGATCGTTTTTGCTGGTATCGTTTCACGGTTTCCTGAATATATTATCAAGACCAAGGCGCTTGTTGATATTGGAACCATGGAGATGTGGCAAGCAATTCTTATTTTGCTTATTTTTGTTTTGATCACTGCGTGTATCGTCTATCTTGAAAAAGGTGAACGAAAAGTGCCAGTTCAGTATGCGCGGCGTATTATCGGCCAGCGTATGTACGGCGGTCAAAGCACCTATATACCGTTTAAGATCAATACTGCAGGGATTATGCCCGTAATCTTAGCATCTTCTGTACTTCAATTGCCCGCGACGTTAGCAGTGATGCTTTCTTCTCGTCATGATATCTTCAGAAAATTTGCTGAGATGATCGCACCTGGCGCAGTATTATTTAACGTTATTGAATTTGTTCTTATCGTATTCTTCTCGTTCTTTTATACTGCTTTGGTATTCAATCCGGAAGAATTAGCTGACAATATTAAAAAGAGTGGTGGGTATATTCTTGGAATACGCCCAGGTAAACAAACAGCAGATTTTTTTAACTACATTCTCAATAGAATTGGGCTTGTAGGCGCAATCTATCTAGCTTGCTTAGCGCTCCTTCCAAATTTTATGTACATGCTTTTTAAGATGCCATTCTATCTAGGTGGAACGTCCCTTTTAATTGTAGTTGGTGTTGCACTTGAAACATCGGCACAAATTGAATCGTACCTTATTGAACATCGTTATGAAGGTTTTTTAACATCAGGTAGACTCAAAAGCAGGATAGCGCGGTGAACAGCCAGAAAGAGTTGATAGTTTTCATTGGCCCCCCCGGGGCGGGTAAGGGCTCTTTATCGCAGCTATGCGTTGATGAGTTGGGATGGGTTCAGCTATCAACCGGATTTCTTTGCAGAAAACACATTGCAGCAGGCACTCAAATCGGCCAGGAAATAGATTTTTCCATTAAATCTGGTAAATTAGTGGAAGATCGGCTCATCGTGAGTATGGTTGAGCAGTGGTTGCTTGAGCAAATTGACCAACAATCAGGGGTTATCTTAGATGGTTTTCCTCGAAGTGTTTTTCAAGCGCAAGCGCTCGATGAAATTTTGAAAAAGTACGAATCTAAATTGAACTTCAAGCTCGTAAAGCTGGCGGTTTCTGATGAAATACTCATCGATCGCCTAGCAGCTCGATTTGTTTGTGAAAATAAAGATTGCCAAACGGTATATTCAGCAGCTCAGGATGCGCTTAAGCCTAAAGAGGCGGGAATTTGTGATCGTTGTTCTAGCAAATTAATTCGCCGATCTGATGACGGCGGTAATGTTGTTAAAGAGCGACTGAAAGCTTATCATGGCTATGCAAAGCCGCTTATAGAATATTATGAGCAGCAAGGAAAGCATATTGCCCAGCTTGATGTGGAAAAGCCATTGGATGAGGTGTTTGTAGATTTAAAAAACGCGCTTTATGGATATCGATGATAACTATTAAGAATAAAGTCGCTATCCAAAAGATGCAGACTGCAGGTGCATTTTTAGCCGAAATTTTTCATGAGCTTAACCAAGTGGTAAGTGCAGGAAAAAAAACGCTTGAAATCGATGCGTGGATTGCAGCGCAGTTAAGCAAGCGGTCGATGGTTTCGGCAACTAAGGGTTACAAGGGATATAAGCATTCAAGTTGCATCTCAGTAAACGATGAAGTTGTGCATGGAATACCAGGCACGCGAGTTATAGAAACTGGTGATTTAGTAAAAGTTGACATTTGTGCTTCGTGGAAGGGCTATTGTGCCGATGCAGCGCGTCCCTATTTTGTAGGGAAAATGCCTGCCGACATAGAGAAACTCCTTCACGTAGCGCTCGGCTCGTTAGATAAAGGAATTGCTCAAGCGAAAGCTGGCAATAAACTTACCGATATTTCGCATGCGATACAAAGCGAAGTTGAAGTTCACGGGTTTGGCGTCGTTCGTGATTTTGCGGGTCATGGTATTGGTAAGCATATGCACGAAGATCCTGAGATTTTAAACTACGGTGCTCCCGGTAGGGGGCCAGTTTTGCGTCCAGGAATGACGTTTGCGCTAGAACCAATGATCACACAGGGTAGCTACGAAGTGTACGTTACGCACGATACGTGGACAGTGAAAACGAAAGATAAAAGTTTGGCGGCTCATATCGAAGATACCGTTTTGGTTACCGAGAGCGAACCGCTTATATTAACGAGACTTCGGTCTTATTAAGGGTGGTATGAAACAGAAGAAAGAAGACGTAATCCGTGTTGATGGGATTGTAAAAGAGACATTGCCAAATGCAATGTTTCGCGTTGAAATCGAAGGTGGGCACGTGGTGCTTGGCCATGTTTCGGGTAAGATGAGAATGCACTATATTAAAATTCTGCCTGGGGACAAAGTCGCTCTTGAGCTTTCTCCGTACGATTTGAACCGCGGTAGGATTACGTTACGTTATAAAAATTAATACAACACCGCATTGTTGAGAGGTATATGCAATGAAAGTGAGGACATCGGTTAAGAAAGTATGTTCAAACTGTCGGGTAGTAAAGCGAAAACGAACTGTAAGAATTATTTGTGAAAAGAACCCAAGGCATAAACAACGTCAAGGCTAATAGGGCTCTACGTATTTTTAAAAAGGATTTTTCAAATGGCACGAATCGAAGGTGTTAATTTGCCCCCAAAAAAACGAATTGAATATGGGCTTACCTATGTTTTCGGAATTGGGTTGAAAACATCACGCGATATTTTGGGAAAACTCAAAATTAATTTAGATACGCGTGTAAAAGATCTATCGAACGAACAAGTGGCATCGATTTCTAAAGAAGTTTCTCAGAACTATAAAGCTGAGGGTGAACTTCGCAAAGAAATTATGTTGAACATTCGACGTCTTCAAGAGATTGGATCTTATCGTGGCTCTCGCCATAAGAAGGGATTGCCAGTAAGGGGGCAACGCACTCGAACCAATGCGCGTACTCGCAAGGGACCTCGTAAAGCAGGAAGTGCTATTGCATTGAAACGTCAGGTAACGAAGAAGTAATTAAAATCAATAGGATTTAAAAGTAGCATGGCTTACAAAAAAAAGACTAAAAAAGTAAAACGTCAAGTTACCTCTGCTATTGCGCATGTAAAATCAAGTTTTAATAATACGTTAGTCTCTATTACTACTCAAGATGGTGATGTACTACTTTGTGGTAGTGCAGGAAGACTTGGATTTAAAGGTTCCCGTAAAGGAACTCCCTATGCGGCGACTCAGGTTGGATCATTGCTTGCAAAAGATATGATGGGTATGGGGATTAAAGAAGTAGAAGTTAATATGCAAGGACCTGGTTCTGGCCGCGACTCAGTTGTTCGATCACTGCAAGCAGCAGGAATGAACGTTACTGTATTGCGCGATGTTACTCCGTTGCCTCATAACGGATGCCGTCCAGCCAAAAAACGCCGTGTATAACCTGATTAGCAGTAAATGTGGGTTAGTGATCATATAGGGAAACTATGAAAATTAAAGCGACAACCAAACTTCAAGATCAATCGGAACGATCTACCAAGCGAAATGCTTCAGAATATGGCAGACAGCTTGCAGAAAAACAAAAAGTAAAACGTACGTACGGAGTAGCTGAGCGTCAATTTAAACGCTTTTTTACTATCGCGACAAAGAGTAAGGAAGCAACAGGCGCTGCGCTTTTGTCTCTCCTTGAGCGACGTCTTGATAACGTAATCTATCGTTTGAAGCTTTCTGTTTCGCGTGCACAAGCGCGTCAAATTATTGTGCATGGCCATATTTTGGTTAATGGCAAAAAAGTATATTCGCCAGCATACCTTGTTGAATTAAACGATATTATTTCGTTAGCTCCTCAAGTTGTTGAGAAAAAGGCTGCGTTTGTAGAACAAGTAGTTGATAAACGTTTGAAAATTGGTATCAAAGTTCCTGAGTGGTTGGAGCTAGAAAAGAATGATCGTAAAGGACGCGTATTGCGTTTCCCTGTGCGTTCAGATATTCAGCAACCAGTGGAAGAACACTTGATTGTTGAGTTGTATTCTAAATAATGCCAACGGGCTAGTGAATGCATAGTTTGTAAAGACAGAGCAATACGGGTAGGGAGAATCATGAATAAGAAGGTGTATAAACCTCTCATCATTCCACGATTGACGTGGGACAAAAAGACGTTGACCAGCAACTATGGCGAGCTTGTTGCGCAACCATTGGAACCCGGATTTGGGATCACTTTGGGTAACGCAATCCGACGTGTATTGCTTGGTGCAGTAGAAGGGTCAGCGATCACTGCTGTGGTTATTAAAGGCGTGAACAATGAGTTCACCGCATTGCCAGGCGTTGTTGAAGATACGATGCAACTTGTTCTCAATATTAAAGAGATCGTTGTTCGTAACAAAGAGGGCGTACCGGGAATGATGCGTTTGAACGCAGAAGGTGAAGGCGCGATTAAAGTTAGCGATATCAAAACGGATAGTCACATTGAATTGGTTAATAAAGATCACGTTATTGCGCATTTGGCGCCGCGTGGAAAGTTAGAAATCGAATTCTTTGTAGAAGCTGGCCGTGGCTATCGTCCTGCGCAATGGCCTGAAGATAAGCCGCTGCAAGAAGATGGTAAAATTTATATGGATGCGATGTTCTCGCCAGTACGTCAAGTTACGTTCGAAATCGAAAAGACGCGTGTTGGTAAAGAAATCGATTACGATAAATTGACACTGAAGATTCATACTGATGGTTCAGAAAATCCGCTCGATGTATTGCACTATGCAGTTTCTGTACTTCGTACGCAGCTTGAACACTTCTTGGCAAGCGCTGAAATTCCGTTTAATGAAATTTCAATTATGCCGCATGAAGAAAAAGGGCACAAAGCAATCGAAGCGATCGATTTAGGACTTAAAGGAATTTCTCCTGAATTTTTGCTCAAACCGATTGATGAACTTGAATTATCGGTACGCGCGCACAACTGCTTAATTAATGCAGGAAAAAAACGCGTTCTTGATATCGTACGTATGTCGGAAGACGAAGTACTCAAGATCAAAAACTTTGGTCGCAAATCTGCTAGCGAAGTGAAAGAAAGCCTCAAGACGTATGGCCTTTCATTTGGTACGAATATTAGCGAAGATGACGTCAAACGACTCATCAAGCACAGTGAAGAGTAAAAAACGTAAAACCGGGTGCTGCTATGAAACATCAAATTGGTAGAAAAAAATTAAATATGAAACCGTCGCACAAGCGGTCGGTTATGCGCAATCAAATTATTACGTTGATTATGCACGGTCATTTAGAATCTACAAAAGTTCGTGTACAAGAAGTACGTAAACAAGTAGAAAAATTAGTGACGTTAGCTCGTCAGGGAAACACATTCTCTGTTCGACGCCGAGTGCATTCGCTCGTTCCTTATAACAACGATGCGATCGATAAATTATTCAAAGACATTGCGCCAAAATACGTGTCTCGCCCTGGCGGTTATACACGTGTAATTCCAATGGGGCAACGCGAGAGCGATACCGCAACGATTGCTCGTTTGGAATGGGTATAAATTAATGACCGAGCAGCCACAATTTGAACTTGCCCAGCAAGTTCAAAAAGTCATCGCTGAACACATCAGACCAAAAATTCAGCTTGATGGTGGCGACATTGAACTTATCGACATCAAAGAAAACATAGTTCATATCAAATTTCAGGGCGCTTGTGTCGGGTGCCCTTTTTCTTTTTACACGCTTATCGGTGGCATTCAAGCCACTTTGCAAGAGCACATTCCTTCAATAAAAAAAGTAATTGCTGAATAATTGCGACGATAGAAATCATTTGAACAAACGCTTGCAACTGTTTTATCACTTACCGCACACTTATTGTAATCAGAAAACAAGCGGATAGGTGTTGCAATGCAAACCGGAAAAGTTATTCTCCTCAATGGTACTTCCTCTGCGGGTAAATCGTCCGTTTTGAAAGAAATGCATCAACTTAATCCAGCGTACGTACTGTTTAACGTTGATGATTGGTTTCCAGCTGCGCTCGTTACCAAAGCGGTTGAGCTGGGGCTTGATCTAAAAACCGGTTTTGATCCGTGGCTTTTTCTTCACGATTATTTATTAAAAAAAACTGGAGAACATTATTTTGCGCCAGAAGCGCGAGAACTTCTTTTTACAGAAATTCCGCCGATGTACCGGAAAGCTAAAGAAGCCGCGCAAAATGGACGCGATGTAATTATCGATGCGGTGATGGAGTACGAAACAAAATATGAGGAATTTCATACCTTTTTCAAAGATTTTCAAATGGTTAAAGTTCTTCTCTATTGCCCCGTTGATGTTTTAATCGAAAGAATTGAACAACGTAATGAATCGGGTGTTTTTCACGAAAGAAGATTTGCTTTTTTAGCATTCGAACAATTTCCCGCATTATATAAATTAGCAGAAGGTGAAGACGATTTTATTATTGATACGATAAAAAGCAGGCAATTGAAGAATGCGCTTGAATTTGCAATTAACAAATTAATAAATAATGGGATACCAGATCCCTATATTCCTAAGCTAAACGAATTTCGTAACAATTTTATAGAACGTTTTAAGTTAGATAAACAAGAAGAAGTGCAACTTACATCCACTCGCTTTTACGATTTGATATTAAATACCGCCAAAGATTGGCCGATTGATATCGCCAAAAAAGTTGACAGTAAAGTAAGGAATGTGGGTCAATAGCTTGCTCATTTTCACATACATTAATCTTCTGTGGACAATCATTAATAAATCATTACTCTTTTTCAACAGCTTTTTCATTTAAAAAACGTATTTTAGGGCATACTATGGTGAACTATGTATCGACGCCAGAGCGGCAAGCATATCAAATAAATCCACAATTAATAGTTTTTCCAGTAGTACCTTTGCAAGCGGAGCAAGGATGGCGGCTAGGGCTTTTTGAAATGTCCGGTCCCATCGTCCCGCATTATCACAAATTACAGCGTCAAATCGCCATTGTAGTAGAAGGGAAAGTCCACGGACGCATCGCAGATGAGCACATCGTACTGAATCCTGGAGATATTGTTACATTCAATCCTGGAATAATACATGAATTAGCGCCTGAAAAAAAAGCACAATTTCTCCGGATTGATTTGCCAGGGCTTGATTATCGCGATGATATTTTTTTTGATGCTCCTGAAGAATCGTGTGAGTGGAAAACTAACAAGCTTACTATGTTGCCGCCGCTCGACCCTCAGTTTTTCCCAAGCAAAATTGACTGTGGAGACTATGCGGCGTACGATCTTTTTTATGACTGTAAAATTAACGGAGAATGGAGTGCTTCATTACTTGAGATAAACGATTCTCCAAAACATTATCACAGAATTGGGCTCGAGATTTTTGTCGTTGTGAACGGCCAATTAGCAATTGAAATTGATGGTTGTCGTCAAATTCTAAACGTCGGCGAATCGGTTACTTTATTACCAGGAATGGTTCATCATTTAAAGTCGTCTGGAAATAGTCCTGTTCGAGTACTGTGCTTTAATTTCCCAGCGTTTGATCAAAGCGATATGCACATTCTTTAATCTTAACGATTATCTATTCTCCGAGCCTAACTCTTGAGAGGAAACCTCGTTTTATAGCACACTTAATAAGTATCATAATAAATAAGTTGGTATAGAATGACGGTATCTTATTTTCTTACCTTTCAGTGAGGCCCCGACTTATGTTCCTTTCTTTTTTTAAAAAACTGGCAAAGCCGATTTTTGGGAATTTCGAAACTGAAGAATTTAAGAAATTCTTGAGAATGGGTGCACTGTTTGCGTTTATTATCGGGGTGTATTGGACGTTAAGTCAGCTCAAAACCGCGATATTTTGCAGTTTAATCGGTGCCAGTCAAATTCCGTGGGCAAAAACAATCTCATTTATTTGTCTTATTCCTATTGTGCTTTTGTACACTAAACTTCTTGAAAAATTTGCACGGGAAAAAGTTTTCTATCTTCTTGCAGGTATTTACGGCGTATGCTCCGTATTCTTTGGGATTCTTTTATTTACGGGGCATATTGCGCAATCAGAATGCCTTTTGAGCTTATCAGGCAGCGCTTTTGCAAATATAAGTAGCACTTTGTTGGTGTACGCTTTCTATATTTTCTCAGAAAGTTTTGGCGCTTTATTTCCCGCATTATTTTGGGCAATCGCCGCGGATACCACGCAGCCGGAATCTGCAAAAAAAGGGTTTTCACTCATCGTAGCAATCGGGCAATTGGGTGGCATCGCAGGCCCCTATTTTATTTCTAGCTTGCCGTTGCGTTTAGGGTTTGAAACAAGTGCGCTTTCTTTATTTATTTGTGCTGCCTCCATTTTTTATTTGATTTTTTTACTTAAACGTTTTTTTATCTCTACGCCGCCAGATCTTTTAGTTTCATTTCATGGAAAAAATGAATCGCGGGAAGAGAAAAAACAGGAAATGGGGTTCTTTGAAGGGCTTTATTTATTGCTGCGCCATTCATATTTATTAGGAATTTTTGCGGTTATAGCATTTCCCGATTTTTTAAGCACGATTTTTGACGTACATTTTAATTCGCTTGCGGCCCAGCATTATAGCGGTGTTGAACTTGCCGAGTTTTTAGGAATTTATGGCAGTTCGGTTAATTTAATAGCACTTATTTTTTTACTATGCGGTATAGGAAACATTGCCAGGTTTTTTGGGGTTGCAATAGCGCTTTTGCTTATGCCGGTGATTTATGCAGCGGCGACGCTGGGGTTTGTAACGCTTAATAGTCTCTCATTTTTATTTGCACTCATGGCAAGTTCTAAAGCAATTAATTATTCGTTAAATAGCCCGGCAGTCAAGCAGTTGTACATTCCAACGACGCATGATGTTCGTTTCAAATCGCAAGCATGGATTGATGCTTTTGGTTCGCGTGGTGCAAAACAAAGCGGTTCGCTTTTTAACATGACGCTGACCCCCATGCAAAAAAATTTAGGAGAGGTTGCCGGGCGCGCGCGCCATGCATTATGGGCAAGTTATCTGGGGTTTGGCATTATTGCATGTTGGTTTTTCATCGCATTTTATCTAGGAAGAACGCACAAAAAAGCGATCGATGAAAAACGGGTTGTTTGCTAATTAATAGGATTATTTTGTGCATACTCCAAAATTTTAATCCACAGCGAATCTTGTTGGAACTTTGTACCATAATACGAAGCATCAACTTTTGCGCGTGGGGCATAGAGCGCAAAACCATGAGCTAAATCGTTGGTTGAGAATCCGCCGCAACGCGCGATGACGAATTTTTGCGCCGTGTCATAGAATTCGTGCATTGCCTTTTTAATTGAGGGAAATGCATAAGAGTATTTGGATAGTTTTGATTCTATAATTTTGCAGAGCGTAACAAAATCGGTATACATCGGCCACATGCAGAATGTTGGGCTTTCGCTGCAGGCTTGCGCAGCAAGATCAATAAAATGTGCATCAATCAAAAGCTGAAGAACATGATCAAAAGATATACGTACCTCGTCTGCTAACGATAAATCGAGTGCAGCATGCGTATAAATTCCTGATGGATCATTTTTTGAATAATAATCATCAAACGCATGTACCATCGTAGTCGCTAATTCTTTTGGTTCTGGTTTATTATTAAGTGCTTTAATGATCTCAAAATAGTTAAAGCCGTCGCGTAACGAACAACTTTGGCTCCCAACCAAATAGCGAGCGAATGGAGCCAGCTGATAGCCTACTTCAAACATAGCGCCCATGCAGGTATCAAATCCGAGAATATCGAGTTTCTTCCCGTTTAAAATATGTTCTGTGATGAAAGATAAGCTTTCGACGAAATCTTTATTATTTAGATACGTATGCGCCACATCATTGAACATAAACCCTTTATGCAAGCGATGGTCGTTAACGCACGATCTTCTGGATCGCGGCAAGCTGCATGTTGCTTCGCTTTCACAATCTTGATACGATTCCAGCTGCCATTCTTTATCTTGATCATTCCAGAATGGATCTAAAATTCCCCAGCCGTGATTTGAACAAATAAGCATCGAGTGATCTGTTTTTTTTCCCGCAAAAGCCCATTGCGCAGCATCGATAAAATCTTGGGCGCTTTTCCCGCTCAGTGTCAATTCTTGCAAAAACTGCAGTCCATCGCTTGTAATTTGATAGCGAAGGGCTACATCTCTATATGCATGAACCTGGAGCAAAAAAGTAACGTTTTCATTTGGCTGAGCGCGAATCATTTCGGTGATATTTTTTATTGCCATATCGTTTAGATCATCACTTGAATCCATATAGCAAAAAACATTCCACGTGCCGGCTGAGAGAAAAATTGGTGTCATCAAAAAAATGAGCAATAACAATAATTTTCTGAGCATTTAAAAATCCTCCAATAAGAATATTGAAGGCAGCATAAGAAAGCATGCGAAAGCAATGCAATAAATAACAACCAATTATTTTTTTGGTTTTTCTTCTATAAGCTTTTTGCAAAAGACGCGAGTTGATGGTGGGAATTTTTTTAATGTTTCTTCGACAGATTCGGGCTGAGCTCGATAAAGACTTCCTATCGACAATCTGTCCGCAAGATATGATGCAATTAAGATTGAAATAAGATTTCTGTTTAATTTTTTTTGAAAGACTTCAATATTGATCGACAGGTCATATTCCTTTTTTAATATAGCAAGTGCATAGGGTGTTCCTATATAGGCGGCAGCAAGGCATTCGGGCGATGATTCAGATGAAATTTCTTGAGATAGTTGCTGCACGGTGAAATGTTCTTTTAATAGAGTGAGTGCATAATTATTGAATTGCGCAGATTCGTTTGATGGCTTGCCTGTCTCATTATTGTATCCACAGAGCAATGGAAAAACTGATAGCCGAATCTTTTTGCTAGTTTTTGAAAAATTTAGAATAGATGAGAGAAGTTGACCCGGCGTTTTGATAGAAACATTAACGAGCGCGTAAGCAATGAGTCTTGAAATATCTGGAATTTCAACTGGGTGGGTTATTTCTTTATTTTCCATTGTAAACGTCGAGTTGAAGAGAAATAGAGAAAATAGCAATAATTCATGGTTTTTTTTCATGGCCTATTTTTTGTCCTGCGATTCTTTTGATTTTTCTTCTATAAGTTTTTTGCAAAAATCACGAGTCGATGGTGGGAATTTTTTTAGAGTATCATCAAATGGTTCTAACTTATGGGTTCCCGGGCTACCATTAAATATTAATTCATCAAGAGATACATCATCAAAAGTTATAGGGACCGACCCTGGATCGAGTTTCATTTGTAGTTGCCAAGGATTCCATTTTTGCCGTAAATATTCTTTTCTTAAGATACCCAAAGCGTCGGGAGTTCCACTATAATGCAGCTGCTAACAACTTTTTATCATCCATAGCAGTGGATGGTTGGTAAGAACATAAGAAACCTATGAATACCAATGTTGCCTTTATCAGTTTATCCTTGTTGATGTACTGTAATACTACTTCCATGAGGGCCTTTTTCGATTAAAAAATGTATGGGGAAATTATCTTTCATTGATGGCAAATGCGAAACGATGATAATTTTAGCAAAATGATCTTGAATTTTATAGAGTGCATCGGCAATATGCGCAATCCCTTCTTCATCTTGTGAACCAAATCCTTCATCAATAATAAGCGTTTGCAGTGAAGTGCCCGCGCGGCGTGCAAGAAGTTTTGAAATCGCAATGCGCAAAGCAAAATCGATGCGGAACGCTTCACCGCCCGAAAACATTTCATAGGGCCGAATACCGAGCGGATCGGAAATTTTTATTTCGAGCGTTTCTTTCGTGCCGCCTTTTTTTAAATCGCGCAACGAGTCGATAATAATATGCGCTTGATTGTGCGTTAATTCAGCTAAGAGCAGATTTGCTTCGTACTCAATTTCGGGCAGCGCATCTTCAATCAAGAGCGCTTGAATTCCCTCTTTGCCAAAAGCGGTCGCGATTATGTGATATTCATCAATAATGGTATTGAGCTCTTTTTTCTTTTCTATTTGTTCTCGCATTTCTTTTTTAAGCATAGCGCACGTTTTGAGTTGATGAGCCAATTGGCCTTTTTGTTCGAGTAATCGCTCTTTTTCGTGCTGAAGAGTAGCCGCTTGCTCCCGTATTTTATTTTCAGAAGCCAACGCCAGTTCAAGTTCATTCTTTTCATGTACGTGTGCTTCAAGCTGGATTTGCAATAGAGCGTATTCTTTCCTGCGGAGTTTTATCTGTGCGCACAACTGACTAATTGCTTGGGAACGTTCTTTCTGCAATGAAGCCTCATGCACCAATTGTCGCAAATCGGTTAATTTTTTTTGTGCAGATGCGGCTAATTGTGCTGCTTTTTCAAGATCTCCTTCGCTATAGTTCATCGCTTTTACTTCTTGCTCAATATCATTCATCGTTGCGATAATCTCTTTATATTCAGGATCTTCTTGAACGCACGTTGTTAATCGATTCTGCAAGATCGTGCGTTGTTCTTCTAACTGCGCATTTTCTTTTTGATGCTCACTAATTTCTTTGTGCGCCGCTTGCAAAGCTGCTTCAAGTGCTGCTTGTTCATGCGCGCATGTTTGCATATCGTGATCATTAGTTTTTTGCATCAGCTCCAGCGTTGAAAATTCTTGTTCATTTTTTTGCAGCTGAGAAATCTGCGTATGTTGATCTATCAGTAACTGTTTTAATTTTGCCAGTGCTGCTTTCAAACGCCCAGCGCGGCGCGCTATTTTATATTCATTTCTATCGAGTTTGTTTCTTAAAAAACGTTTGCGCGCTGCAGATAAATTTTGTTCGCACCATGGGCAGCTGGGGTTGGTGATATCTTCGGTCATTAATTTTTTTTGTTCAAACTGCATCAGCTCACTGTGAATAATTTGAAACTGTGCATTCCATCGATGATAATAATTTTTTCTTTTTTCAAATTGCTGTGCAAGTTGCTCTTTGTTTTTTAATAGATGTGCGATCTTTGCATGTTGTTCTTCATATGCAGCATGCGCTTTTTGAAGTTCTAGATTTTTTTCTTCGAGCACTTTTTTTTGCTGTTCGAAAATAAGAATGTTGTTATTCTTATGTTCAATAGAAGAAGTTACTCGATCTATGGCGCGTTGTTGCATCGCGAGCTGTGTTTGTATCTCTTGCTGATTTTTTTGCGTAATCCGATATGTCTTTTCTCTAAGCGCTAAGTATTCTTGTTGTGCAGTTAATCGTTTTTGCGCTTGCTCTTGTAAAATTACGAGTCGCTGCGCAGCTGCAGCGTACTCTTTTTCAATCTCTGAAGTATCGGGCATATGCCGATGATGGCGATGAATTAAGCGCCAATGTGAAAATAATTTTTGTAGTTGCTCAGTTTTTTCTTTTGTTTCGCGTGCAGATTGATCGTGATTGAATTGTGCGATGTGCAGCTGTTGCGCAGCGGTAGCGAGCTTTTTTTTAATCTCGTCTAATTGTGCCATTTGCTGTAAAACGTTTAATGCCTGTGTATCCAGTTCGCTCATTTGATGTTCAACGAGTGAAAGTTGTTCCAGAAACAGCGGTTCTTGTTCAAGCTGAACTGTCATTCGCTGATGCAGTTGATCGATAACATGGGAATCTGCTGCCGCATGTTTTGTTTTTGCAAACGCGGCATTTCTCAATTGATCGTACTGATTTAAATTTAAGATCGAAGCAAGAATATCCTTGCGCTCTTTGGGCGTTTTTTTTGAAAACTCATTCGATTGCCCTTGGCGTAAGAATGCGGTATTAACAAACGAATCAAAGCTAAGACCGAGCATGGATTCGATTTTTTCTTGCGTAAGCCGAATTGTTTTATCGGTTAATGAATGAATTTTATCGGTTTGCGGATCAATGATGCCAAAATCGAGCGCTGCGTACGGCTTTCCTGCCGTTTCTGCATATTCCCGCCGAATGCGATACCGTTGCCCGTTAAATTGAAATTCAAAAATAACCAGCATATGCGATTGCCCTAGGCGCATCAATTGTGCATCAGGTTTAACGGTGCCTGAAGTTTTGCGCGCTTGGCCCCAAACCGCCCAGGTGATAGCATCAAGGAGCGCCGATTTGCCGTGCCCATTTTTCCCATTGAGGCAAATTAAATGATACGGAGCAAAATCGATTGTTTGTAATTGCGGGCCATAACTGAGGAAATTTTTAAGCTGAAGTTTGAGCGGTATCATGGTTCTTTTCGAAGGTAACTATTTTCACGTTTCATTTTAGCGTTGTAATTAAACCGGTTCAAGGTTATTCGGCAATAATGCTCCATTGCTTTTAGCTTTATTTGCGCTACGCTACAAAAATACCGCCTTGATATAAAGGAATTGAGAAAATGAATGACGTAATTTTCAGGCAATATGATATTCGTGGCAAAGTCGGTACCGATTTTCCAATAGCTGATGCCTATCGTATTGGCCAGGCAATAGCGTTTTACTTTAAACAAAGAAAACCGAACATAAAAACAATAGCGGTTGGCATGGATGGCAGAACCCATTCTGCAGCGATTAAAGAACTTTTATGCAAAGCGCTCCAAGAAAGCGGTATCGATGTTCTTTTTATTGGTATGTGCCCAACGCCGGTTCTCTATTTTTCATTGTTTAATGTGCCAGTTGATGGCGGCCTGATGATAACCGCTTCCCATAATGGCAAAGAGTACAATGGTATTAAAATGTGTTTGGGTAAAGAATCAGTTTGGGGCGAGCAGATTCAGGAAATAAAAAAATTAATGCATTCGGGCGCCGCGATAAAAAATGCGCAGCACGGCGTGTATAAAGAAAAAGCGGTCATTCCTTCTTATATTGCATGGATGTGCGATCATTTTCCTCATTTGCGTGGGATGGATATGAAAGCGGTTGTTGATTGCGGCAATGGCGCTGCGGGTACCGTACTTCCAGACTTAGTTCGCGCAATGAAATGGCCAAACATTCAACTTCTTTATCCAGCGGTTGATGGTACCTACCCAAATCATGAAGCGGACCCGACGGTGGAGCATAATATGCTCGAAGTCCGGCACGTTCTTAAAACGACCGATACGCAATTGGGCGCTGGGCTTGATGGCGATTGCGATCGCATGGCGGCGATGAGCAAATCGGGAGAATTGGTGCAGGGTGACAAGCTGCTCGCACTTTTCGCGCGGGAAATTATTAAAGATCACGCTCATGCCAAAATTGTTTTTGATATTAAATGTTCTTCTGCATTGATTGAATTGCTCAGTTCTTGGCAAGCAGTTCCTGTTATGTCCCCCTCTGGGCATTCGATTATTAAGAATCAAATGAAGCAAAATAATGCACTTCTTGCAGGAGAGTTGAGCTGCCACTTCTTTTTTAGTGATCGTTATTTTGGCTACGATGATGGTATTTACGCGTTATTGCGCCTTTTTGAATTACTCGGCAAATCAAAAAAAACGCTCGATGATTTATTGAAAATCTTTCCACACAAATTTAGTACGCGAGAGATTCGCATCGAATGTGCGCCAGAAAAACAAGAAAAGATCATGCATCACGCTCTTGAAGAGCTTAAGCGTCGAACGGATGCTCAGTTGATAACGATTGATGGCATTCGTGCAACATTCCCGTATGGTTGGGGAATTTTACGATCATCCAATACGCAGCCAGTTCTTTCTGTGCGATTTGAAGGAAATTCGCCTCAAGATCTTGAACGATTAAAAAAAGATTTTTCCGAATTATTAAAGCCATTTATTGATTCCACCGTTTTGCAACGCGAATTTTCTCTATGAGAACGATCGGTTTACATTTACGTATCACTTCATCGATTGTGGATCTCATACCCCAAGCACTGGAATTGGGCACTAAGAGTTTTCAATGTTTTATGATTCACCAGGGCACGGGAAACTATTTAGAGCTTTCATCGCCGGAGATTGATCGATTTCTTGCATTGCGCGATGAATGCGGTTATTTATATGCGCATGCTTCTTATTGGGTTAATTTGAGCGGAAAAGAGACCGGCCACACGATTCATTTATTACGCCGTGAAATTGAAATGGCAAAAGCGCTTCATTTTAATGCGATAGTGATTCATCCTGGAGCTGCAACTGGTTGGGCAACAAAACAAGAGGGGATCGATCAGTTTGTGCGTCTTTTTAACGCATTAATAAAAAACGAATCGAATATGCATTTTATTATTGAAAATACGGCACATGGCAATGCGACCGTTGGTAGTGATCTTGAAGACTTAAAAGAGATTTATGAGCGGCTTGAACAATCGGAAAAGGTTTCTTTTTGCCTTGATACCGCGCATGCATACGCGTATGGTTATGATATTGGATCTGCTCATGGACGTGAACAATTTTTGCAGCTCGTCGATCAAACAATCACTGCAGATCGTGTTTCACTCATTCATTTAAATGATTCGAGCGAAAAATTAGGCACAAAAAAAGATCGGCATGAACTGCTGGGCAAAGGGAATTTGGGCCAGCAAGCGCTCAAAGAATTTACGCATATTAAAGCATTTGCGCAGGTGCCGTTAATTTTGGAACTGCCGCCGGTAGAAAATGAAGAGCAAGCAGAAATGCTAGAATTAGTTCGCAGTTGGTGCCGATAGCAAAAAAAGGAAAGTGAGTATGAAGCGAATTGCAATTAATGGGTTTGGAAGAATTGGAAAAACATTTTTGCGCGTTATTATGGCCGATGCGGCAGCAAAAAAAGATCTTGAAGTCGTCGCAATTAATATCGGCCCGGCAAAAACAGATTTAATTGGGCATCTTTTTCAATACGATACGCTGATGGGCAAATTTCCCGGGACCGTTGAGCAGCGTGGGAATGAATTAATTATCGATGGCAAAAAAATTGCTTTAATTGCTGAAAAAGATCCTGCCAATCTTAATTGGGCCGCGCTTAAAATTGATTGGGTGGTTGAATGTTCAGGAAAATTTACTCATCGAGAAGATGCAGAGAAGCATTTAAAAGCTGGTGCAAAAAAAGTGCTCATTTCAGCTCCTGCTACCGACGAAGACGTTTCAATTATTCCTGGAGTGAATGATGCAATGTACGATGCAAAAAAGCATAACATTGTTTCGCTTGGTAGTTGTACCACAAACGCTGTGTTTCCACTGCTTAAAGTATTGCATGATCAATGCGGGCTTGAACAAGCGATGATGATGACGACGCATGCATACACCAATACGCAAGTGCTTCTTGATGTTGAAGCAAAAGATCCGCGCACTTCTCGCGCAGCTGCACTCAATATTATCCCGACATCCACCGGCGCTGCAAAAATGGTACCAAAAGTGATGCCAGCACTTGCAGGAAAAGTAGAAATGTCTTCCGTTCGCGTCCCTGTTGGCAAAGTTTCACTCATTGAGTTGACGTTTTTATCAACAAAAAAACTATCTGCAGAAATTATTAATACTGCATTTATCGATGCATCAAAACAATCGATGCGCGGCATTATTGAAGTGGAAAGCAAGCCGTTAGTTTCATCTGACTTTTCAGGAAATAGTTCATCAGTAATTCTTGATGCACCGCTTACGCGTTCCTTAGGTACACTTTCATCAGTCTTTGGATGGTACGATAATGAATGGGGCTACAGCTGCCGCCTTAAAGATTTTTTGATGCGAGATGCTTGAAAAATCTTATTTTTTTGAAAGCATTTTAATAACTGCTTCGTTGAATTCAGGAATATCTGCCGGCATGCGGCTGGTGACGAACTTGCCATCAACGACGACTTTTTGATCCACCCAATTTGCTCCTGCATTAATCAAATCGGTTTTGAGTGAAGGCCACGAAGTCATCTTTTTTCCTTGGACAAATCCGGTTTCAATCAATGTCCATGGCCCATGGCAAATTGCTGCTATTGGTTTACCAGTATCAACGAAATCTTTAATAAATTTAATAGCGGCTGGCATCACGCGCAATAAATCAGGGTTTATAATACCGCCTGGCAGCACGATCGCATCAAAATCTGCAGCGCGTGCTTTTTCTAGAGGAAGATCGACTTGAAATTCATCGGCCCATTCTATATGATTCAAAGCTTTCACTTTAGGAAACTTGGGTGAAATTAATGTAACGGTAGCGCCTGCATCTTGAAGCCCCTTACGCGTATCAACCATTTCAGGTCGCTCAAAGCCATCGGTAACAAGCATTGCAATTTTTACGCCAGAAAGTACTGAACTCATAGTTTTTTCCTTCAAAAAAAAGTCTTTTTTTGAATTTATAATAATGATCAGAACTGAGACAATAAATAGATTTGATTATTTTATTTCGAGAATCTCTGCTTCAATCATCGCATAATTCGGATCTGTTTCACCATCTTCCATTGCCCAGCAGGCTGCAAGCACCGCTTGCACATAGGCCCATTCTTGGATTCGTTGACGATCAAAGTTTAAATGCTGTGCAAAGAGCGTAATGCGGCGAGCAATGATATCGTTGAGGTTTTGTTGATGCAATAGTTCCGGAAATGGATTTCTGATGAATGCACCCACTTCATACGTTGGATCGCCCCAAATTCCTTTAGGATCTATCGCAAGCCAACTATCGCGTGCACTGGAGACGATATTTTCGTGATGTAGGTCGCCATGAAGCAATACTTTTTCTTTTTGAGTTGCGAGTAACGAACTGGATAGTTCGCGAGCCTTATTAATATGAATCGTCGATAATGCAGGATGTGGATTTTCTAACGCTTTGAGCCATTCAGGTAGATCGGGAAACAGCGAAGGTTCTGCTACTGGAATCGTATGCAGTCGTTTTATGACCGATACCGTATGCGCGATTGCTTGATCGTCACGATGGGCGAAAAAAGATTTAAGCGTCGTTCCTGAAATAGCGTGCTCAATAAGCAAAGCATTCATAGATAAATCAGCATCAAGTAATCGAACGGAACCGCTTCCTTTATACGTATCGAGCGTTAAGCCTTCTTGTTTTATGGCAATACTATCAAACCCCAATTTTACGACTATAGGCTTTTTATGTTGGAAACCTTTAAGTACATAATTGTACGAAAGATTCCTAAAAGGCGTCAGATCGGTCAGTTGCCATTTGACCGCTAATGCTTCAACGATAGTAGGCAAATTTTTAAGCCATTCTTTCCCTTGCGCCCCCCAAGCTTGAACTACATTTTTTTCTAAGGTAGACATAATTCCTTAATTTTTATTGCGATAGACTGCGGGTTTTCGTTTTCTGAGTTTACTTCAATAGTATACGTTAAATCCCAATAAATATAATCATAGTGGCTGCGGGCGTGCCCTCTGGGCGATGTGCCCCGAGCAGTTTCACGTTCTTCTAGTGTATTTAAGGGAGCAGCTATTTTTATCCAGTAAGTCTGAGCATTCTGCAATTTTTCCTGTAAATCATCCAACCATTCTTTTTTGTAGGCGATATAATCAACAATAATATTGCAGCCATTGTTTGCGTATGCAGCTATCGCGGAATTCATACCATAGGCTACTTTTTCTCCCTCTGGTCCGGTAAAGAGAGAGATTACAGGATTGCCCTCATGGTCTTTAGAGGATTCAACCCATCGTATAGGGTTTTGAGATTGCCAAAAAGTGATATTTTTGAGATTGATTTCTGGCATGGGCGAATCAAATAAATTATCGATGCCTAACTTTATCCATAAATTTGGCATCATCAGTCTTTGGAATTCTTTTTGAATAGAACTTTTACCAGCAGCAGATGGCCCATTGAGAATAATTACTGTTCCATTCATTTTGGTCCTTAAATGGTATACAAATAGTATAGTTTAAAGATAAACAAAAATGGAGTATTTGTGCGACTGCTTGCGGTAGTTGATGCACTTCTTGTTTATCCCCAAATATTGAGATATAATAACGAGCAATTATAAAAATAAACGGGCCCATAGCTCAGCGGTGAGAGCAATCGGCTCATAACCGAGAGGTCCCAGGTTCGAATCCTGGTGGGCCCACCAGTTTACGTTTATTCAGGCCTTCCGGCTCGGCAAACTACGACTGGCGCGGCCAGTCCTTTTTAAGGATTATAAGCGCATTATGTTGTTTTTATAATGCATGGATTTTCCCAAGAAATGTCCTGAAAGGACTTAAAAAAAAAGGGGTTACTTTATGAATGAGTACCCACTCTCAAAATTCATAGATCTTATCCAGTACGACCAATCTATTGTCTCTGCAGAAAAAGAAAGAACTAAACTACAGCACGAACTTCACACGCACAAACAAGAATTTGATGTTCTTCAGACTTCAATGGAGAATGCCAAGCAACATCTTCATGATATGCGTAAAGAGGTTGATGTTAAAGAGCGAGAAATGGCCGATCTTGATGAACAAGAGAAAGGCAAAAAAGCGCGCCTTGAGCAATCAAACAGCCAGCGAGAATATGAATCGCTCAAACATGAAATAGAGGCGGTTAAAAAAAAGCAATTGGGGCTTGAAGATGGTCTTATTGCTGCATGGAAGACGTACGAAGTAACTCAAAAAGAAACCGAAGAAAAAAAAGCGTTTTGCGTCAAAAGATCTGCAGAGCTTGATGTTGTGATTCAAGAGGTGATGCAAAAAATTGCAGCTATCGATCATAAGATCAAAGAGCTGTTGGTCGTTCGTGTGCAAAAAGAAGAGGGCATACCTGCTGATTGGCTTGAAAAATATGCATCGATGCGCTTAAAAGTATCTAATCCCGTAGTGCCAGTGCAAAACGGAAGCTGCAGCGCATGCTTTTATCAAATTTCCCAAAAAGATATTGCCGAATTACGTAAAAATAAACTGCTTGTTTGCCGTGATTGTTTTAGGTTTCTCTATCTTGAGCGCCCGAGCGGCTCGGATCACAAGGAAACACCAGCATCATGACCCAGCTTTCGCTTTTTGAGCATTGCACGGAACCGACAAAGCCAAAAGTAAAGAAGGGGCACACCTGGCAGCTTTTTGTTGATGGTGCAGCTCGAAAAAATCCAGGGATTGCGGGAGCGGGAGTCGTCATTAAAAAAGATGATGAACTGGTGAAAGCAAAAGGCTTCTATCTCGGGCACAAAACAAACAATCAGGCTGAATATTTTGGGCTTCTTTTAGGCATTTATCTGTGCCGAAAACTTATAGAGCCGGATGATATGCTTTATATCATGGCCGATTCAGAACTTCTCATTAAGCAAATGAAGGGTGAATACCGTGTTAAAGATATTCATCTAAAAAAATTATTTGAGTTAGCGTGGGTGCTTCTTGCAAATCAGCGTTACTCATTTTGCCATATTAAGCGAGAGTATAATGCCGAAGCGGATGCTGCGGCAAATGAAGGGATAGATAAAAAAGTATCACTTCCTCACGAATTTGTGAAAATCCTTGAAAATCATGCAATTACTCTCTAGGTATCGTTCGCTTTCGTTTATATTTCTTTCTCTCATTATTTCCACAGACGCATTTGCGTGGAGGTATCGCTACAAAAAAAAGATTATTGATCAAGCAGTTGAGGCGTCCATTCAATCTGAGATTGAAACTACTATGCCGACCGATTCATCGGTCGAAAAAAAAGAGCTGAATGAAGAAAGGCCACGAATTGTTAACGTGCTTCTCGATGAAGCACAGCGTTCAGATTTTCAGGGTTGGACGATCAGTGCGCCCTCCGGTTTTCATTTAATTGCCTATGAAAGCGTTTCTGGCATACATTTTCAAGAACCGGAAATAAGGCTTACTGCGCAGAAAAAAAATATTTTGATTAACGGAAAAAAAGTTGCTCACGCGCGTTTTTTTATTAAACCAAGTGAAGGGTATGTGCAATTCAAAGAGCGCGAATACCATGGATCTTTTTTAATCGATGCATCAGGTGATACAATTCAATTAATTAATTGTCTTGAGCTTGAAGAATACGTTTATTCGGTGCTTAATTCTGAAAGTTGGCCTGGCTGGCCGCTTGAAATCAATAAAACTTTTGCAGTCGCTTCGCGCAGCTATGTAATGAAACGAATCCAAGAAGCAAATACAAAAAAGAAATTGTATCATATTAAAAATACTAATATTCATCAGACCTATAACGGCGTGCATAAGAGCGAACGATTGAGGGAAGCAATAGAGCAAACCCGCGGATTAATTATGGCATATAATGGAAAGCCAATTGAGGCGATGTTTGATTCATGTTGCGGGGGAGTGATTCCTGCGCATATTAGCGGCATCGATTTTAAAAGTGCTCCTTATCTAGCGCGTGAAAAAAAATGCAATTTCTGTAAAGGATGCAAAATATTTGGTTGGCGTGTGGAATATTCGCTGGAGCATTTTCAAGAATTGCTTAAAAAAGCGGGGCATTCGGTTCGATCAATACGAGAAATTAAAGTAGTAAAGCGTGATAAAGCGGGCGTTGTACAACGTGTTTTGATTCAAGGATCGAATCACGCGCTCCATTTAAATTGCAAACAAATGTATGCGCTATGTAGCAAAATTAAAAGTTATTGCTTTACGGTAGAAAAAAAAGGGAAAGCAATTTGCTTTACTGGAAAGGGGTACGGCCACCACATGGGCATTTGCCAGTGGGGAGCGCGCCGCATGCTTGACGCAGGGCATCACTATAAATCTATTTTGCAGTTTTATTATCCGGGTGCTACGTTAATGCAGATGAAAGCTACAGGATCATCTGTATAAATTAACATACGTTAATAAAAACGATTCTTTTTTAGGGGTAAAAATGCCCGGATACAAAACACATTTAGTTGGTGGCGTGGTTTCATTTGGATTAGTTGTTTTTATTGCCGGTTTTTTATCGGCATCGTTCTCAACGTTATTCGAATGGTTGTGCTGCGCATGCCTTGGTGCCTTGTTTCCCGATATCGATATTAAAAGTAAGGGGCAACAGCTTTTTTTTAGGGTAACTGCGGTAGTTTTTGTTGTATTGCTTTGGCAAAGGAGGATCACCGACGTCGCTATTATGAGCACTATTGCATTGATACCACTTACGGTAAAGCATCGCGGTATTACGCATTCGATGTGGTTTATCGGCGCGCTTTGCGCAATGATCTTCACAATCGTTGCGTGCACAGCCGCCTCCTATTTAACTATGGTATTTTTTGATCTTCTCTTTTTCTTTGCGGGTGCATTTTCGCATGTCCTTTTAGATTTTGGCCCTCGAAAACTTTTCTTTCGTAAATAATCACCAATGGTCAATTCTAGCCTCTGTTAGTAAGGGACATTGAATTGTAAAAGGAGAGAGAATAAAAAAAGGCCGAGAAATTCCTGGGCTTTAAGATTGAGCGTGTTCTTATTTTAAGATTTTGTATATGAAGTAACTCAAGCCAAAAATTCCAGCTGCATACAGTGCGCATTTCATGAATGGCAGAGCAGTAGTAATTTTTTTTAAGTATTCATCCTCTTGAAGCTTTTTCTTAAAAGCTTCTGTTTCTGTTTGACTAAGTGGCGTAAGTGTGAGTTTAGATGCACTCAAGAACTCATGATTGGAATTTTTAGCAAAATATAAAGTATGATAATTGAAATCCGAATCTCGTACTATTGCCTTGAATTCGACTAAATCTTCTCCGTAAGAAGTTTTTTGAGTTATAGCGTTAACGCGGTAAGCTTTTTTCTTTAAGGTAATTATTTTTTCCGGTTCTAATTTTGCAAGAGCTGAACCAGTCTTAGAATCAGCCTTAAAAGTTTGCATCGCTGATAAATGAACAGAATTAGCTAGTGCAAAACAGCTTAGTAAAAATGTAATCAAAAATTTCTTCATAGTAGAGCTCCATTTTTATCAAATAAAACGTATGTATTAATAGTATACCGGAACTATAAATAATTACAATTACGATTATAAGATAAAAGATAAGCATAATTGGTAGCGGGCTATAATTATTACTCATTAAGCCTGAAAAGATGCGCGCAATTTTTATTAATTGATTCGCTTATTGTCGTTACCGGGCAATTTCGCAAAGCAGATAGAAATTTTGCTATGGTTTTAAGTTGTGCAGGTGAATTTTGTTTGCCCCTTATTTCTTGAGGAGGCAAGTAGGGTGCATCGGTTTCGAGCAGTATGCGCTCAAGTGGTACATTTAGGAAAACTTCTCGAAGTGCATTGTTTTTAGGATAGGTCAATGGGCCGCCAATTCCAATAAAAAAATCACGCTTCATCACTTCTTGCGCAAATTTCATATCTTCAGAGAAGCAATGGATAACGCCACGCAGATTTCTATCACGAAATTCATCGATAATAGCGAGTGTTTCATAGGCTGCATCGCGTGTATGCACAATGAGGGCGCGATCATATTTTAATGCGAGCTCGATTTGCGCGCGAAACGCATCTTCCTGTCGCGCGCGATCAAAATCTGGATAATGAAAATCGAGGCCGCATTCGCCGATGGCGACAATGTTCTTTTCATTATCCGCAATAATTAATTTTTCTATTTTCTCTAAATCTGCGCGCCAATTTTCTGTCGCATCATTTGGGTGAATGCCAACCGCTGCAAAGCAATTTGGAAAATGCTGAGCCAGCAAGACGCAATTTTGGCTTTCAATGAAGCTTGTTCCCACATTTATAATGCGATTTACGCCAGCTTCAGCTGCCTGATCAATAATAGTTTTTGCCAGCGGAAAATGTTCGGGTAAAAGGGGCGTATCAAATGTTTTTTTCACCATAATATTAATATGGCAATGAGTATCGCATAAAATTGGCTTGTGATTTTGCATAATAACGTTCTTCCTATTTTTTATGCACATCCTTCGGTTTAAAGAATTAAACCATGTAAGTGGCGTTTCTTGCGAGTGAGAACTCATCAAGACAGAAGGAATGAGCAAAATGGTATTTTTTTTCAAAAATCTGGCTTTATTTTAACCGAATTTGACAAACATTTAAATCGAATTAGGCTATTTGACTGATGTCATAGGAAATCATAGGAAGAAAAAAGTAGAGTCGGATGAAGAAGCAGTGTTAAACCATTTAAACCTATTAGGAGTTCTTTCATGAACAAAAGTCAGCTCATTGACTCCTTGAGTGAAGAAACATTATTTACAAAAAAAGACGTAGCGCGCTTACTGGATAGCTTAGCGCGTACTGTACAACGCGCGTTAAAAAACGGCGACAAAGTACAGTGGGCGAGCTTCGGTACGTGGTCTGTTTCACGTCGACCAGCACGTAAGGGAATCAATCCTGCAACAAAGCAACGTATTGATTTGCCTGCAGTGAATGTTCCTCGCTTTAAACCAGGAAAAGCGCTACGAGAAGTGGTACGTTCAATCTAATGTGATTGAAGTTAAAAAAGCTTTATCTGTTTGGGCTGCGTAAGCAGCCCATTTTTTTTACTATTCAACTCCTCTTTTTTCCAGTATTTTCTATAGATATATAGTTCGTCGAGCACATTTTAAAGGTTTATCATGATAGATTTAGGGCTTTTGCGAGAACATCCAGATCAGATAATAAAACTGCTTACTATCAAAGAACCCTCGTTTGATGCGCAGTTGCTCCTTAAAAAGGATCAAGAATTAAGGACAATGCGCTCGCGCGTTGAAGAGCTGCGCCACCAAAAAAATCAGCTTGCGGCAAACGCAAAGTCTGGTATTACGCCCGAGATTAGAGAACGATCAATCGCCTTAGGTACCGAGCTCAAACAAACAGAAAAAGAGCTAGAAGTACTCGAAAAAGAATTTAATGAACTTTATTTACGCTGCCCAAATATTCCCTCTACCGATATTCCATTGGGCGGAAAAGAATCGAATAAAGTTGTCCGCCAAGAAGGCGGTAAACCAACGTTCTCATTTCCAGCAAAAAATCATATCGATCTCGCGACCGCTTTAGGTTGGCTCGATTTTGCATCGGCTGCTAAAATCACTGGCAGTAATTTTGCGCTTTATCGCGGCGATGGCGTAAAAATGATTTATGCGCTTTCTATGTTTATGCTCAAGCATAATCAAGAACATGGCTTTCAGATGATTCTGCCGCCTTATTTGATAAATGAAGAATCGCTCAGGGTTGCTGGTAATTTTCCTAAATTTAAAGATCAGGTGTATGCAACTGAGAATGATCCACTGTTTTTAATTCCAACGGCGGAAGTCAGTTTAACAAATCTCTATCGGGATCATATTTTTGAGCCGACCGATTTACCAATGCGCCTTACATCGTGGACGAGTTGTTTCAGAAGGGAAGCAGGATCTTATGGCGCCAATGAGCGCGGATTGATCCGCATTCATCAATTTGAAAAAGTTGAACTATATACATTTACTCGTCCTGAATATGCTGATCAAGAGCTTGACAGAATAGTTGCTTGTGCAGAAGGACTTTTGAAAAAATTAGGGCTTCATTATCGCATTTCATTATTAGCTGGCCAAGATTGTTCTTTTCAATCGGCAAAAACATTTGATATCGAAGTATGGATTCCAAGCTTGAACGATTATAAAGAAGTGTCCTCGTGCAGTAATTGCACCGATTTTCAAGCGCGCCGCGGCATGATTCGTTACCGCGAAGCTGCGGGAGAGAAAACAAAACTTGTTTACACGCTCAATGGTTCGTCATTAGCGCTACCACGATTGATGGTGGCTATTATGGAAACGTATCAGCAAGCGGATGGTTCTATCGCAATTCCAGATATTCTTAAAAATTATGGTGTTTGGTAACAATGGAAAAAAGGTTGAGTCCAGAAACTGCACAAAAGATTAAGCAGTTAGAAATTAAAACTCGACGCCTTTTGCAAGGTTATTATATTGGCGAGCACCGAGCGGCGCAAAAAGGGTACGGGCTTGAGTTTGAGCAGCTCAGCGACTATCAATTTGGGCACGATGTGCGTTTTATTGATTGGAAAAGCTCTGCGCGCATGAATAAACTTTTAGTGCGCGAATATAAAGATGAGCGAAACCGCTCCATTATTATCGCATTCGATATTTCAGCATCTACTTTTTTTGGTGCACAGCAATCGAAAAACGACGTAATGATCGATACGGCCACGATTCTTATCATGGCAGGATTTTATAGCAAAGATATGGTTGGATTGGTGCTCTTTAGTGATCATGTCGAAAAATACATTCCGCCCGCGCGTTCGCGCCAGCACATTGAACTTTTATTGCGCACGTTATGCGAAATTAAACCGACTGAGAAAAAAACGTCGATCAGCAGTGCTCTTGATTACATTGCACGATTAAAGCGACGCGATGCGATCGTTTTTGTTCTCTCCGATATGATTGATGGAGAGCAAAACCAAAAACAAGAGACTTTGCGATTTGATAAGGCGCTTAAAATGATCTGCGCGCAGAATGATTGTATTGTTTTACGCATGCGCGATCAGTTAGAAAGAGAATTGCCGACTGCCGGATTTATAACAACGATCGATAGTGAAACTAAGCAAGAAGTTCTTTTAAATTTGAGCCGCGCTGGTGCAAAAAAATGCAATCGCATGTTGCATGCATTTAACGACCAGCAATCAAAAATATTAAAAGCTTCAGGGGCAGATACGGTTGATATTGAGAATCCGGAAAAAATTGTTGAACAATTAGTAAGATTCTTCCAAGCGCGTACTTCAAGATGAATAATGGGTAGTAAACTATGATGCAAGAAGCACAGGGTATTAAACTTTACGATCTTTATGGTTGGTGGTACAAACCGTTTTGGCATCAACCGGCGTTTTATATCCCTTTTGGGATAGTGATTTTTGCGCTGCTTTTGGCGATGCTCTTTTTTTGGGTTCGTTACATTAAACGCTCACGAAAAAAAGTGCTCGATCCGTGGCAAGAAGCGCTTAATAACCTACAAAAGATCAATTTGGGCTTGTTTGAAGATCAAGATACGCATAAACTGTTCTATGGACATCTAACTAAAGTGCTTAAAACCTACTTGGCAAAGCGATATGAACTTTCGCTTGAGGGTAAAACCGACCAAGAAGTTATTGAGGCGGTAAAACATTCTGGATTGCCTGCAGATTTGCAGGAGCAGGTGCGGCATCTTTTTTCGGGCGCTGAAATAATTAAGTTTGCGCATCAAGAAGGGGCGGGTGAACGAATGCGCTATGATTTGATTCGTGCGATCGATATTGTGCGTAACACGATCCCAAATCCGCATTTGAAGAAAAAAGTGGGTGGTGAGATTTTGCGTGAGGGAAAAAACTCAGCAAAAAATGAAAAAACGAATTCGGCATATTCCTCTGATGAACAGCTGAGATAGGTTTTTCGGGATTTACAACGTTTAGGGACTTGCATGTATTTTGACTTGTCGGTTAATCCATCGTCGCTTTATATCCATTGGCCTTTCTGTCCGTACAAATGCCACTTTTGTAACTTTGTTGCCATTGCTGGCCACGAAGAATATATGCACGATTATCACCTTGCTCTTAAAAGCGAGATTGAGCGCTTTTGTTCTGAGCGTGAGCGCAAACTCTCTATTGAGACGATTTATATGGGGGGCGGCACGCCAAGCACGTACCCACTTTCCGAACTACTTGACACGTCTGGTACACTATATAAAGTCATCGATTTTTTACCAGGGTACGAATGGACGATCGAAGTTAACCCGGGAACAGTGACCGATGAGCATTTTCGCGTATGGCGTGATAGTGGGATTAACAGAATCAGTATAGGGGTTCAAAGTTTGAATAGTGCGGCACTCAAAAAACTTAACAGGCATCAATCGCTTGAAGATGTGTACGCGGTGATCGATAAGGCACACCATTTTTTCCGTACCGTTTCAGTGGATCTCATTCTCGGGCTTCCCGGAGTTTCGGCCGAGCAGTGGAAAGATGCGCTTGCAAAGATTGTGCGTTGGCCTATCAAACAGATTTCTATGTATTTTTTAATGGTGCACGAAGCAACGCCCCTTTATTTTGGGGTAAAAAAGAAAAGCATTAGTTTACCCTGCGATGATGAAGTGGTTGATCTCTATTATTGGTCGGTTGCGCTGTTGGCTGAGCATGGTTTCGCGCAATACGAAATTTCTAATTTTGCGCAAGCCGGTTTTGAATCAAAACATAATAAAGCCTATTGGCAGCGAAAGCCGTTTAAAGGTTTTGGGTTGGGTGCG
The DNA here is from genome assembly GCA_036260945.1 of Candidatus Babeliales bacterium. Lineage (NCBI taxonomy): Bacteria > Candidatus Babeliae > Candidatus Babeliales > Candidatus Babeliales bacterium. The sequence continues at coordinate 245,525 of DATALT010000002.1, forward strand.
TTTTCATTCGATGGAATGAGCAGAACTGAAAATGAAAAAAATTTATTGGCCTACATGGATAAAATCAAACAACAACAACCGACTGAAATAATGGCTGAAAAATTATCTCGTGAACAAATATGGCTTGAAACATTAATGCTCGGGCTACGCCAACCGGTTGGTGTGAAATTTTCAGAATTATTAACCACCTTACAAGAAAAGGAACGCGAAACGTTTATTTGTGCAGTTTCCATGTTGCAGGAACGCCATCTTGTGCGCTCCTTTGATGATCGACTCTTTTTAACGCCTCAAGCGTTAGCGGTCGAGAATGAGGTTATAGAAAAATTATCTGTGTTTTAAATTTTTAGGGAATTTTAGGGACAATCTAAACAAAGCAAAAAAGTATTTTCTTTTTTAACAAGTTACATAACGCAAGGAATGAAAAATGGCTAAACACGTTGGTGTTAAACTTCCCGAAGATTTAATTAAGGTTATGAAAAAAGGCACCGTTGCGACACTTGCAACTTTTTCTGAAAAAGGATTGCCACATACAACGCCAATTCAATGCGTTTATCCTAAAGGATTAGAAAGTATTTTGATGACCATTCACAAAGATCATACTGGTTATCATAATATGGTCTGGCAAAAAAAAGTGATGCTTTGTTTTCTTGACGAAGGGAACGTGGCCTACAGTATTCTTGGCCGCGCGGGAGTAGTTCGAGCACCATCGTTGGTACATCCTCTTATGAACGTTGTTCGTATCGACATTATTGATATTAAAAGTGACCGCTCAACATTGACGCGTGTGGAAAGTGGAGTACGCTGGAGCTATACTTCATGGGAAGCGGAAGAACTTTCGCGTGGGTTGGTCCAAGAATTGAAAGAGTTATCTGAAACGTTGTAAGAGGAGCGGTATGAAAGCGTTACGTAGTTGTTTGTTGGTTGTTGGCATCATGTCCTGTGCTCATATTCAGAGTGCTGTTGCTCCCCTTAAAACGGGAGTGCCAAGCACTTCTGGACTCGGTGTAGTACTTTCTGAATTAAACGATAATTTAGGTAATCTTTCATCTTCTATTAATCCAAACGCAGTGCCGGTAAAAGTTACGCCGGCTCCTGTTGTTTCACCGGTGCAAAATCAATCACAAACAAACGTTGCTCAGCCATCTGATCAATCCGATACGGGCTCTGACGATAGTTCTGATGATTCGTCGGCTGATACTGCTGTGGGTGGAGGCATTTCCTCCCCTGTTGCAACCGCACGATCATCGGTTTCTGCAGGAGCTGCATCGCCATCGCTATCGGGTCGCGGTTCGTCTGTCGCTTCTGCATCATCGCAATCTGCGATTTCTGGAGTGGGCGCAACCGCTGCGCAATCGGCAATGGTACCAACGGCTGCCATTGCTGCAACGTCAGCAACAACTGCGCCGAGCCAAGCGGCGCAAGCAGCTGCTCAGCAGCAACAAACGGCTTCGGCTGCTACTACGCCCCCCGCAATTAGTGCAAACGCGCCACAAACTGCGTCAACAACAAAAACGGTGCAAGCATCGCAGCAATCTACCGATCAAAGCAGTCAAAACGGGCAAGAAGTAGAACCCTCAGCGCCAGCCGTTGCAGCTGAATCCATAACGCAATCAGAAAGCCAAGCAGCGCCTGAAGAAAATGAATCGGTGCCAGAAAAACCTATTGGCGGTATCGATACGGTAAATATTGAAGAGGGCGGCAACTGGCTCTTAAAGCGCAAAGCGGTTGAGGATATGATCGATCTTATCGGCGAGATCAACCGACGCTTTTCATCAATTCTTGAAGCGCGTGCCGATTATAAAATAAAACAAAACCAATTGGATAATGAGTACGATAAATTTGTTACCGAGATTGGTTTTGATATTGGCGATGCTGATAAATTACTTGCAGATCTTCTTGAGCAATTGGAACGTGAACAAAAAAGGCAGGGCGATCTAACGGAGCAAGAACGTGAACTCCTTGCAGCAATAACGCAAAAACAAAGCGAATTAACGGTACTCCAAGAAGAATTGCAAAATATCCATGCGATAGAATCTAAAATTAACGACGTAATGACCACCGTTGATAGCCAGATCAAAATTTCAAACGGCTATCAAAATAAAGCATGGGCAAATTTTCAGGAAATTAAACAATTACTGAGCGATGAAAAAGCTGAAGAGCTTTATTATGCGACCGACGCGAGCTATAAAAGCTTACAAGATATTTATGCTTATTTAAAAAACACCCTCGCTTCTTATTTCAATGATCAAATTCAAGCAATGCGTGATCAGATGAGCAAAATAAAAATGTCTATCGCTAATTTGCAACAAATTGGCCTAGATTTGAAACATGAATTTGAGAAATATGAAAAGCAGGATATGGAATCGGATGAACGCCGTTCGCAAGAAGAAATTGATAAAGAAATAAGAGAGAAAGCAGCGCAAGAAGCGCAAGCGTTCGAAAAGAAACAAGGATCAAAAGGAATCTTTGCATCGATTATACGTTCGTTTACAAAGTTTTTTAACGCGATCGGCAATTTCTTTGGCGGCATTTGGGATAAAATAAGTTCACTATGGCGCCGGCCAATGCCTGCAGTTATGAAGGCACCAGCAGTGATCCATGAGGAGCCGCTGGCTAAAGAACCTGAACCAGCTCCAGCAGTTGAAGCGCAATCCGCATAATTATTTTTTTATTAATGTTTGCGATCTGAATGTGCATTGTTTTGGTTTCTTATCGGTTCGCAATCGAATAAATACTGATGCTCGCAAATATCTGATCGAAGTAAATTGTAAGAAGGTAACCTCGCATACTGTGCGAGGTTTTACCCAATAAATTTTTTTTCCAGGAATTACCGGAGCATTTTCCGTTGGTCGCTTATCAATTTTGAGCGGCGTTAGTTTATTCTCGAGTTCTTCAATATCTTCTTCATTAAATCCAGTGCCCACTTTTCCAATATAATAAAGGTGCTGATCCGTATCATAAAGCCCAAGAGCGAGCGAAGATATTGCACGCTTTGATGTTGTAAATCCGACGATCACACAATCGATCGTGTTGAGTAATTTAATTTTGAGCCATACGCGAGAGCGAAGCCCGGGATGATAAGGAGCTTGCGGATCTTTTGCCATCACGCCTTCCATCTTTTTTTTAACCATTTCTTTCCAAAGCTTGGGGCCATCATGGGTAAAAAAAGTTTTTTCCAGCCGCGCATTTTCAATAATCGTTTGATTTAAGATTTTTTTACGTTCAATCAACGGCAAATGAACGAGCGATTTTCCGTTTTTCATGAGAATATCAAAAACGACGTACGTCGGCCTGCCCCCTTTTTGGAGTGCTGAAAAATGGGGAACTCCTTTTTTATCGTAGGCGACAATTTCACCATCCAAGATGCATTCTTGCGCTTGAATGTTTTTTCGAATGCTCAGCAGCTCTGGAAATCGCGGCGATAAATCAATATCGTTGCGCGATATGAAATCACATTCTTTATTTACATAGCAAAGCGCGCGAATGCCATCTAGTTTGGGCTCAAAAATAAAATCTTTATTTTTCAAATCGTCAAGCGTACCAATGTGTGCGTTCATTGCATGAATTTTTTTTGCCATTATTAGGCTCGCGATTTTGCACGAGCAACTGGCCGCTGCTCAGATGCACGCGTAGGAATTCGTGTTTTAATACTTTTGCGCAGTGCTTGCATAAGAGAATGTTCTTTTTCAGGTTTTGCTTTTTTTTCTTTAACTTTTTTTATCTTTTCAAGTTTTTTGCCTTTAGCCGCTTGCGCAATTTTCTTTTTGAGTTCTTGTGCGAACGTATCTTTAAAACGGCTCATCGAAAATTTCTTTACGGTGAGTTTATTGATAAGTTGTTCCGCTAGATTGAGTTCCGCTTTTTCAAATTTAGGGATTTTGAGCGTAGCAGTCTCTTTAAGCTCTTTAATTTCGTAATCATAGTTAAGCGTCGTGGCAAGGAGAATATTTCCATGCGGCTGTATTGCGCATACATATTCTTTATCACGCATCACAAATTGGCCAATGGCCACGCGATCAGTTTCTTGCAGCGCTAGCCCGAATAAAAAAAATGCACGGTCTGTTTGTTTTTGCGGAAGCATATAATAATGCTGATCAAGATAAATAGGATCAATGGCAGAAGCGTCTACAAATTCTAGAATGCGAATCGAATCTGTTTTTTCTGGTTTCAATTTTTCCAGATTTTCTTTGGTGATAATAAAATAGGAGCCGTCTTCTAACTTTAATCCCTTCACTAAATCGGACCATGCCACTTCTTTATTACATTTGGGGCACATTCGTTTATTTGCAATCGGTGTATGGCACTTTGCGTGTAGTAAATTAAAACCGAGTGAATGCGAGGCGATCGCCGAATAAAGCTCAATATTAAATTGAACAAGGCCGAACGATAGCGATCCTTTCCAGCTTGATACTCTTCTCATTTTTTCCCCTTATATTTATTTATCAGTATCCAATAAGGCAGATTCAATTGGCAAGAAACAAAAAATGGTTGCGTTGATTGAAAAAAAGAATAAAAATAACCAACGCGTAATCGAGAGCTTTTATTTATTTTAAAAGGAGAAGAATATAATGAAAAAAATGATACTGCCTATTTTTCTAGGAGTGCTTCATAGTTCATTAACAGCCGCTCATTTTTCGGCAAAGTCGATTGAAGAGGTTAAAAAATTTTGGGATCGGCGGCCATGCAATCTTAAACATTCGAAAAAACCCATCGGTACTCGCGAATATTTTGATGAAGTAGAAAAAAGAAAATATTTCGTGGAGCCGCATATTCCTGGATTTGCAGAATTTGCAATGTGGCGGGGCAAGCGAGTACTGGAAATAGGATGCGGATTGGGAACTGAGGCGATTAATTTTGCACGGAATGGTGCAGATCTTACGATTGTTGAGCTATCTCCAGAAAGTCTTGAGCTGGCAAAAAAGAGATTTGAGTTATATGGATTATCTGCACGTTTTATTTTAGGCAACGCGCAAGAGCTGGATCAAATTTTGCATGGTGAAAAGTATGATTTAATTTGGTCATTTGGCGTGATCCATCATTCTCCGCAACCAGAAAAAATCGTAAAAGCGTGCAATTCATTACTGAAAGATGATGGTGAACTCAGAATGATGGTTTACTCAAAAATAAGTTATAAGCTTTTTCACTTCATGCGAGAAACAGGCATGTGGGATTTTGGCGATGGCGCGCTTGATGAATTAATTGCGATGTATTCTGAAGCGCAAACTGGATGCCCGGTTACCTATTCTTATACGTTTGAAGGCGCCCGCAGATTATTTGGTGATTTTGAAATTCTTGAAATGAAAAAAGATCATATTTTTCCATGGAAGATAGAAAAATATATTAAGTATGAATATGAAAAAGAAGATTGTTTTAAGAACGTATCTGACGAATTATTTAAGGAACTTGAAGCAGAACTTGGATGGCATTTGATGATTCGTGCAAAAAAGAAAAATAGTTAAATTTTAAATGGTTAAGAATAGGCAGGAAATTTTCTTGCCTATTCTATTGTTTTGCAATCCACTCTTCTATCACGGTGATTGTGCCATCAATCTTTCTATATTCATGGCGAACCGCTTCTTGCAGTTGGCCATTGAATATACGAACGTTGTTATTTATGTAGATGATTTGATCTTGAGGCTGTTCCATTGACAGCAATGCTGGTTGCTCGAGGGTCACGATTGCTAGAAGAAACAGGGCAATCGATACTTTTACTTTCTTCATTTTTATTCCTATCTGGTGCTTACAAGTTCTGGAGGAAAAAAAGCTATTATGAACCGCCAGGATAATTTGCTGTAGGCATCGTTTGAGATGGTGCAGGTATCCAGATTGCTTCATTAGTTACCGTACCATCATCGTGATACGTATCGATAAAATGGAGGATTTGTAGTTGGCCATTAACTCTTCTTGAAGTCTCGGTAACATATTCAATATGCGGTGTTTGCTCCATTGAAAATAATGTTGATTGTGGCAGCAAAGAGAGCATTAAAAGAGCGAAAAGTGATACATGTATGTTCTTCATTTTTATCTTTCTAGTTATTCAACATTATTATTGTTTTCCTCTGAAGAAGTTTCCAAATTCATTGTGTCGGAAGGTTCTTCAGGATTTCTTACATTTACCCATTGATAATTATTCGATATAGTGCCATCGGCAAGTGACCATTGGCTACCAATTCTCATTTGCAGAGTTCCCGTTGCTATCACTTTTCTGAGATTATCATTTATATAGAGAAACCCGCCTGTGGCTTGGTGTTGGCCTATAGGTTGTGGAACCATCGAAAAAACTGATTGTGGCATAAGCGATATTGTTATAAGAATCGCGAGAAGCGATAGATTTAAATTTTGCATGTTTTTGTTTCCTCTTTAATTTTAGTCCTATTTTTATCTTTACTTGTTATTCAAAATCATTATTTTCCTCTTTTGAGGTAGTTTCCAAATTTATTGCTGCGGATGGCTCATCTGATTCTACCCACTTGTAATCATTGGACCGAGTGCCATCGGGAAGCTCCCATTGCATACCCACTCTCCTTTGAAATTGTCCTGTATTTTTTACTTTTCTAAAAAGGTTCCCGTGGGCTTCGAAATATTCAAATTCAGCGATGTCTTGAAGTTGGGTGGATTGCTGCGGGACCATTGAAAAAACTGATTGCGGCATTAATGATACTATTATAAGAATCGCCATGAGCGATAGATTTAATTTCTTCATAATAATTCCTTTGTTGAAAAATCTGTTTTATTTAAATTGTTTATCTAAGAGTAATTATATCATAAAAATACATTTTGAATCGATACTTGGGTTCGTATGGGTGAAGAAAATGGTAGAAAATGTGCCCGTTATCTTATTCGCGATGGTTCGGTACGTTTTACTCACTCCGAACGGAAGACCTCAGCCCTGCTCGCCCTGAGTGATTTTTAACTGTTTTAAAATTGTATCGAAGGGAGCAAAGCACTCGGGAAGAGGGTGTTTAATTCTTGCGTCGTCAAAAAAAATAAAGCATTCGGGTAAGAATGCTTTATGAATAAACGTACGAATTTCTTGTTCTATTTAATTATTTTTTTCTTCCGATGCGGGCGTGGTTTCGGTTGATGGTTTGATTGGATCGTTGCCCGTATTTTTTAGCGCAGTTCTATGTGATTCGGGCTGAGGATACCATACCATTCTTTCTTCATCTCCAGAGTTTAATGAGATCGTTATGGTTCGTATATAATAACCTGGTACCCCATTTTTATACACGATGCCTTTCGGATAATTCGGAGAATCCCAAAGAGGAAACGAGGTTGAGGATGCGGTTAACAAACAGAGGAGGAATGTGCATGTTTTCATAGAAATCGTTTTAAATTTAGATGTTTAAATAATTTATCTTGGTTATACTTTTAAATTATTTTTTGTCATCTGTAGGTGGCGTTGTCTGGATGAATACTTCTTCGCTTTGAACGACCATTGATTCTATGCGAATATATTTCGGGCCTTTGTTTTTTTTTCTTCTAGCGGATATTCTAAGGCGCAAAAACGGTTCTGGTTATTGGCTATCTTTGTCTTTAGGTGTGAGATTTGCAACGTCTTCCCATTTTTTTGACACCACCCAAATACCTCTCTCATTTTTTGATTTAGTTACTAACTCTATAAAGAATTTACCATCCTCTTCTTTATGCTTTTTGCTCGAGCCGACTAAGTTAAAGAAATCTGTCCATTCTTTACTAGGTTCCATAGCGCTTAGTTTCATGTTTGAATCGAAAGATGTTGCTATGATAATCGCAAAAAATAATGCATTAAATAGCTTCATAATGATTTCTTTCGTAAGGATATTTCTTATTAAGTATATACTCAAATAGTTGTGCGCTGAAGAAGTAACGCATCTAAATTTTGATGGTGAGTAGTTCGTGCCAATTGGTGGTATACGCAGGCGATCTTTTCTCTTGCTTATTTTTCCATTCCTTTTTTGCGCCTGCAGCTGCATAAAGAACTTTATTTTTTCCCATTTTGGTATTAATGCGATCGATTGTTTTCATGAGGGCTGCTTGCTTTTCAAGATTTGTTGGCAGTTGATAAAAAGTATTCATTTGCAGAGCATCTTCAGGAACTAAATCGTCAATAATGATGCCAACTTTTTTGTACGTGAATCCTTTGTGGAATAATGATTGCAAGCAAGCGGTTCCGGCCGCGAGCAGATCGGGCGTGTACGAAGTGGCAATCGGCAGTTGCTGAAATGCAGAGCGATAGAGGCGCGTGCTATCTTGGTATTGCGTGTATGAAACGAAAACTATCAACTGCTGAGCTTTCATCTTTTGCTTGCGCAATTTTTCTGCAGCGATGCTTAAATGGGTAGCAAGCCCTTCCTGAAGCTCTTTAAACTCGGTAACGTTTCTGCCAAATAAGCGTGAAACGGTGAGCGATTGGCGCGGCTCTGGCTGCGTGTGCAGATCAAAGCAGGGCGTTCCGCGCAATTCAGTTAATGTGCGCAGCCCGTTAATCGTTAAATTTTTACGAACCCAGCGCTCATCGCAATTGATAAAATCAAATACGGTACGAATACCCCGCGCGTATAATTTTTCTGCATAGCGAGAACCGATTCCCCAAATGTCGCGCACATCAATTAATTTAAAAATCTTATCTACATCCGGATGATTCGTGATATCAAAAACGCCGTCAGTTCTTTTTTTTGCAATATCGCCAGCAATCTTTGCAAGTGTTTTTGTTGGGCCGATGCCGATCGAAACCGGGAGCCCAATATCTTGCTTGATTTTATTTCGAACCTGCTGAGCATACGCGGTATAATGATGCCCATCGTAAAAATCGGATGCGGATGGGAAATATATAAATGCTTCATCGACCGAATAGATTTCAATATCGGTCGAGCATTCGGTTAAAATTGCCATCACGCGTGAGGACATATCTCCGTAGAGCGTGAAATTAGATGAATATACCTGTACCTTATTGCGTATTAAAATATCGCGGCACTCCCATGCTGGTTGGCCCATTTTAATGCCAAGTTTTTTTGCTTCATTTGAACGCGCAATAATGCAGGCATCGTTACTTGAAAGAACGACGACCGGCTTTCCATTCAATTTTGGATTAAAAACTCGTTCGCATGAGACAAAGAAATTATTGCAGTCGACGAGTGCAAAACGATTCATATTTTATTTACTTTATTAATGTATTGCATGATGCGGATATTTTCTTGATGTCCCCAAACATGCAAAGCATTTTCGGTTTTTTATACGCTGTGAATAACATTCGTCACGACGCCCCAGATTTCAAAATCGGCGTCTTTTTTTATCTCGATCGGTTTATAATTCGGATTTTCTGGTAACAACGTAATGATGTCTCCATGAAACTGAATTCTCTTTACCGTAAATTCGTCATTAATGCGAACAACTACAATTTTGTTATTAGTTGGCGTTAACGATCGATCAACAATTAAAATATCGTTTGAATGAATCCCAGCATTAATCATCGAATCTCCCATCACTTTAATAAAAAAGGTGGCAGTTGGATGCTTAATAAGCAATTCATTCAAATCCAATGAGCGTTCTACGAAGTTTTCAGCAGATGAGGGAAATCCTGCAGAAATGAGTGACTCTGCAAAAGGAATTTTTAGAGGATGTGAACTATCAGCAGAAAAAACGTAGATGATTTTTAAATTTTCTTTTATAGAATTATTTTGATTTATCATTTTATTAATAATGTATTTTTAAAATTCATACTTAATAATATTCTATATGGCGAATCAAGTAAAGAATAGTTTAGGGCCTAGCGGCCGGTGAAAAATTAGATCTGCAAAGCCGATATTCTAGTTGATCAACGATCCTAAATCTGTTACATTTCTTCTCATATTAATGAAATGTGCGCCGAGGTGGTGAAATTGGTAGACACGCAGCCTTGAGGTGGCTGTGGGAGAAATCCTGTAGGGGTTCGAATCCCCTCCTTGGCACCATCCTACGCTTATCCACGCCTTCCGGCTTGGCAAGCTACGTATGGCAGGACAATTTTCGGTTAGGCAGTTAGTTAAAATAACTGACTTTTTAAATAGAAAAATAATTAGTTGAGTAGCATTGAAAAAATTGCAGTGAAAGGACACTATGAACGCCTCGATGCGTAATATTTTGAGTACCAGTTTTATTGCATGGATTGCCGCGGCAATCTTGGGAATTATCTATCTCTTTACCTTTTCTGATGGCAGATTTAAACTGCGCGAAGATCGCGTTAAGTTTGGCATTGATCTTGTCGGCGGCACCTATATTACCCTAGAAGTACAAACCGAAAAAGCAATAGAGGTTGAGTTGGCCGATAAAGCGCAATCACTCATCAAAAAGATGGATGAAGCGCACATGGCAATTCCTGTTGCGCAATCGCAAGAGCAAGCGCAAATTGTTTGGAAATTTGATTCATTGCAATCGGCACAAGAAGCGGCGCAATTTGTTACAAAAAATGAACCCACCTTTGCCGTTAACGCTGCAGAAAACGTAGTAACTTTATCGATTAAAGAAGCGGCAGCAAAGCGCATTCGTGATTGGGCGGTACAAGGAAATATTGAAGTGCTTCGCACTCGTATCGATCGTTTGGGCGTAGGCGAAATTCCAATCGCATCTCAAGGTGATAAAAATATTGTTATAGAACTACCCAACGTGGATAATCCGCAACAAGCAAAAGCGATGATTGGCAAAGCGGCATTGCTCGAAATTAAACTTGTTGAGCGTTCAGGCGCTAGCAGAGAAGATATTCTTGATGCGTACGATGGCGATCTTCCAGAGGGAATGGAAATTCTTCCAGGAAAAGATGAACGAGACGGCAGACGTTGGTACTATTTGGTTCCAAAATATACTGATCTCACCGGCAGATTGCTTAAAGACGCGTATACTGGCTTTGGTGGGCAAACACAATCTGAAGTGGTTGTTCACTTCAAGTTTAACCCAGATGGCGGTGAGAAATTTTATGATCTGACAAGAAAAAATCATAATCGCCAGATCGCGCTTATTCTTGATGGAGAAGTAATTTCTGCACCTCGAATTTCAGTTCCTATCAGCACTGATGGCTATATTCATGGTAATTTTACCGCTGAATCTGCAAATGAACTTGCTATGCTTTTAAAATCTGGTGCATTCGTGGCTCCGGTTAAATTCGTTGAAGAGCGCCAAATTGGCCCTTCGCTTGGCCAAGAATCGATCAAGCAAGGTTTAATGGCCTGCTTAATTGGTATGGCACTTCTCTTGCTCTTTAGCGTGATTTTCTATAAAACGGCCGGCGTCTTTGCATTCCTTGCATTGATTTTTAACTTGCTTGTTATCTTGGTTGCACTTGCATGGCTTCGCGCAACGCTTACCTTGCCAGGTATTGCGGGTATGGTACTGACCGTTGGTATGGCGATCGACGCATCGATCCTTATTTATGAGAAAATTAAAGAAGAATTGGCGAATGGAACTGCATTGCGTAAAGCGGTGGATGTTGGGTTCTCCGATGCAATGGCAGTTATTTTAGATTCGAATATTACGACATTTTTAGTCGGTATTGTTCTTTATAAATTTGGTACCGGTCCAATCCAAGGATTTGCCGTAACGATGATGGTTGGTATTATTGCCACCTTGATTACCGGCTTATTCTTCTTGCGTTCAATTTTTAATTTTGTATTGTACGCTTTGGGTATTCAAAAACTTTCAATTTAGTATACTATTATCAGTAGCATAATGGCGACGTAGCTCAGCTGGTTAGAGCAGCGGAATCATAATCCGAAGGTCAGCGGTTCGAATCCGCTCGTCGCCACCAGTCTCCGCCTTAAGGCACTACGCCTGGCACGGCCAGCTAAATGCTGAGACTGCCCGTCCGGCGAAGATTTATGCTAAGACGGAGCGCGCCATTTTTTTGAGCACATTAAAAAGATATTAGTAGAGCTGTTGAGGCGAAAGCCCTGCATAAGCGAGGACTGGACCAAACCAGGTCAATAAAGCTAAATTGTTTTGATTATTGTGAGGTTTGATCATTCATACATCATTTCCCATTCTCTTAACCCTTATCCGACTCATTATTTCGCCGGTGGTGATGCCATTTTTATTAGTGCTCGTGATGCCTTGGAATAATTTAATTCTTAATATAATGCTCGCATTGCTCTTTGCACTTTTTGCGCTCACCGATTTTTTTGATGGATATTTTGCGCGTAAATATCACCTTGAAACACAACTAGGTGCATTGCTGGATCCAATGGCGGATAAATTTCTTTTATGCGGCGCGATTATTGGTTTAGTGTACGTGCAAAAAATATTTTTTCTGTGGGCACTTATTTTTCTGGTGCGAGAATTGTATGTGACCGGATTGCGCTTGATAGCTGCCGAAAGAGCGCATACGCTCGCTGTTTCTTTTTCAGGAAAAATTAAAACAACACTGCAATATCTTTATCTTGCAGTGGCAATTGCAAATGTGCGCTCGGGAAGTTTTTATCCAGTTGCCCACTTTGACATGATTGAAAACACACTCATGATAGCGGCTGTTGGCATGACGCTTCTTTCAGGCTATTGGTACACCAAAGAATTTTTTGTGATGACAAAAGGAACGTTGCGATGAATTTTTCTCTCATGTTAATGAGTATAATTGGTTATGTTATTGGTTCGTGGTCACCCGGTGAACTCATAGCGCGTTTTCACGGGCTTGATATAACTAATCGAGGTTCGGGCGGAACTGGTGCAACAAACGTTGCACGATTTTTAGGCGCTAAATATTTTGTACTTATTTTTTTGATCGATTGTTTTAAGTCGTTTGGCTATCTTAAGCTCCTGCAATCTGCGCATTACCATGCAGATGTGCAAGCGTGCGCAGCTCTTGCGCTTTTATTAGGAAACACGTTTTCTGTATTTCTGAATTTTAAAGGCGGAAAAGGAATTGCAACCGGCTTTGGTATTCTACTTGCGCTTGCGGGCTCTACGCTGCCTATTCTTGTTGGCGTATGGGCAATTGCTTTTTATATTACAAAAACGGTTGGCCTTGCATCAGCCGCTGCGCTTGCCGGATTGTTTTTCTATGCGCTCTTATTATCATTTAATGCGCCTCAATTAGCGGTGGTTTTAGGAATAATTGCTCTGATTGGTTTATGGCGCCATATTGATAATGTGCGGCGGTATTTGTATAGTGCATAATCGCATTACGTAAAAAAAATAGTAAAAGGAACCATTATGCATTTCGTCGCCGTTGCTCAGCAGTTTCAGCAACTAGAAGTTACCAGTTCGCGCACTGAAATGACAAAAATTCTGGCCGATATTTTCAAGCATGCAACGCCCGCCGAAATCTCCATTCTAAGCAATCTTTCTCTTGGTATGCTTCGCCCACCGTATAAAGGTACACAATTTAATTTCGCAGAAAAAAATCTTTTTGGCGTTATTGCACAATTGATCGAAAAAACTGAAAAAGAGGTTGCAGCCGAAGCAAAAAGATTAGGGGACGTCGGATTAGTAGTGACCGAATATGGAAAATGGAAGCCAGAAAAAGAACTGACCGTGACGCACGTATACGAAAGTTTATGCGCATTTGAGCACATGAGCGGAAAAGGTTCGCAAGAAGAAAAAGCGGCCCATGCAGTTGCATTGCTCAAACAAGTCTCTCCGCTGGAAGCAAAATTTATTATTCGCATTATTTTAGGAACGCTCCGGCTCGGCTTTTCAGATATGACCATCATTGACGCTTATTCGTGGATGACAACGGGCGACAAATCGCTCCATAAAGATATTGAAGAAGCATACAACACGTGCGTTGATATAGGTTTAATCGGGCAAAAGCTGAAAGCTGATGGCGTTGAAGCGGTCCGCAAAATGAAAATTGAAGTGGGAATTCCAGTGCGACCAGCTGCAGCAGAACGTATGCCAACAGCAAAAGATATTTATGAAAAGCTTGGCGATTGCATTGCGCAACCGAAATTAGATGGCTTTCGCTTGCAGATTCACATCGATAAGCGTGGCAAAGAACCGCGCGTGGAATTTTTCTCGCGCAACTTAATCGATATGAGCCACATGTTTCCCGATCTGGTTAAAGCATTTAGTCAGCTGCCGGTTGAAACGATGATTTGCGAAGGTGAAGCGATTTCATTTGATCCCAATACCGGGATCTTTTTACCATTCCAAGAAACGGTAAAAAGAAAACGAAAACATGGCATTGAAGAAGCGATCACCGATTATCCATTGCGTATTTATCTTTTCGATTTGCTTTATTTAAACGGCAAAGACGTTCTTGCAGATACGCATGAACAACGGCGCACGAAACTTTTAGGCGTTTTGAAAAATAAAGACGATGTAATCTTTGCGATTGATGAAAAAAAGATCAATTCTACGAAAGAACTCGAAACCTATTTTTTGCACAATATCGAGCAAGGGCTTGAAGGGCTCGTCGTAAAACGCCCCGATGCGATTTATCAGCCAGGAAAACGTAATTTTAACTGGATAAAACTGAAAAAGCACACGCAAGGCCATCTTGAAGACACGATCGATTGCGTCATTTTGGGATACTATGCCGGATCAGGAAAACGCGCCCATTTTGGCGTCGGTGCCTTTTTAGTTGGCATTTATAACAAAGATATTGATGGCTATCAAACGGTTGCAAAAATTGGCACTGGTATGACCGATGATGAATGGAAAGATCTTAAACATAAATGTGATAAGATCAAAGTTCACGATAAACCAAAAAACGTGCATTGTGCAAAAGAGTTGTTTCCTGATGTATGGGTGAATCCAGAAATTGTGTGCGCTGTGCTCGCAGACGAAATCACTGAATCGCCACTGCATACCGCAGCAAAAACTGAACATCATTTAGGATATGCATTGCGCTTTCCGCGCTTTATGGGCTATCGCCCCGATAAAAAAGCGGAAGATGCGACATCGGTTAATGAAATTAAGCGTCTATACGAAGATCAGTTTGGGAAAAAATAGCTAAGCATCAATATTTTGTAGCAATGCATGCAGCGCGAAGATGATAACATGCGCCCCAACCAAGCAGAGTTGTTAGTACATCTAACGAAAATCCAAGGCTACCAATACCGTTATATTTTTCTTCGCAGATGATAGGTAATAAAGCGCTACGAAAATTTTGCTGTCGAAATTGAGCATTTTCAATACGCTCATAATTTTTTGTGCGAAGATATGTGGATAGTTTAAGTGTTTGATAACCTGCAAATATATAAGCCATGCTGATCGCAGTGTTTTTGGCGGTATTAAACAGATCATGCTCGCAAGAATAGGTCTTCGTCGACGCAAAGAAAAACAATAGCGAAATTGTCCGAGTTCTCATGCTCTCCCTATTGACTATCAGTTCCCTATGATTATTCTTATCAAAAGGCTTGCTGTAATTGCAATCATTAAATAAGTAGCATCCATTAAGGTTGATCTGAGTTGTACGCCCCATAGAGAAAAAGGCAGCCGGCCGATCCAAGCGATCCGCTGACAATTTTTGAAGCATAGCGCAAATAGGTTATCTCTTCTTGCCGTTGATTAGGATTTTGCGTTTGGCGATTTTCCCAAGGATGCGCTTCCATTTTTATTATGCTTTCTAGAAGATCGTTCGTATCTCTTCTTATTATATAATTCATAAATTTTTGGCAGCCATAGCCGGAGCAAATGAGGGTTACGCCTATTATAGTCTTTGCGTAAGCGCTTAGCACTTCAGGAGGAGAGCTCAAAATTAAGTTATTATCCAACAACCAAAAAAGCAGAATTATTAATAATCTCTTCACGTTATGCCCCTTTTTTTATTTAACAAGAGAATAATAACTTATGGGAGCAACCGGTATGAAGATTTTAAATTATTTGGATCTGATTTAATTACAGTTTTTCAGATCTTGGTATGCTGACAACGTGAAGAATGCAGCAGCGGAGGCAGAGGCCACGCCGGTAATTTTTACCGTGTGCTGTATCCCTAAAAAGAAATGTTGCTGTATTAATAAATGCGTGCGCATATTTCGTTTTGTTGCACTCTCCACATCTCGATCTCGTGCTGGGGCGGTAGATTGTACACTGTTTAATAAAACATTTAATTGCCGGCAGTTATAACTTACGTACGCCAAACTGAGCGCCGCTAAGGTTTTAGTAATAGCAGCGGAAGCTTCGAACGATTCGCAAGGATTTGCGTGGATATTGGGATTTGCAAGAAATAAAAATACAAGTAGAGGAGTGAGCTTCATAAAACATTCCTGTTTTTGAACGTTTGGGTAATGAAAAAGGCCACATGCAGTAAAGCATATGGCCTTTTTTTATTTCAATCTAATCAAAGAGATTAGCGATTCCAGCCACCGCCGTTACCGCCACCGTTTGAATAAGAAGAGCGTGGACGGCCACCAAAGCCACCACTACGGCTACCACCAGCTCCTGTACCACCGCCACGGTTGTCAAAACGACGTGGGCGTTGTTCCATCGGACGAGCTTCGTTGACGCGAAGTTGTTGGCCTTCTAGAGAATGGCCATTCAATTGTTCAATAGCTTGTTGTGATTCTTCAGCTGAAGGCATTTCAACGAAAGCGAAACCACGAGCTGCACCAGTGAACTTGTCTTTAATCAATTTAACAGAAGATACTTCACCAAATTGAGAGAACAAGTTTTTCAACATTTCTTCAGTTACCGTACGGGCAACATTTCCAACATAAATATTCATAATAAATTCAAAAATCGCATAGAGAAGTTAATAAAGTATTGTCAACGAAAGCGTTATTTTATTGCCAAATGCCTTTCAGTGGTTAGTGCATAAACATTTCTTACCTAGTCAAGCCAGTATACCCTAAAAAAAAGCGAGAGTAAAACGATGGGAAAGATTATTGCAATTAGGGTAATTCCTTGGGTACAGTTGCGCTGTGCGACAGACAAAGAGAGAGGATACTATGAAAAAAGGCGTATTTTGGTTACTTGGGCTTCTAATTGCTGTTCCTTTGGTAGGCCAGCAAGCAACATTTGACGGAGATGCAGTACTAAAAAAAATAGCCGATGCAGTGAGCGAGCAGAGTGATAAGGTGAGCGAGCTGATCACCAACTGGCAAACCTCTATTGAGAGTATGCAAGCCGATATCGCTTTGCTGCCAGCGGATAGCCAGGCCGGGTTGCTAAAAGAAGTTTCCTCCTTGCAAGCAACAATTAATCAGGGAAATACGGCTCTGCAGACACTGATAGCGGATCGAAGGGCGGCTGCGGAAAAATCGGTGGGGGATACTATCAAGCAGGTGAATGCTGGCCAATTGGGGTCGGCTCAGGCCCTTCGCTCTATTCAAGCGGTAATCTTCCAGCTAAGTAAGGCTCTTGGTGATGGTATTTCTTCATTTAATAGAACTATTGTTCCATCTCTCAATAGTACCCAACAGGCGGTCGCTCGTCTTGTTAATCCTATAAAAAGATCCAAAGGATCCCAAGCTCTCATCGAAGCCCAGAAACAGGAAAAAGAACATAGGGAGCAAGTTATCTCATTAGTGCGTGAGCTGAGTTCTCTCTCTGATCAGTTAACCTCGGCGCGTAGCATGGCACGCAAAGCGATAGCAGATTTCGGGCTAAAGGGAGAGATGCCGGATCAGACTATTCAGAAAGTTACGCGTAGTTATCGGCAGCTTCTCAAGCCGCTTTCTCGAGCATATGAGGCAAATCAGGTCAAGACCGATTTTAACGATAAAACAAACCTTTTGAGTGCGACGATGCGCGAACTTATCAGGTTTTATCTGACAACCGTCTCTCTTTACCTCAATAAAGCAAAGCAACAACTCAAAATAAAAGATAAAGCAGGGTACCACGAGACTATGTACCACCTTGCCAAAGTGCTCACAGGGATAGGAAAAGGAGGCGGTGCTATTGTAACTGCGTCCGGGTTTGGAGCGGCAGTGAAAGCAATAGCCGGCGAAGTATTTCCTACGCAGCAAGATATCATTACAAAATTTTATGATATTAATAAAACTAAAATCACGATGGGCGAGTTTCTTGCAGCGTTTCAAGATTTGATTGCGACGGTACCGGCGCCAACAGAAGAACAATTACGAATTGCTGGCGCTTACTATTATGAAATTGGTACCAATTTTTCGGTAATTGATCCCAATCAATTACCCGCGTTACAAAAAACCATTAATAGCGATTACGCGTTTATGTTGATTCTTCGTGCAGCGGCTCTATTGAAAAGTATCGTTGCTGGCAAAGATAATAATACGATTTTGAACGAAGCGATTAACGCGTATGGCCAAGCTGCTAAATATTTTTCTCAAGCGAACGATAGTGCAAACCAAGCTCAATATCAGGCTGTGCACGATAATTTGGTGAGTGCGTTAAAATTTTTAGATCAAGGAAAATCTGCTGAAAATGCGGGCAACGCTGCGCAAGCGATAGCTGCTTATCAGCAAGCGGTCAAAGCTTTTACAATCGCAAACGATACGGTAGATGCGCAACAGCTCAATGCGCAAATGACTCGTTTGCAAGCACAGCAGGGAAGAAAAGATGGCATGGATCAATTGGCATCTTTTGCGAATCAATCTAAAACACAGATGCAAAACTACATGGCGTATATCAGCACGCTTAATCAAGATGCAGAGCAGCGCACGCTTTTTGAAGTGTGGCTTGCGCAATTAGGGAAAATTGCAGCCGAAGTTTTACAGAATTATTCTCTTGCAATTCAGAAACTTAAAGAGATGAATAGTCCTACTGCAGATATGCAAGCGGCAATTGATGTTTTGAATGCTTTGATAAAGCTGCAGAATATGCTCCCAAGTGGGGATAAGCTATTGGCTAGCGGTACGCTTGATGCGCTTAATGATGCGCAAAATAACTATTATGCCGCTGCAATACAAGCGGCACAAAAAGCGGACGCGGCCTATAATGGACAATCTGGTTTGGCACAACTTATTCCGATTTATCCTGCCGCTTTTGCTAATGAAACACTCAATCAATATCTTTCTAACGGTCAACAGTGGAATTTTACGACTTTGGTGCAGCGGCATATTGCGAAATTATTTTCAAGCATTATCACCGATTCTATGGATCCAATTACTGCAGCCCAATTTTATTCAGCAGCGATCGCTGGAAGGTCGCCTTATCTTTCGACTCAATCAAATGATTACTTAAAGAAAAAATTAAATGAACTTGCTGGGCGCAAACAAAATATTGATGCGATTACTGCATCGGCGCAAAAAGCGGAAGTAACAGCTCGCGCGATGAGTACTGCGCAATGGGGTGCTTTGGATCCTCAAGCTTCGATGTACGCAAGTACTGCAGATAACGCTTGGAAAGATGCTTTGCGATTATATCTAACTGCGTATCGATTAGGTTCTCTTGATGCGCGGCAAGATTATCTTCGTGTTTTGCAAGAATATCAAGATGCTTATATGAAGAATGTTCCCGCGCTTTTTTATCCACCAATGAATGTGGCCAAGCTGGCGTTTGCTCGTTATGTTCTTCATCATCAAGCAAATGATGTGCAAGCGGCAAATGAATCTTTTAAACAAGTAGTTGATCTTCTCAAGCCTGCATTTGATGAAATGAACACTGCTCTTATTCGCGTTAAAAGTCCTGAATATATTGCGACCGCTGATGAAATTCTTACCGATATGAGTGGATTTCTGTCTCGATTCGATCAGATTCTTGCAGATCAACAAAATATTATTGCTGAACTTGCTCCCGGTTCAAATGTGCAGGATCTGACGGTTTTTGAAAAAAATATAAACACCCAGCAAAATACGATATCGGTATCTATCGGATTGCAGGGCCAGCCAGCTGCTCTTTCGATTACGCTTGGAAACATGGATGCTCTCAGTGCATCGGTCTATAAAGCAATCGGTGATTATTATTTTGCAAAAAAAGATTATACGAAAGCGGCAAGCGCTTACTATCAGGCGCAACAATATTTCAATAAGATTAATGATACTAATCAAGCAAACGCAGTAAATGCGCAATACAAACTTGCTTATTCGCGTAGTTATATTGATATTTCAATTAATTCTATTATTCCTAATGAGCGCGATGCGCATAGTATCGAGAACGTTTCAGTTGCAGGTACCACTGTTCCGGCACGATATGAACTTTTAAGCTATGGAATTGAATTGCCCGATTACATTCCATTTTCATTAACAACCGATCAGATTAACAAAATGGCGCCAGATGCATTATCAGCTTTCTTAGTTAATTACGCATTTTTACTTTTTGTTGATAAAGCTCTTAAAGCTCAAGGTATGAGCTATTCTGATGCGTTTAATGGTGTGCAAGTGCGCAGTGATATCGGCCCAGATGTGAAAACAATCATTATGCAAGGATATCAATTTGTAAAAAATCTACAGGCGCGCATTGCAAGCAACAAATCCTCACTCAACTTAGTTGAGCGAAAAAATGCGTATGGCACTACCGTTTTTGATCTTTTTGAAAAATATAAACCAATTCCAGTGCAACCGATCATCGGCTTTCCCATGACAGCAGTTCCCTATCCTGCATTTCCGACGGTGCAAGGGTATTATGCATGGGCGCAGCGTCTTGCGAATCCTGCGACGCCAACCATAACGGCGGGAGGGCAAACATATGTTTCTGGCAATGATCCTGAAGCATATAATTTGGCGACTAAATTATTAGCACAGGCTTATCTTTCAGCAGCTGCGATTTACAAAAAGCGTTTAGATTTTCTTATGGATGGCGGCGATGTGTCATCGATTGATCCGGTTATGAGTGCGGATGAAATGAAAAATCTAACAGCAGCGCGGCAAGATATCATAAAGCTAAAATCCATCGATAAGAACGATATGAATATTAAGCTTGCAGATTTTATGCAAACCTACAAACTCATCCAGGATTACGCTCTTAATGTTATTGCTTTGTACTATAGTTTAGCTTCGCAATTATATGATCAGCTTGGCGATGCAGAACGTGTTGCTGCAATAAATAGTGCAATGAATGGAGATTTGTATAAACAACTTGGTGATCTAGCGCAACTCTTTTTGGTTGGCGATCCTTTTGCTACTGAATATTTTTATGGTAGCCAAGATAGTTACGGCGGCGTGCTAATAGATGTTAAAGATTATTATTTGGCGGCCGTTAAAGCATACGGCGCAAAAGATGATCGTTCAAATAGGTTGATTGAAGCGGCGGGAAATCTTTTTGTGCAAGCGGGAGATATTCTTACTAACCAACAAAACTATTTTGGATCGGTGAGCCTTTATTCTTTCGGAGTGGGTGCATTCAAATCTATGGTGCCGGTTGATCAAAAAAAATTAGATGCTGCAAATCTTAAATTACTGCAGGGATATTACAAAGGATCATCAAATAATATGATTCAGTATCATACAGCTCGCTCTGCTCCCATAACCATCACGCTTTCGACCGGGCAACAAGAAACGATTAACTTGAGCGATCTTATAGCCAAAGCTGGCAATGGGGATACGGCAGAAAATGATAAAGCCCAATCAATTAAAGAAGCATTTCTTGATGCGCTTGTTTATTATATGGGTGGTTCGCTTGTTGCAAATCAATTAGCGGGTAGCTCGGCTGTCGATAGTTCACAAGGCGGCACTGTTGATGAATCTAAGGATCCGATTGCTCTAGCAGCAAAGCGGCTCGTTACCGACTATTTAACGCAAATTAATACATCATTTGATTCGGTGGAAAGCATTATGCAATGGCTCATGAGCGATTCGTTTGCACAAACGCTCAATGGTGCATTTGATTATTTTAGTAAGCACATTCTTGGTGCATCTGATCAAGCAGAACGTCTTGCCGGATACAGAGCTCTTGGTATGTGGATGAACAGATTATTTTATGATGCGTTTGGTAAAGTTTACATGCAAGATTATTTGGGAGAGGTTTCGACAAATGCGTTACAGCTTCTCTTGCAAAGTGTAAAGGATGAGGAGCAGGCAATTGCCGCACCTGCCCAGCAGTGGATTGGATAAGAAAAATTATCCATTAAACGCATCGAAGAAGAATTTAGCTTCGTCTTCTGGCGATGCTGCATCGGTAATTGGTTTTCCGATAATAAGGCCATCAGGATTGATAGCTTTTATTTTATCGATCGAATCTTTGGTAATTCTTCCTGAGATGAAAATTGGTAAATTTGTATTGCCGCGAACCATTTCCCATTTATCCGCTAATGCAAAAGCTTCTTCACGCTGTTCGTACGGCCGATGAAAAAGTAAAGCGTTAACGCCTATGCTTTTTGCTTCAAGAGCCGATTGCCCCAGCGAACATGAATCGAGTAAATCAAGCATTACCGATTTATTAAATTCATGAGCAGTTGTTGAGGCGGAGTGAATAACATCTTTTGTTGTTCCCGCCATTACCGTAATCCAATCAGCACCCGCTTGAGCGATTAAAGTAACTGCGTGTTTGCCGCGATCAACTATTTTTGCATCCGCCAGAAGAATTTTATCTGGAAAGACTTCTCGAAATGTTTCTACCGCTTTTACTCCATGTTTGAGTAGTAATAACGATCCTATTTCAAGTATTGACGCATACGGTGCTACCGCAGTTGCGATCGATACCGCCTTTTCTAAATCGGTCATATCAAAAGCAATCTGTAATTTCATATGATCCTTTCTTGCGCTCTAGGCACATCTGATGAAGGTAGTATACATGATTTATGTGTATAAGAAAAATTAAGGCGATAACCCCATAATAATGCATATATTATTGCACTAGTTGTTCAGAATAATAGGTTTCTGATACTTTTTTTGTTTCTTGGGTGATTGGCTTGAAAAATTGTCGCATTTTTATCATCCAAAGCGCTGGAACAGTGCTATTGATATTCTTTTTTACATAAATTGGCGGCAAAATCAAATTTGGATTTGGCTCGACCGGAATTATTCCCTCAGGAATATAAATCGAACTTGGCTTAGCAAAAAGGACAATCGTATCAAGTTGGATTCGATTATTTTCAGGAAGAGCCACTTTTTCTATTTTCCAAGAGGTTACATTCGTTTTTGCATCTTGGCTACGGGTATATGCGTAACGTACTGCCGCCGTCGATGGATCGATCTCCCAATGGTGAATGGTGTTTCCTATCATAACAATAGGGGTAATCCGTTCTGTAACAAGAATGTGAACTGTTTGGCTTTGTTGTCTGAGTGGGAAGCGCACCTGACCATTAAAATCTGAAGCGGTTATATATCCCCAATAGGTGCTAAAGATTCCCTCAGTTGTTCTTGTATCGCTTCGGTTTCTAAGCGTTTTTATAGCTAATTTTCCGGGGGTGGCAACCAGCGCTTTAAGCTCTTCGTGGGTGGCTGTTTGGCCGAAAGGGTAGGGGCGCAAAAAAAAGGTTATCTGCGTTGCAAAGCAGGATGAACTGCAAATAATTAAAAAAAACGGTATCCTTAAGAATCGTATAGGTAATGTTTTCACTGCGTTCTCCCATAAGTTTCTAAGAATATAATAACAAAGATTGAATATAAAAATATATAAATTTGGAAATATATGATCAATGAGAATATTTTAACTTCCGAAGGCGATAACCAACTCTTTCAAGAGTTTGTAAAAAATGAGCAACTTTCTGAGCTCCAAGCTGGGCAATTTAAGGTGTATCTTCGCCTTTTAATAGAATGGAATGAAAAATTCAATATTACGGCCCTCACTTCGACCTCTGAAATTATTAGTTTTCATTTCCAGGATTCATTAGCGTTGGATAAATGTATTAATTTAGAAGAAATTTCGATGATTGCGGACGTTGGAACCGGCGGCGGATTTCCCGGCATTCCGCTTAAAATTAAATATCCGCATCTTGCGATTCAATTGATTGAAGTAAACCAAAAGAAGGTTCAGTTTCTGACGATGATAGCCCAAAAATTGGGGTTAACCAACATGCAGACGAGCGATCTTGATTGGCGCACCTTCTTGAGAAAAACCAATTATCCGATCGATCTTTTTGTCTCTCGTGCATCGCTGGCACCAGAAGAGTTGATTCGTTTATTTAAAGGGGACAGTCCGTATCAAAAAGCGCGAATGGTGTATTGGGCTTCGATGCATTGGCATCCGAGCGCTAAAGAAGCCCCTTTGATAGAAAAGGAACATTCATATAAGATCGATCATAAGTCTCGCAGATTAATTTTTTTCAAAAAAACAGATGTAAGATGAAAAAAGGGGTATTTTTGATGGAAATAAGGCACATTCCCGGCAGCGCGAAGCAAGGATCGCTTAACATGTCCAAAATAAACGAAGCTAGCCCGAAAAAAAAGTTATTGAAAAGTTATTACGATGGCATCGTGGATACTGAAAGTGGCGGCGAAACTTACGGCACTATTTTAAAATATTTCATTCCAGAATTTATCACTTCGCTTTTGTTGTACGCCATAATTCCCCTCATCGATGCGCGATGGATAGCTGGCCTTAAATCCACCTCGTTGTACGCTACCGTTGGCGTTACGAACACGCTCATACATTTTATTGTTAAAGCTGCAGAAGGCTTTTCGGTCGGTACCGTTATTGTTGCAGGGCAATACAATGGTTTAAGCGAATATAAAGAGGTGGGCAGATCGCTCTCTGCTGCTTTTTGGGTAACCGCTATCGTGGGTACTTTTATTTCGGCTGGGTTGTATGCAGGCGCTTATTGGATTTACTGGCTTTATGGTGTTCCTGAAAAAATGATTATGCTCGGTATTCCGTTTTTGAGAACTCGCGCCATCGGCATATTTTTTATGTTTATGTTTTTTGCATTTATTGGTTTTTTGCGCGGAATAAAAAAGCCACGCATTCCTATGCAAATATTTGTGGTGGGCGCTATTACATTTCTTTTCTTCGATTATGTTCTTATCAATGGGGTCTGGGGATTTCCTGCGTTAGGTTTGCAGGGGTCTGCAATCGCCTCAGTAATTCAATATGGTGTGATGCTTTTCTTGGCGATTACGTATGTCGTGATAAATCCTGAAAATCGGAAATATGGCATATCGTTGTTAAGAGATATTTCTAGCTTTGATCGGATGGGCGATATTATCAAACTCAGTTGGCCGGTGGTTCTAGATAAAACACTTTTTGCTGCGGCCTATATTTGGCTTGGTTTTTTGATTAATCCTATGGGCAAATATGCTATTGCGAGTTATAGCGTTATCAAAGATTTGGAGCGTTTAGCAATTCAGCCGGCCGCCGCTTTTGCGCAAGTAATTACCTATTTGACGAGTAACGCGTACAGTGTTCATCATTGGAATGCGATTAAGGTAAATATAAAAAAAGTTATTTTCTTATCGTCGGTTTTCGTTTTTTCCATTTTAATTCTTTTTACTTATAGACCTGAATTTTTCATATCTATTTTTGACCCAAAAAAGAAGTTTACCGAATTTGCATCTGCGGTTTTCCCGCTCATGAGCATGCTCGTTCTTTTCGATGTTGTTCAGCTCATTCTTTCTGCTGCGTTGCGCGGTGCAGCAAACGTGCGCATTGTTATGTGGGCTCGTATGGGGACCTTTTTGCTTTATTTTATTCCTGTTTCGTATCTTTTCTCTCACGTTACTGTGTTGAGTCCGATGGTAAAATTTTTCTGCATTTACGGTTCATTTTATTTGGGCAATGCTGTCATGAGCCTTATCTATATCTGGCGCTTAAGAGGCGAAGATTGGAAAAAAGAATCAATTCACTAAAAAACCAAAATTTGTAGGCTCGAAAATCGGCCAAGGAGAAAATTTCTAGGGATCCGCACATATGATCGACCTTGAGCAATTTGTGAGGTTAATTTGTTTTTGATAGTATTACTAAAAAAAGCTTCATCTTGAAAGATTGCTATGACCGATATAACAAAAGAAGAATTAATCAAATTAGCCCGGATCTCAAAGCTCGATTTGCAAGAGAGTGAGATTATTCCGCTTATGACCCATGTACAATCAATATTGGCTTATGCCAAGCGCGTTAAAGATATCGCAAACTCTGGTGAATTTGACCATGTGCAGCAAATAAATGTGCTCCGTGCGGACGTAGTGATTCGCACCGATAATGAATTGATATTAAGCCGTGCTCCCGAGCGTGAAGGCAACTTCTTTGTTGTACCAAAAATTATTGAATCCAAGTAGGAATGTTAATGAACAATTTAGCTTTTGCAACGATTGACGAGCTTCGTTCTGCTCTCGAAAAAAAAGAAATTTCTTCAAAAGAGCTTCTTAATTTTCATCTCGAGCGATTTTCAAAATATGATAAAACTATCGGATCTTCCCTAGAAATTTTTAATCCCGATTCGATTGTGGCTGAAAGTGCGGCATCAGGAAAATTATTCGCCATACCTGGGATTATTAAAGACAATATTTGTCAAAAAAATCGTATCACTTCGTGTGGCTCTAAAATTTTGCAAAATTATTCTGCGCCGTACGATGCAACCGCCATTGCGCGTTTGAAGTCGGCAGGTGCCTTTCTTGTAGGGCGTGCAAATTGCGATGAGTTTGCTATGGGAAGCTCAACCGAAACATCAGCTTATCAAAAAACCATGAATCCATGGGATGTTTCTCGTGTTCCAGGTGGTTCCAGTGGTGGATCAATAGCGGCAGTTGCAGCGGGATTTGTTCCTTGGGCGTTAGGATCTGAGACGGGCGGTTCGGTGCGCCAACCGGCTGCGTTTTGCGGCATTGTTGGATTTAAGCCGACTTACGGATTAATCTCGCGCTACGGGCTTGTTGCTTATGCATCATCATTTGATCAAATTGGTATCGCTACGCGCACCGTTAAAGATACGGCTCATGTGCTTTCAGTAATTGCGGGGCACGATGAGCGTGATTCTACGACGTTGCAGCAACCAACCAAAGATTATGCAGCTACCCTCAATGGCAAGATTAAACCTGGCATGCGCATTGGGATTATAGAAAATGCTCTGTATGCCGAGGGCGTAGATGCGCAAGTGGTGAGTGCTATCGAGCAAGCGGTTAAAGAACTTGAACGTCTAGGTGCGACAATAAAACGAATTACATTGCCAGTGCTTGATTATAGCGCGGCTGTTTACTTCATTTTAAGCAGAGCGGAAGCGGCTTCCAATCTTTCACGTTTTGATGGTGTTCGCTATGGATTACGCGTCCAAAAAACTAATCTTGAGCAAATGTATGCACAAACGCGTGAGCAAGGTTTTGGTAAGGAAGTAAAAGCGCGTATCATGATTGGAAATTACGTGCTTTCTGTAGGTCACGCAGGTGAATTTTATGTGAATGCAAAAAAAGTGCAAGGATTGATGCGAAATGCTTTCAATCAAGCATTTGAAGGTGTTGATCTTCTTGTAGCTCCTACCCATCCGGCACCAGCATTCAAATTTGGTGCATTTGATGAGAATAAATTGCAAATGGATTTGCAGGATTATTTTACCTGCGCAATGAATATTACCGGTATTCCTGCAATATCTATTCCGTGCGGCATGAGCAGCGAAAATCTACCGATCGGTTTTCAACTTATCGCTCCGCATAATGGTGAAGAACTTATGCTTCAAACAGCGCATGCATTTGAAAAAGCAACGCCGTGGCACAAAAAACATCCACAAGGATTTGGTGCATAATAGCAATTTTTGCAAATAGATTTAAAAAGCTCTAGAAAGGCCATCTTTGTTTAGAGCTTTTTTTCTTTCTAAGTTTAAATCATAGGTAAATATGTATTAGACTCGACAAAGCTTACGTGCCAAAAGATAAAAAAGGGTGAGATGCGTGCAGTTATTGATTGTATGTCTTTTTCTGTTTCATTTTGCATTTGATGTTCAGGCAAATTGTGTAAATAAAAAAAAATATACAACTCCTTGCTTTCAGGTGCGGGGTATTCCAGAATTTCTTAAAGAAACAGTTTATCTTTACCGTTCTCTTTTTACGATCGATACGGTAAAAGTTATTGTGGGCACTGTTCCCTTTTACCTTTCTGCGCGGATGATTGATGAATCATTCCAAACGCATTTTTATGATCGCAGCTGCCATAAAAATAGACGCCAATTTAATTGCGGGTTTATTGAAGCGGTAGAAAAAACTGCGTTTGCAGGTTCTGTTTTGTTATCGACATTTTCCCTTTGGGCGCCAGATGAACATGTGCGGCGCACCAGTCGACTTTTTTTCGTTGGTGTGGTTACCGGATTATGTTTTAAAGATGTTGTAAAATGTGCCAAAACTAATGCGAATTTGCGACCATGGAACGAACATTTTAGTTGTAAACAGCGTGCGCATGGCGGATTTCCATCGGGTCACATGTTTGAAGCTTCCTATATGATGACCGTCTGGGGATTAGAATATGGTATTCGTGCGTGGGTACCGCTTGGTACCTTTGCGGCGCTCATGTTTGCGGTAAGTGTAAACGCAAATCGTCATTATCTTTCGCAAACAATTGCAGGTACTTCTCTTGGAGTAATTTTTGGATTAGCAACACAAAAAGCGATAGCTTATAGTGCAAATCAATCATGGTCGGTGGACGTGACCTGCAATGATCGAATTGCGCTTAATGTCGGCTATCGCTTTTAGGAATATACTATTAATTATTTCGTGCGCAGCTGGGTTTGATAAACACCAATTTTATTCTGGAACGTTTGATTGTGTGCTTTTTTGTTCTCTTTCCAAGAGTCAAGATAGTTAATGAGCTCACGTTTGGTTTCTTCGCTAAATGGATACGGATTTATGGTTTCTAGGCGTTGTCTAAGCCAATCGAATGCTCCCATTTCAAAATCTTCCAAGTAAGCAGATTTAGCCGCAACAAATTTTTTTATATCGTCCAGTAAGCGGCTCCAATTATCACGATAGGTTGTTTGCATAGCAGCCGTATTTTCTGCTGCGGTTGGCATTGCCGCTGCATTTGGCATATTATGAGCGGCCTGAACAGAAGTCATAGAGAAAAGTGAAAAAATGACGATCAATTGTTTTAAATTGTTCATACATTTCCTTTTTTTAAAAAGCTTTTATTGTAAAATGAAATTTGAATCATTTTTATAATAGCAAATATTTTCAAGTGCCGGCAATGAATCGCTGGCATGAGTCTGAAAAAGCATTAAGAATAACAAAAAATCCACTTTTGACTTTTAATTTTTTTTACTCGAAGATGAATTAAGGAGCAATGAAGCGATTTGATTGTTATTTAAAGGCAATTTCATGAAAGTTTTTTTTACTCGTTGCGTGAGCCACTTGGCTCATGATAGCGGGGGAGAAATCGGCATAGTTTTATTGGATCATTATTCTGATGGTGAACTGCGTGTTCATATCCAGGATGAGGTGCAGGGTAAAGAGGTTTGGCTCATCGGCGCTACACCGCCACCCGCAGAAAATCTACTTGAAGTATGCCTGATTCTCGATGCACTTTGCGCAGCGGGCGCAAAAGTTAATCTTCTCATTACCTATTTTGGGTATGCGCGGCAGGATACTATCAAAAAAGGTGAACCTTTTAGTGTGGCGGTTCTTTCGCGTTTTTTTGATCAATTTCCACTCAAAAGTTTTTGGGTTTTGCACATGCACAATCCAAAGTTTCAGGAAGCCGTGCGGTTTGAATCGATAATTAATTATGTTTTTTTTGATCAATTAGCAAAGCAGGTAGATGTTATAGTTGCGCCGGATAAAGGAGCTATTCAGCTTGCGACGACAATTGCCAAGCGTAATAAAAAAGAAACTCTTTTTATGGACAAACAACGGCCAGAAATAGATGAAGTTGTGCTCGATTTTGGTGGCGATGTTAACGGGAAAAAACTGCTGATTGTTGACGATATGATTACGACTGCCCGCACTATAACTCAAGCGGCACAGCTGCTCAAGGACGCTGGCGCCGATATGATTAGCGGTGCGGCAACGCACGGTATATTTTCTGGTGATGCATTTGATCTGCTTGAAAAAAGCTCTCTAGAGAAATTATATGTAACAAATTCTATTGCACAGCATTATCAGCATTCCCGTATTGAAACTATTTCACTCATTCCATTTATTAATAAATTAGTTGCCATTTAGTCTGCATCCTTGTCAGAAATGCCATTTCCTTTCTACGATAGAGAAGAAGAAAGGATGAACGGTACCTATGAAGCGGTGGCTGATGACTATTTTTTTTGCAAGCTTAATAAGCATGAGCTTTGGCAGTTTTGCATCAAATTATCATAGAAGAACGGTGCAGCGGACGGGAAAGCTCTATCAAGCCTTTCACTCATTGGGCAGCGTGGTCGAAGATGCCATTTTGCTTAACATCAAACTTTTTACGGTCGATTCTGCAAAAATAATCACCGGCATTTTACCATTCTTTTTAAGTGCACGTATGTTTGATGAGGGAGTTCAAAGCCATTTTTACGACAGAAGTTGCCACAAAAACATTCGGCAATTGCATAGTTCCTGCCATCAGATTGCGCAAAAAGGTGTCGGTATTCCAATGGTGCTGCTTTCCAGTTTAGCGCTGTGGGCTCCCGATGAACGTGTGCGCCAAACAGCGCGAATGTTTGCAATTGGACTACCATTTGTTCATTGGGGAAAAAATATTATCAAAAAATTGGATACTAATATATGCTTGCGCCCTTGGAACGAACATTTTAGTAAACGAAAAAGATCAACAGGAGGATTTCCTTCGGGGCATATGGCAAACGTTACTTATATGACGGCACTTTTTGGTATGCGGCATGGATGGAAATGGGGAGTGCCATTAGGGTTGTTCTCATCGTTTGTGTTTGCAGATTTTCTTAACTGTAATCGCCATTATCTTTCTCAACTGATTGCAGGCGTTGGCTTTGGTTTGCTCTACGCTTTTGCGGCGGATAAAGTAATTCATTGGCGCACGGCGCAGAATCTCAAATTCGATTTGCGATGTGAGCAGAATGGCAAACTTGTTGCAAGTATGAGCTGCACATTTTGAATTCTAAAAATAATTAGTTTTTAACTATTTTTGAATCTTCTGGCCGTCTCAATCAAATATTCACATCCAGGACGCAAGGTGCGTTCTTGCGTTTCAAAATTTACTTGGTAAATACCATGTTTATCGGTAAAACCTTTGCGCCAACAAAAACAATCCATGAGTGTCCAAAAAAAATAACCGCGAACATCAAATCCTTCTTGTAATGCGCGAGAGATTACGTATAAATGTTTTTTTATATAATCATCACGCAGTGCAGGGTCGGTTGCGGCGGTTCCATTTTCGGTAATATAAAGTGGAACCTTAAGTTTTGCAGCATTTTTAATCGAACGGTAAAGACCTTCGGGATAAAGAACTTTGCATACACGACCATCGATTGCATGATCGAGAAGAACTTCATCGAACCGGTGCTGGGGCTTAAGTGATAGTAAATTCATTTGTTTGATCGTGGTGTGTGTATAATAATTAATACCAAAAAAATCGAGCGCCTGTTTTGCGTCTTTGTTATAGCCACGCACTAAATAGGCCCAATCGAAGGTGCCGCTTTGAAAGAAATTAACCGTTACCTTATTTACTAAATAATCAAAGGACCGGGCCGCTACTTGTTCAAGCGGGTTCCATTTAGAATGCGCGTCGAGTGGATTAAAAATATGAGAAAGGCCGATTTGAGGCCGCCTATCAATTTTTTTAAATTCTTTGTAAATGGAAACGTGGGCATTCAATAAATTTTTTGCAACTTTACCAGCAAGTTTTAAACTTTTTTTTCCTGGTGGGTACACACCACGATAATATCCTTCGATAGCATAACCAACCGGTTCATTCATCGTGATCCAAAGCGGAACTTTTCTGTGCAAATGGCGGAAAACATATAACGCAAAACGAACAAAGTGAAAATTATTTTGTTTGTACTCAAATGCACCTTTTTTTGCAAACCAAACGGGATAAGTGTGATGAAAAAGGGTAATCATCGGCGTAATATTTTGAGCAAGCATTTGATCGATCATATCGCAATAATGTTGCATCGCGGCGTGATCATAAATCCCTTCTTCTGGTTCTAATTTACTCCATTCAATTGAAAATCGGTGGGAGTTCATACCAATATTTTTTATAAGCTGAATATCCTCTTCATATTTTGTCCAGCGGTGGCATGCTTTGCCAGCTCTCCGTTCTACTGGGATAGCTATCTCATTTTCAAAAAGTGTCCAACTGTTTTCCACCATACTGCTGTTGGCAGTTTCAAGCCCTTCAGTTTGTAAGGCAGAGTCGGCGCATCCCCATAAAAAATTTCCTGGAAACGAAATATCGTAATGGTTAATCTTGTTCCAATCCCAACGTAGTTCGTATGCATTGATCGATAATGTCATCATGAGCGAAATCGCGGATGCGATATCAATTGTTATAATTCTTTTTGACACAGCCCACCCCTTAGAAAAAAATCTCCCTAGCTCTTAATCTAAGTATTTCAATTTGTATAAATCAATACTAGGGCCGCTATCCTTCAATATCATTTTTCATTGCACTGAAAATCACTCAGGACGAGCGGGCTGGAGATAATTCTAAGATATGAATGGGATAATATTTGAGGGAAAATATCAATTCCGCTCGCCATGAGCGTATTTATTAAAGTTTAAATCGCTCGAGAAGATGTGCATTTCAATTGCTTATTGATTAAGCGATCGATAAACTGTCAACGTGAAAAAAATAAGGAGCTCTATGAGTTTTCGCGGTCGCTTGATGTTGTTATTTCTTGGGGGATGCATTCTTTTTTTTCTAACGCGAATGATAATGCCACTTAGTTCATGGCAAACGGTGAACTCCATTTCATCGGTTCTTGTTTATCCTTTTTTAAAAATTCAATCGTTAATAGTCGCGCCATTTCGCTCACTCAGTCAAAAAAAATGGGCATTGCACGAATTGCAAGCGCAAGTAGATGAACTTCAGCAAGAGCGAGAGGCGCTTATTTCAAAACTCGTTCAACTAGAGGGATCGTTGCGCTTTGCACATGATACCAAGCCGCTCAGCGAATTCATGGAGCAATACGCGATGCAGGATGCCAAAGTTGCGCATGTGATTATGTCTCACATTTCGGATCAAGAACATTATATACTCGTTGATGCGGGTTCTGTAAAAGGTATACAGCCAGGAATGGTTGCTCTCTATCAGAATAATCTGGTTGGCCGTGTTGATACGGTGACCCCATTTTATAGCAAGATTGTGCTCATAACCGATCGTTCATGCAAAGTTGCCGTTTGGTGCGGCGCTAAGCAAGCGCGTGGCATACACGAAGGCATTAATAAACTCGATGTTTCAATCCTCACGCACATGAACCATTTAGATGCAATAGCAAAAGATGATCTCGTGCTTTCTAGTGGCGAAGGGGTTGTATTTCCGCAGGGGTTTGCACTCGGCAAAGTTGCCCATTGTTCATCCGATGGTGTTTACCAAAAAGTCATGGTAGAGCCACTTATTCCTTTTGAAAAACTTACCTATTGTCTTTTGGTGCAAAAAGGTGGCAACTAAATAGCCATTTTTTATCGTTATACATCTCTTTTTTATTGTAAAATAAAGGCTTTTTTTGCTATTTTAAAACTAGAATAGATTCCAGTAAAAAAGCAATTTTTATAGAAAATGAGAGTAATTATGAAGATCAATAATTTGTTTGTGGCCTTTATTGCAGTGATGTGCATTTCATTATTCGCCCATGCGCAATTAGCGCCGGTTCGCAAGCATATTCCGACAGGCAAAGGCCCGGTAATTCGACCCGGTACGCAAGTGCAAACAGATTTCAAAAAAAGTATTCCAGTTTATCTTGGGACAATCAACATCACCAATAGTCATGGAACGCCTAATTTCGCATTATCACGTTTTCCGAATATGGCACTTAAAACAGGAAGTAACGTTTTAGTTACTCCCTCCCTGACTAACGTGTCTGCTCAACTCATTAACCCTCAGGATGCGGTTCTGAACGATAATGATCAAGTAACGCTCCAAGCAACAACCGACTTTGATCAGGCTAACCCACAATATTTTAACGTGTCTATTAAGTACAATGTTTCAAAAAATAGTGAAGGTGAATATCTAGGGCGGCGCCTCGTAGTTACTGGGAAACTACCGGCGCTTGGTGGAGCTGATCAATCTGTGTGTTCATTAGAGATTGAGTTGAATAATTTATTGAGCACCTACACCGCTGCAGATTTTTATTACATCGTTCTTAACTTGGCGTTTGATACTTCAGGAACTGTTTTAAAACTAGATTCGCTTGATATTGGATCGATTCAAAATAATTTTGCAAATAAAATTAATACGCTCAGGCCCGATCAACCGCCTTTGAACGATCCGAATATTTATTATCAAAACTGTGATTAAAAGCATCTTTCATAGCAATTTATAATCCAAAGGGCGCATCGGGCGCCCTTTTTTTGTCCCGATTGCCCAACTATTGCAAACATATAACCCGCATTGATAAAATTCAAATAGAAATAATATTCATGCAAGAGGAACTAGGTATGAAGAGAACCCCTACTTTTGGATTAATGGGCCTTGCTATTATTAGTCTCATTATTCTTATAAGTGCTGTTCCTAAAGATTATGAATGGCGGCGCATTACTTCAGATGGACAATACGGTTTTCCTCCTTCGCAAGGAATAAACTACACACCAAATCTCACCTCTAATAGATCGTTTAACTATACGCAGCCGCGTGGAGTGGAATCGCGTGTGCGCCCGGAATATAATCCTGCGCAGACGACGATCTATCAGCCAAAGCTGAAGACGCCTGAAAAGGTGATGCATGAAGTTGAGTAAAAAATGGTAACGATGGAGAATGTTATGAAAATCACTTTTTTTGTTTTGATTGCGCTCCTCGCGCTTTCGCATGAGCTAGAGGCGGCCTATCTGGCAGGTTCGATCAATTATGAACCGATGGTTGGCGCAATTCCTGGTTGGTATCTTCAATATCCGCCGATGCAATCTTCGATCAGAGCGAAAAACTATCGCTCAAAGCATTGCGGGCCATCAGCCGGATGCGAGCGGGGCTGCACTGAGGAGCAGCAGGATTGCAGAGCAGTTGAGCGCGTATGCGAAGCGGACGATATTGTTAACGATGATTGCCCAGAATACTGGTAAAAAGGCAGTTTCTATTCTACGGGTATTTAGGTGAAAACAAAGAATTTAAGGCAGCAGCAAACAGTGTGGAATTGCAGCGAAGTTGAATATGCGCACCTTCTTTATCAAGCGAAATAGACTCTCCAAAAAATTGACCTATACCGTGGCCCCATATTGTCGCACTATTGGATTTGCCATGATAGCTTTCGCGAAGACTTGATGCAGCTACGAATGTGTGAAAATGAATTACTTCCCGATGTAAATCATCTTTAACTTTTTGCTCAAGAACTTGGCTGCCTCAATTTTATTCATACCGAACGAAAATAATAGCGCGAAAAAAAATATTTTTTTTGAAAACATAGTGTCTTTCTTTTGCGTGGTACTTCTACGCTCTTATGAGCTTCTGCGCAGAAGGCATTCGATTTGCCGTCAAGGCTTCATGATAGTGGGAGTCTTGGTGAAGAATGGCGGAGCTGATGGGACTCGAACCCACGGCCTTCCGCGTGACAGGCGGACGCTCTAACCAACTGAGCTACAGCTCCATAATTACCAAGAAGAATGGCTCCGCGGGCTGGACTCGAACCAGCGACCCAACGATTAACAGTCGTTTGCTCTACCGACTGAGCTACCGCGGAATATAATTTCAACTGAATCTATTTCAGGGGTCATTCTTCGCGTTGCATTGACTGGCGCTAGCCAGACGAAGCTACTTAGTAGAGAAGAATGGTGGGCGGTGCTGGATTCGAACCAGCGACCCCCAGTTTGTAAGACTGATGCTCTGCCAGCTGAGCTAACCGCCCCTAACTTTTATTTCAGGACTCACAAATTGTAAAGAAAACAGAGGTAAAAGTCAAAATAAAAAAGCATTAATGCTTCCCTTTTAGCACGATTTTGATAACTAAAAGAGTCGCTATCTTCTAATGAGCTCTCCCTGCTCAAACGGTAAGAACTTCAATTTTGAATGACTCATAAATAGTTTGTGCCTTTTCAGATCAGGGGATTATAGTGGGGATGTGGGCTGATAATATGTATTGAGAGCGCCATTCTTATACCTCCGGAATGACGCGGCTATAAATATTGAGAAAGGAACAAGCATGTTCGCCAAAGAAACGTATCTTAATTACATGATCAATAAAATAAATATATCTGTGCAGAAAAAAGCGAATGGGAGATTTTTGATTGTCCGTAAAGCGTTTCCAAAATTAAAAATCGAAGCTAGTTCACCCGATGAGGCCCTCACCCATTTGAAAGGGTTTCTGTATGAAGCACTTGGAACCTCTTCAATTGAAGAAATAGATCATGTTTTGGGATTGCTTTATCTTGAATAATTTTTTTTGTCTTTAT
The DNA here is from genome assembly GCA_036260945.1 of Candidatus Babeliales bacterium. Taxonomy (NCBI): domain Bacteria; class Candidatus Babeliae; order Candidatus Babeliales; species Candidatus Babeliales bacterium. Next base: position 281,665 of record DATALT010000002.1, read on the forward strand.
TGCAACTGCGAGAGCGGTGGATGGTTGCGGGGGAGGTTTTCGACAACTTTATCATTAATGTCGATTTATGTTTAATATTCCGCCGAGTACTTTTTACGAAATGTTCGAATACTGGCAATCATAAATAATAGGACTTAACATGGCTAATCATGAAAGAAGAGAAGAGAAAATAACGAAAGATGTGGTTGTTGAATATTGTGAGTGGAACTTAAATATGAGATTAATAAAATTTCTTTCAAATCCCCCGGTAGAAGGAATGAGTCCCGATTATTTGTTGTGTTTTCACGGTGAAGAAGTAGTACTAGAAGTAATTACGTCTGGGCTTAGTGAGAGTGAAAAAGCGCTTATGCGGAGCGGTGCCCTGTACTTAGAGGGTCTTGTTAGTGAATGGATTCTGCCCGGTCAAACGATTAATTTAACAATTGATTGGCTTATAAAAAAATTTAATGATGCTTTTTTTAAAGACATTAACGAGGCGCTAAAATCGAGATTCCAGAATAGGATAAATACCCAAATGGAAAGCATTGTATGCAGGAAAAATAAAAGATTAGAAGCTTTTTCTACAGATTTTTATAAAGACAGCCCAGAGTATTCTCCGCTCAGGTTAATGTATGGTGCTGCTTTAAATTCTAGCAATCCAGCATTGGAAGGCAATCTTTCATTGAACGCTCAATCTGTATTATTAGAATGCATCACAAGCAAGGAATTGAAATATAAGAAAATGAGCCATAGGAAATGGCTAGGAATATACAACGAGCATCCGCTGCTGGACATCAGTGACTATCGGGAGGCATATGATTTATTGAAACAAAATAACCAGTTGAGTAATAGCTTTGAAAATATATTCATTATCATTGAGGATAGGGCTTATCCGTTAGGTGGTTTTAATTTAGGCAAAGGTGGTTGGTTGTTTATTAGCAATAAACCATGGTGAGCGTGTAAGAAGTTCTTGAATCTATAATTAATTTTTAAATTTGAGATCTCCCCTAGTTTGACGAAAGACCCCTAGCAAGATGACCTTAATTTAGGGATAAGCAAAATTGAATGGGCTTATGTCTAGTTTAGTTCCAAGTTTTTTAAATTTTTCAATTGTAATTATCTCTTGGGCGGCCCCTGTCGCGTAAATGTATTTTTTTGACTTGTGCCTGTACTTCGCTAGTATGGATATGATCATCACAGCGCAAATCTGTACCATGATGGGGGTTAAATTTATCTAGGTTAGTAAGGTTAAGGATAGCCAATTGTGTTTTTTTCAGAGCTCCGCTCAACAATTGCGATACTCAACTACGGTATTTAAGATAATTTGATTATATCGGTTACAGATGGATATTGTTTGACTGATCAACAAATTGGGAATTTTTATTAATACAATGATGAAGGATTCAAAATGTCTATTGGCAATCGCCCTCCTCTCTCTACTGAGCAAAAAGAATTAATTTGCGCACATATTGAAGCTCTTAAGGATGGCTTGTCGGGCATTATTTTAACAAATACAGATCCTGAGGCTGACTATAAGGCTTTGGTAGAGAAAAATTCCAATATTTTAATTAAACAGGGACTTTCTATAGAACAAACGATTGATAAGCATGAAGATGGATCGGTTAAGATAACGTTAGTGCTTGCGCATAGCCAGTCCGGCCAATATCGGACATCTCAAATAGTTTTACCGAAAGAAAAAAATAAAAATCCTTTAGAGCAAAATTCTCCACAAGTCTTTTTATTTCGTAGAATTTTACACGAGATGTTAATTGGAGTTGCATCGTCGAATGATGCGACGGAGGCAGAATTATTTGGTCCAAAGAGAAAGCATAAAGAAATTTCCAAGCCTTATGATCAAACGGCAGACTTTATAGAATTTGAGTTTTTTGATCACACTGGGAAAAAATTTATTAGTAAGCAAGACAGAAGGCAGTTTGAACGATCGGTTTATGGGATCACATCAGAAGAAGAAGCTGCTGCCACCTTTGAGGTGCCAATTCGTAGAGAATTGAGCTGGTCGGATATAAAAATATTTATGGACTGTAAACGATGTTTTTTCAATGCCAAAAAATTAGGAGTTAGGCGACCTGTCATCGATGCAGAAGCGTTCGCAATAACAAAAGGTATTGATTCTCTTTTGAAAAAAGAATTTGATAAGTTCCGTGCGCAAGGCAATGCTCATCCTGTTATGCCAGATGACCCGATTCTTAAGCCTTTGCGACATAAAAAATTAAAGAAATGGCAAACGGGTTGGTCCGAGCAAGATAGAAAGAAATATGGTATTCAATTTCAAAATGTTTGGGAGAATTGCCTTGTAAGTGGCGCGGTAGATGATATATGGATCAACGATAAGAAAGAACTAGCGATTGTAGAGCATAAAACAATTGCTATTCCTGTCGTTTACCCTGACTTCAGCAACATTCAATACCTTAAAGAATATAAAAAGCAGGTTGAGTTTTACGCTTGGATATTAAAAAAAAATAACTATGCAGTTTCCTCAACTAGCTATTTGCTTTTCTGTAACGCTGTCGTTAACAAAGAATCATTCAATTGGAATCTTGAATTTGAACCACATCTACTTGCGCATCAAATTGATGATTCATGGGTTCAAAAGACAATCGATGACGCTTTGAAATGCTTACAAGAAGACGATCAGCCTATAGCGAGTGCCAAATGCAAATCATGTAAATATTTTAGTGAGTTAACTATGCATACGAAACAATTTGCATCAAAGCAAAGCTCTCTAAGAGAATAAGAATTGATGTTATAACTCATTCAGCTATAAAACGATTGCAGATCTAATTTTTTCAATATGAGCAAATCATCGTCTCAACAACAAGCATCTCAAAAAAATGCTAAGTTGACCCATTATACAAATGCCATGAATAATAAAATTAAATTGGCATACTTTGCAGGTGCGCTTGATGGGGACGGAAGTTTTTCTTTAATTAAAGGAACGTCTCACTCTTCGGTATCTCCTCTGTATTATCCAATGATTCAATTCGCTAATGCGAATCAGGATATAGTTAATGTTTTTCGGTCCGAGTTCGGCGGCAGTAAAAGTACTCGCCAGCAATATATAGCAAAAAATGGTTCAGCAAGATTAGCTTCTTATCAATGGAAGCTGGAAAAAAGCACGAAGTGTTTACCATTTCTTGAAGGAGTTATTCCATATTTGATTGTCAAACACAAAAGAGCTGTTCATTTACGCACTTATATTATCAATAATCCATTTGTTCGTGGAAGTAACAGATTATCTGATACATTATTAGCAAGAAGAGAAAAGGCCTTTTTGAAGATGAAATTCTATAATGAAAGACCCGTCGTAGAAGGTGAGCTCCTTAATGAATTAAAACGTAAAGATTCAAATGGCAAGCTGTTTTGGTCATATGTTGCGGGTTTAATGGATACTGATGGCTCATTTTCTCTTAAAAAAGAGAATAGAAAAACTGGATCATCCAAAAGCCCGGTTTATACACCTACTATTTTATTAACTATGACTGACTGCTCTGCTATCTATCATATTATGAATAATTTTAATGGAGGTAACATGTGCAAAGTTATAGCTAAAAAAGCAACACAGGGCTTTGCTTTTCGATTTAGCATAACTTCGAGAAAAAATGCGATCCGATTTTTAGAAAAATGTATCCCTTATCTATTCTTGAAAAAACATATTGCCCAGGAACTTCATATTTATTGCTCTAGTGTTAAAAATATGAATGGTGATCATCAAGGTGTGCAAGAACAACTACTATTAAGAGACATGTTCTATCGCAAAATTAAAGAGTTAAACAATGGCGTTTATAAAGCTTCTATGATAGGGCCCGAAGCAAAATAACATAATATTTCAGTTTAAGCAGCGAGTTTTTTTAAGAGCTCCTATCGCTTCTTTTCCTTGTTGGGAGTTAAGTATCTAAAAGTTCGGGCCTGATAAATGCCTGCGGCCAATCTGCAGACCTCTTGGAGCTTCCTTGCTTGCAACATTGTCTTTGATAAGTCCCATATAGTAAGATCTCAGGTTTGAGTTCTAACAATTTTAGAACACGCTCGTCAATTGGCATCCACTGGATTTTTTATAAATTTTTATCCGAAGTGAAAGCGATGTCCACAACTCCATTGGGTTCAAACATACCAACAAATTGTTTATACATAACTGGTCTCTCTTTACCACCATGGTTCGTTAAGAGTAATTCCTGAGCATAAAGTGCAATATCTTCAACGATTCGTTCATGCCGGTAATAGGTTAGAATTGCCATATTGATTTCTGTTTTTCCATAACCTTTATAAAAAAGCTCTTCTTCGCGAGTATTATTCCAAACATAGCCGACCCCTCCTCCGATAAACATAAGATCGCGTTCTTTTGGCGCCATAATCGGCGCATCCCAATCAACTATGTAGAGAGCGCCATTTTTTGCGATCAATACATTGCCAGCATGAATGTCTGAATGGCAAAGTACAAATTCAGGGGATTGCTTTTGTATCTTTTGAGCTAATTGCTCTGCTCGGTCTACTAAGCGTTCAATAGCTTCTCTATGTTCTTTCATAAATATTATTAATTTCACGGCTATCTGGTCGGCGATTGGGTCATTATCAATATGCTCAAAGATTGCACGGACAGATTTGCGCCATTTTGATGAATATACTTCACGCTTTAGCTGATCTTTGATTAATGGTGGGATTTCAAATTCATGAATTTGACGTAACGCTTTTCCGAGCGTGATCCATTGTTGATCGGTTAAATTGCTGACAAATCCGTCTTGGCCTTCGATAAATGGGTATACAGTGAGTGTAAAATTATCGATATGGCGAGTTGCTTGATCATGATTAGTTTTGATTGGGGAGATAATCTCTTGAATTCCAGCGTTGTGAAGCCGTAGTTGAATAGTAACACCTATATCTTGATTATGGCCTCGCTTTAACTTTACGAAATAAGATAAGTGATCGGGCGACTGAACTTTATATACAGATGCATCGATATCGGCACCTAAGGGGAGAGGTATTATGTTAACAGCTTCGATGCCATAATAATTGTTGAGGCAATCAATAATGCATTGGTTTGCCGGTGATGGTTTTTCTATCATTACGGTCTTTGCGGTAAAGTATAACGGAGACAATTTGCACTATAAGAAAGACTAGAACAAGAAAGCAGCTCCTTCAAGCTTATTCCATCTGGAAAGTTTGAAAGGTGCACAATGATGCCTACAAAGGCGTTGCATGCTGATTGCTAAAGTGAGTCTTGATTCATCCAATAGTCGAATAATGGGCCACCAAAAGCAAAAAACAATATAAATGGCGCAAGGGATGCTATAAGAGGCGTATCGACCGGTTCGATTGTGTAGCCAAGCAATACTCGTCCGTAATAACCAAACGACATACCAACTGCTGCTGCACCAATGATCCTAAATTGTTTCTCAAGTGATTTTTGATAAAGCTCCAAGAAGCGGAAGATTTTTTTATTATTCATCGATGCACTTCTTTAAATTCTTTTTTTTCAATCGGTTCCGGTGCCTTACGAAAGGCATAGTAACAAAGCTACCTATTGCGTACTGGTAATGCGAGGGTATATCAATGCCGATCAGATGCAAAATAAGCACAAAAAGGCCTAACCCGAAGCCTATTTTCAGCCCAAATAGTGCATCGTCCTTAGTGATATACGGAGTGTTTTTTCTGAAATATTTCATGTCCGTTATGTTCGTAAGATTTTTCATTATGATAAACTACTTTAATGTGATCATCGCAACCATCCGCGCTACGGCTTCGCAAGTAGTTGAGCCACCGCTTTCAGGATTATCTTTGTTGTTAATTATACAATCGTTTAGTTTTTTGTGAGCACTAAGAATCTCAGAAGCTTCTTCATCAACCAATTTCTTTAATTTATCTTCAGAAGTTGGTGCAATATGAGGACGAAGATATGGAGTTCCTAATTGGATTGCACCTAATCCAATACTTACTTTTCCTGCAATAGGTGCGGCTACTGCTACCGCACTTTTTACAGATGCCCCAGCTACGCTCGCATTAACAGCCGCTGCAGTTGTGGCAGTTTTGATTGTCGCACCAGCAGCAGAAGCTTTAACCGCGGCAGCCCCAAGTGCGGTTTTTATAGCTGCGATAGTACCAGAAGGTAATATGAGCGGTGCAGCAACTACCGACGCTGCCACGACGGCAGTTCCGATTACGGCACCAAGAATGACTTTATCTGTCATGGTTAACTGATTAGGATCGTCGTTATTTGCGATAAGTGAACATGTACATATCAGTAAAATAAATATTTTTTTTAGCATATTTATTTTGCATAAATGCTCTTAAATGTCGCTGTCATTTCATCAAGTGCTAGCTTTCCACTCATTGCAGCAAACATCTTTGCTAACTGCTCACACTCTACAGGGTGGCCAGACTCATTTTTTTCATGATTATGATTTTGCATGATGCACTTTCTAAATTCTCTTTTTGCGTGCAGTGCCTCAAAGCTTTCGCGAGCCTTGAGCTGTCTGTCTATTTCCTCGTCTGTTGGATTAAGATATGAATGGATATCTTTGCCAACAGTATATACTTGCGTTGCTGCAAGAATACAAATACCTACTCCCGCAGCCACGCCTATAATTTGCCCGGCAACAGCGAGTTTATCAACTGATTGAGCACCTATTTTTGCAGCATTGTTCACGCCTTCAACTACTATTTTGGAAGATTCTACTCCAGCGGAAGCTAATTCTTTCGCTGCATTGAGTCCTATATCTGGCGCTGCAGAGGCAATTTTACCCGTAAATATGTCGGCTGTTTCTTTCATTCCTTCGACAAGAGTAAGCATTTCGTGTCTTACAATTGCAAAACTATAAGGACAAACCAAGATGAAAAAAATGTTAATAAGGTTAAAATTTTTTGTATTTATAAATTCCATATTATGCTTTCGCTGCAAGTATTTTTTCCAATTCAACCAATTCTAGATGCATATTAACCAATTCTTCAAAAGGTTGGGCATAATCGCGAATCATCTTTTTTAATATTTCTTTTTCAATAACTCTTCTAATTAACAAAGATTTGATTCTTTCAATTCTATCAGCTTGATCGGTCATATCATTAAAGAGTTCATCCATAAGAAATTTTTTAACATTACGAACCTCAAGTATTTTTTCGCACTTTTTTTCGATTTCATCTAGCTTTTTACACAACTCTTTTTTTTCTTCTTCACTACCTAATGACCTGTAGACTTTTGCGGCAGTTTCTATAGTTTTGGAGATCATGGATTCTATAAGCTCTTCTTGTTTTTCAATTTCATTTGCGATTTTTGAAAGCGCGAGCTCTTTTTGAAAGATAATCTCTTTCAGTTGCAGTATATCCGTATCAATATCCCCATAAGTGATGGCTGGGACTAAAAGCGCGCTTAAAAATATTGTTTTGTAAATCATGATGATCCTTTGTAATCGAATAAACTAATTGATTTTGCCAAGCATTTTACATCCAATGCTTTTCTCGCAACTATGAATGATTGAGAAAGATACCGACTCATGAGTTTCTTATGCGCGAGCAATTCCAGTTATATAACGAAATGGAAAACGCAATAAGAATTAGGGCAATTATAGTAGCGGCATTAGCAAATTCTGCGATGAGATCTACTTGCCTTCCCGCAAAATATGCGCCCATCACTGAATTAATGACAGCGAACGTAAGCATTGCGCAGATGTTTTCTAGGAAATCTCTTATTATATTCATATTATATTCTTATAGCTTCGAACAGATCTATGTATTATGAATAGCGCAATCACGCTGTGCACGTACCATATAAAATACCACTTAGATGGTACTCTATGAAAATCGGTATACCAAAGATAAATAAATGTTGCGTTAGCTACAATGAGCATAAGCACTTTAAAAATATTCTTAAAAAGAATTGGGTCGGGAAAATCGTCTAGAAATTCCAAGTTAATTGAGCGTACATGATCATGGGGAAATACAAGTATCATTATGTAGCCAAAAATAAACATAATACTCATTATGACCTTTAGAAGATCGCTGAGCGGACTTCCCAGCTGAGTAAAAGCTGGGAAGTTGAAGTTCAACCATGTCTGGATGACGGATAAATATAAGATCGCCAACAGATTCTGCTTAAATCTAGCTCGACGCTTACCATCTATATTCATATTTAAACAGGCCCTGTAGCTGTTCCACCTATAACACCACATCCAATCGCTACTGTATTGCTGGCAGCTTCGATAGCTGGGCTTAGAGTTAGTTCTAATGCTTTAAAAGTTACTGGGAAGGCAGGGCCTGTGCAAGCAGCTGCTATAAGAATGGCGCCATGACCAACAAAATACACAGAAAATTTTCCTAAATAAAAACCAGCTGAAGCTCCGCCGATTCCGCCGCCTTTGCCGCGAACATGCGCCTTAATAGTATATTCGCCGTTGCTTAATTTTTTTCCTGTAACATATCCATGTTTTTGAAATGCTTTAAGCTGGTCGCAATTCATTTTTCGTAATAGTGGATCTACGTCGTAAGAATTGACTGGTGTCTTTTTGCCGTTTTGCAGAATATGAAAACCTTTATCGTCTTTCTCTAGTTGAACGGCGCCTAGTTTATGTGAAGCTAACAACGAAAGTTTAATAGTTTGTTGTTGATTCATTCCTTGGCAGGCAAGGGGTAATAATATTATTAGAATGAGAGGTTGCTTGAAATAGTTTTGCATTTTTATCTTCCTATGTAAGTATGATTTAATCGTTTTGGCTATTTCTTTCTAGTCGTTTCACCAGCAATTGTAGCGATCACCAGCGATGTGTCAATTTTTATAATTGAAATAATTTATTATGTTTTAAAGTTGAAATTAAGAGATAGGTAGAGAATTGTTTAAGGGTAAGGTCTATCGTTAAATTGATGGCTATTTGATAATAGCATTGAATATGTGAAATTTATTCTTGTGGGGATTATTACCGCTAATTTAAAGGATAATTTAAGCAGGATAAAAATTAGTCTCTAAATATTAAAATATAATTATATGATTTAAATCTCCTGTAGATTTTTTTTGCATATAATTACTATTGGGTCATTCAATGAAACAACGCATACGTTGAAAGCTATGAACAAAAAAATTAATATTGGCTGTGAAATTTTATATTAAAAAATAATGAGCTTTTACTGCGTAAAAGAAAGAATTGTTATGGGCAAGGTTCGAGTCCAGCCCGCGGAGCCACTTCTCTTTGGTTATTTAGGGAGCTGTAGCTCAGTTGGTTAGAGCGTCCGCCTGTCACGCGGAAGGTCGTGGGTTCGAGTCCCATCAGCTCCGCCAGTTTTATACTATCATCGATAGCTAAAATACTTTGCTATCGTAATCTCTTTTTATTTTAAAACTATTTTCTTGAACGAATCGTAAAGCAGTCCACATCCAATTACACCCAGAATCCCGCATGGAATGGAGAACATCAAAATGTCTGCTGATAAGTCCTGGGCATATTTAGCTGAACATAACTCGTTCCATGTTTGCTGCATTTTTATTCTATCTTTATATAAACATTTTTCAGGGAATTTTAATTTGATAAGGTGCTCCGTTTTTGCATAATCATGTATGAATTCATTTACAAGTTCTCCTCCTTGTTTAATGATTTCTTGTTCTAACACATTGGCGTTATTTCGTTGATGCCACCATTCTTTAGCATTTCTTACTGTATATTTTGCGCTGATTACACCTATTGAAGTAAGGATAAGGCCGAGTCTAAGCTCTTCGTGATAGTGAGCATATAAATTAAACTGAATAGTTAATAAGAACGTATTTAACACCCTCATTTTCATTATCTTCTCTTTATCTACATGGTGGATAAGTTCTTCGTTTTGAATGTGGGCAGTTATTGAAGGTTTGCAATAACTATCCCCACTTAGTATAGTCCGATTATCAACTTATGAAAAATGATAGGGAGATAGTATGCGGCATAGCTTCTTGATTGCGTGTGGATTATTAAGTGTAAATTCACAAAATTTTGCTTATAAAATATCCAGTGCAGATGTTGTAAATAAAAAATTGGGTGATTTTGGCCACTTTATTGAAAAAACAGATATTGTAAATAATTTAGCTGGTAAAGAAATGGAAACGAACGAATTAATTGTAAAGATCGATAGTGCAATCAAAGAATATGTCAAAGAATACTGGGAATCATCGACATATATTGAATACCAGTTAAAGGCGCGTAAATCTGAAATCGTACATGCACTTCTACAAGATTCTCCAGAGGCTCTTAAAGAGCTAGAAAAACAAAAAACTAGCTAAATAATATTTTTAAGTTTCATTTAGATAAAGAAAGAATATCAAAGCAAAGAAAGCATAATTCTCCATCAGGCTGGAGCCCAAATAAAAGCACTTGAAGATCGCTATGCTCTCAAGTGCGCTGAAAAGTATAAAAGTGAAAAGAGCATTCCAGATGCAATTTCCCTTAAGAAAATCGGGTTAGGTATTTGTGGCATAGGAGTAGGATACTTAGTAAATCGAACTCTAAAAACAAAATTGTATGGTGAATAAAATTGTTCTTCGGCTGGGGATGAATAAAAGAAACTATTTAAGCGCTTGGCGCTGCTGGGGCGTTAATGCTTCAAGTTCTATATTCAAAAAATAACTGAGAATTGTTCTAATAAGTACCAAAATCGCGAGCAAACCTAAATTATAATAATCTGGTTGCACTAATGAGCCGACAATATCTGCCCCCACCATAAATTCAAGCCCAAGAATCACGCTGTTGCCAAATTGCAAACGAATTTGGTTGGCATCAATATTTTTTTTGCGATCGCCTAATTGAAACAATTGATAAACAGAGCGCACTGCCCCAATAGTGATTACTACGACGCCGATGGCTGCGATAAAATCTTTGATGTACAATAATACCGAATCAAAAAATATCATAATTCTCCTCGCCTTTTGATCATTCTGCATCTTAGTACAAGAAATAGTTGATGAGCAAGCTCTCGGCTCATCTAAGACGAAGTAGGAGGCGAGAAGCTCAACTTTATGATTATCAGATTTTTTTTGCTACCATAAGAATTCTATCAGTTTTATTTTCGTCAAATCTTGACCCGTCAATTGCGCATTTTTTTATCACTTTGAAACCGTTTCTATGCAGCATTTCTTTGAGTTCATCAGATGAATAAATTTGAAGAGTGATGGCGTACTTTCGTACCTTCAGAGGTTCGGAATTTTTTTGAAGGATTTCAGTTGTAAAAGAAGATAAAACGCCGGATTCATTTATCGTACTATATTGAATAATTCGTGATGTTGAGTTGCGATCTTTTTTTTGCCAATCAATTGTCAGCTTGGTGATGTTATTGTCTTTCTGGAAGTACTGTGCATTGAATATATCAAATATATATAAGCCGTCAGGCTGTAAATTGTTGCTTACAGTGCGTATTGTTTGTTCAAAATCGCTTTTTGTAAGGTGGCCTACTGCGTTAAATATCGTGATAACGGCGTCAAATTTACCGATATTCGCTGTTCGCATATCGCTTTTGAAAAATTCTATCTCTAATTTTTGTTGTTTTGCTTTGCTTTTTGCAATTTTCAGCATTTTTGAGTTTATATCTGCTCCAATAACCTCGTATCCTTTCTTTGCAAGCCAAAAAACTTGTGATCCAGTGCCACACGTTAAATCAAGCACCGATTTTCTTTTGTATTTTCTAAGCAATTTCTCAATCGACTCATTTATTGTTTTGGAATTCTCTTCATTGAAAGCATCGTATGTTTTAGATTCTTTATCATAAAGTGACGGTTTTGCACTGGAATGTGATAAACGGCGCATCGAATTCCTCTGTAACTAAAATATAGTTGTTAGTTTTATATATTTTAAATTTAGTATCTTTTAGAAATCTAAACAATTGCGGATTTTCAAGATCACTCAAATACCAAGTTGACTTTAACCGATATGATTTTTACGATGGATCAAAAATAATTGTCGTACTTTCTTTCGAGAGTGGAATGTGATGAGAGCAAAAATCCAAAAATATTTTTTTCTAAGTTTTCTATTTCTTATTTCACCGATACATGCAAAATATATTTCCCCAGATCGTCTTTTAGCAACGGTGCCTGTAGGTGTAACTCCTGCGGGGCTTGCAATCACTCCGGATAATAAGTTTGCCTACGTTGCGGATAATAATAATTATACGTTTACCGGGCAAGATGCGGTCAGCGTTATCAATTTAGAAACTTTTTTACTTCAAGATACTATTTTCAGTGCTACGTTCAATCAACCGTATACGATTACCATCAATGCAGCTGGAACAAAAGCATATGTTACCAATAGTAATAGCACCACGGTGAGCATTATTGATATTGCATCAAATACTGATATCGGAATGATAACCGGTTTTGATGGGCCATCCGGATTTGTCATCACCCCGAACGGGAGAACCGCTTATGTTAATAATTATGGTGGGCCTGAGGGAGTTGGCAGTGGCAATGGAAATACGGTCAGCGTTGTAAGTTTAGATACAAATACTATTATTCAGACGATTACCTTGAATCCTGTACCGCCTGCTGCAGCTCCTGCAGCATTGGCAATAAGCCCCGATGGAAGATTTGTGTATACGGTAAATTATGTTGATGGCAATATCGGCACCGGCACGATGAGTATTATAGACACGACAACTAATACTGTTATTGGAACGATTCCAGGCTTTTCTGGGCCGTTTTATATCGCACTAACGGCCAACGGTAAGTTCGCTTATGTAACAAATTTTGGCAGCAATAATTTTTTCCCGTTTGGCACAACGGTGAGCGTTGTTGATTTAACTAAAAATTCGATCATCGTTACCATAAAAGTTGGAATACAACCATCGGGAATTGCCATTAGCCCAAACGGTCGTTACGCATACGTTACAAATTATAATACGCTTTATGCAGGCTCAAGTTTTACCGATTTAACTGCTGGGCAGGGCACCGTTAATATTATTGATATAGAAACTAACACGTTAATTCCTCCGACGTTAGACGTGGGGCAATCGCCCAACGCGATTGCAATATCTTCTGATGGTAGACTTGCATGCGTTTCAAACTACACATCAAATACGGTTACCATCTTAGATATTCTTGAGAGAATGTGGTTAAAATAAGAAAATTTGTACCAAAAAATTAGAGTTGAATATGAAAAAAATAGTATCCGCTTTCCTTGTTATATTCTTAGCTTCGTCATCATTACGATTGCAAAGCAGTCTATGTGATGCGTTTTGTATGCAAGAAGCATGTTATATGGCAGCGTTTTCTTCTGGGTATGTTTTCAAACAGAGCGATCACACTTTTAATCAAGTGTACGGCCCTGGAATGGGCAATATTGTAACTGCAGATTTCTCGTATCATCGTTGGCGAAGCTGGGCATTGGGCGCAAAAGTAAGTTATTGGTTAGCGGTGGGGCACACTACGTTTTTCAAACGCCGTACCTTTTTGCAAGAAGTACCGGTAACTTTTTATCTGCGTAAAATACATGATTTTAAAAGCGGCTTGCGCCTTTATGCCTCTTTGGGTGGTGGATTTGTTTGGATTGGAGAGGAAAGCTATTTGGGCCATTCAAATAAGGTTAAGGGAATTGGCGAGGCTGAAATCGGATTTAATTATCCTGTTGGCCGTTGCCTTAATTTTACAACTGCATTTCGCTATCTTTTCCCAAGACAATCGAATCATGGAACAAAAATGAATGTTGGCGGGCTTGATTTAAGAGGCGGTGTCGGCGTTTCGTTCTAATCTAATTTCATTAAAGGATTCTGGATGGTTTTCTTCAAACCAAAAAAATCTTTTTTGTATTTAGCGTTAAGTTGTTTAGTTGGATTTGCTTCCTGTTTTACCATGGTGCAAACAAATGTCCGGCCAAAAGAATTTGTTTATTTGCACGATGTGGATCCAACTATTCAAGTTTCTTTGCGCTACCTTTCTGATGAAAACTTTGTAGGGAAAACGCTTGCTGGCTATATGAAGTCTGTCGTGATTCTCACAAAACAAGCTGCTGATGCTTTAAAAAAAGTTCAAGAAGACGTGAGGAAGGATGGCTATAGTTTAGTAGTTTACGATGCGTATCGCCCTCAGCGAGCGGTTGATCATTTTATTGAATGGGGCATGGATGTTCATTCTCAGGTGACAAAATCTCGGTACTACCCCCGAATAAGTAAAGGGGATGTTTTCGAATGTGGATACGTCGGAGGTCCTTCAAGTCACAGCAGAGGCAGCACGGTCGATCTAACTTTGATAAAAACTGATAAAAAGCTTCATGAGGTCAGAGAAAAACAAAGGACTTTACTAGATGGTTTTACCATAACAATCCTAGATGACGGTACCCTCGATATGGGCTCATCATTCGATTTATTTGATAAAGCTTCTCATTATGAAAATGATCTTATCGAGCCCGAATTTAAGGAACGCAGAGCTTATTTAAAAAAAGCTATGGAAAAGCACGGTTTTGAAAACTATGCGGATGAATGGTGGCATTTTACTTTGGTGAATGAGCCATTTCCTGCAGATAACCCTGAAAGCTATTTCAATTTTCCTGTCGAGTAATTTCTTCTTGTCGCCCCGTAAACCATGTGGGGGGCTGAATTCTTTAAGTTTCCATATCTGGCCTCCTAGCTGTTTTCAAATAGAAAATATAGAATAAAAATAGTTTTTTGGCTGTGGTTGGCAATTTACAAAAAAACGCAATTATGATACCATAAAAATACAGATATTAATTTAAAGTATTTTTATTAAATGGATTCGGTTTTTAGCGTCAGATTTCTTCTGGGTGGGGGTATTGGATATGGCACATCAATTTTAACTAATTCCGATCAATTACACGCTTAATTTTCTTAAGATAAAGCCTATTTTTTGTGTGCTTTCCAAGGGTTTGTTATGAACAACGGTCTCAATACATTGCTTGAATATTCGCTTAAAGCGGTCGATCTTTCGCGCCGTAATCGATTACTTAAAACACCCACAAGTGCAAAGCTTCTTTCGTTCAAGAATGATCTGCCCTCGTTTCTCAATAAATTTGGTGCGCTCGATAATTTATCGATCGAATTTTCGCATCAAGAGCTTTTGCACGAAGAAAAAAGAGAAACAGAAGGTTCTTTAACCAACATTCAGGGTGAAAAACTGATAGAGTTTCTTAATATGATGCGTTTGGCTGCAAAACGTGATTTTGAAGAACACGGTTTGCATACCCTATTTTTGACTTTTGGCAGAGTTAAATGGAGTAACGCTTCATTTGTAAAATCGAATGGCGAACATGAATATAATGCCCCACTGCTTTTGCTGCCGATCTTCATAAAAGAAAAGAAAAGTCCGAAAAAAACAGTTATTACGCATAATGCTGAGTTTGGCGATGTCCAACTCAATAAAGCAGTAAGCCTTTTGCTGGAGACTACCTATAATGCGAGTCCGCTTACTTTTGATAATGAAGAAGGAATGCGCAATCTAAATGCTGCATACCAAAAACTCCTTGTACAAGCTCGAAAAGTTTTTTTAGAATTACATGTCGATTTTGAACTCATCGATCAGATTCAAATTGGCCATTACTTTTTTTCTGGTCAGCAAATCTACCAAGATCTGAACGATCATAAAAAAAAGATTATACAGCATGATGTTATTAATGCCCTGTGCTCGCACGATCCATTAATGCAGAAAACTCTCAATATTCATAATCAAAATTATGATGATCATTTGCGAGAAGCGACAGATTTTAGCATCATGGATGCGGATAAAAGTCAGCTTTCAGTTATTCAAAATGTGATGAATAAAAATCATCTCACGATTCAAGGGCCGCCCGGTACTGGCAAAAGTCAAACTATCGTAAATACTATCGCTCATCTTTTAGCACAGGGCAAAAGAGTTTTAGTTGTTTGTGAAAAGCAGGTTGCACTGCAGGTTGTTTTCGATCGCCTTAAGCAGCGAGGATTGCATAAATTATGTTTATCATTATTTGATTATGGTACCGACAAAAAAACATTTGCAAGATCGATAATTGAGGATCGAGAAGCACTATTAAAAAGTGTTGCAGAATTTCCAGTACAAAATCATGCATCAAGTGTATTTTCGCAACGAGCAAAAAAAATTAAACGATTACAAGAATATGCTGAAACGCTAGGTACGATAGTTGAACCACTTGGTCAATCGGTTCAATGGGTGCACGGGCAATTAGCTCGTTACCAAAATGAAAATAAATATGCGCGATTTAAATGGAACGGCAACGATCCTCTTAAAATTGACCGTGCGACCTATCAACAAGCGATGGTTCTTTTAAATGCAGTGACTCCAATTTTTCCTTTGCGCATGCGCGAGCAATTTTATTATTGGAACTTGTGCACAAAAAAATATTTTTCTCCTCATTTTGCTGACGATTATTTTCATGCGTTAAACGAGCTTAAATCGTGCGTGATCGCTGGAAAGCTTTTGGTAGAGGATGATAAATCGATTACAACTTTGCATGCGCTCACACAATTGTGCGGTACGCTCAAAGAATTAAACGTACTCAAAAAAACGTTTGAGCAAAAAGGGATTGATTTTGAAAAAATAGATCCAAAGCGAATTTCCCAACTCGCGCGCAGATTTAGTAGTAATTATGCAAGCGTTTTTCGTTTTGTATCTTCAGCGTATTATAGTGATTGCAAAAAAATAAGAGATTGGTGCGCAACTCAAACATTAAAGAGGCATCAAGAATATGTCGAATTGCTGAGGCAATTAGAGCGTTATACTTATCTGACCAAAAAAATAGAAATGCTGCGTGGGCCAAAAATTAAATCACTAGAAAATTGGTTTACGCATTACGAAAAAACTTCTAGCGATCTCGAAAAAGTAGTGGGCACCAATCGATTGGCGGACCAACTAGCGCCGCTTTCTTTTGCAGAATGCATTCAGATAATTGAAAAATTAATCGAAGATAAGCGTGGGCTCGAGCAATGGATCTCTTATCAAAACTATGCGCGCCAATTGCAGCAACTTGGGCAAGGATGGTTTCTTGATGCAACTAAAGATATTGAGATTAAAAATCCGGCTGCCGCATTTGCCCACTCTCTGTGGAGCGCATGGATTGATGCCTATTATGCACGCACTCCTGAATTACAAAAATTCACGCAGCAAGAACATCAACAAACGGTAGTCGATTTTAAAACATTAGAGCATGCAACGTTTGAAAAAAACGCAGCACGAATTTTAGCAGCTCACGCAGCTGCATTAGAAAAATTAAAGAAAAAAAGTGGAATGATTGAAAAACAACTTGTTCATCAGAGCCAACTTAAAATTAGGCACAAGCCGATTCGCAAATTGGTGCAAGAGATTGGCCCAGAGCTCCTAAACTATAAACCATGCTGGATGATGAGTCCACTTACGGTCAGTTCCTATATTCCTTTTGGACTATTAGAATTTGATGTCGTTATTTTTGATGAAGCTTCGCAGATGCGCGTGGAGCATGCACTTGGAGCGATTGCGCGCGCCAAGCAGGTGGTAATTTTTGGTGATGAAAATCAGTTGCCGCCGACCGATTTCTTTCAAGCACCGCATAGCATTGAAGAAAGCGATGAAGAGTTTAACAATGATTATGAAAGTATTTTGCAGGCGGCGCAAGAAGTATTGCCAGGAGCACATTCGTTGCTTTCGTATCATTATCGCAGTAAGTATGAAGATTTAATTTCGTTTTCGAATCACCATTTTTATGACGACGAGCTCATAACGTTTCCAAATCCACATAAAGCGTATAATGCGGTGAAATTTGAATACGTGCAGGATGGAACGTTTGATGGCGGAAAAGATGGTGGCAGAATAAATAGAAGAGAAGCGGTGCGGGTGGCTCAAATCTGCATTGATAAAATGAAGAATGAACCTGCTAAAACGCTAGGCGTTATTAGTTTTAGTAAAACGCAGGAAAACGCAATTCGTGATGCATTACAGCAATTGTTGAAAGAACATCCTGAATGCAAATCGCTACTCGATGAATCAAGCGAAAAGCTATCGCCGTTTTTTATTAAAAATTTAGAATCGGTGCAAGGAGATGAGCGCGATTGCATTATACTTTCTGTTGGTTACGGGCGCGATAAATCGACGGGGCAGGTATATAATAGATTTGGTCCGCTCAATGGTGTTCACGGCTATCGAAGATTGAACGTTGCAGCAACTCGCGCAAAAGAAGAGCTTATTTGCGTCTCATCAATCACCAGTGCAGATATTCGCTTGTATGATGATTCGCGCGGTGCTCAATTGCTTAAAAATTACTTAGAATATGCGCAAACTTCCGCCAGATCATTTGATTTGCGTGGTGCAAAAAAAGATCAGGTAAGTATTTTTGAAACGCCATTTGAAGATGAAGTAGCAAAAACTCTTGAAGAAAGAGGGTATGTTGTTTATAGAGCAATTGGCGCTTCAGGATTTAAAATCGATCTTGCAATTGTAGATCCGAAAAATTCTGAAAAATACGTATTGGCTATTGAATGCGATGGCCCATCGTATCATTCATCGTATAATGCTCGCATGAACGATCGCATGCGGCAAGAAATATTAAAAAAACTTGGATGGAACGTATACAGAATATGGTCTCAGCATTGGTTATCGCATAAAGAAGAAATTATGGATCAGATTGCCACCATTATCGCGCAAAGCGCATCATCAAATGCTGGCGTTGAACGTACGCAATAGTGCATGAATCTCTTGCCAGCGAACGCGTGGGGTGTTAAAAAGGAGAAACGATGGTTCCTTGCGCGGTTGGAATTTCTTCCAAAATCTTTGACGTTCATGCATTTTAAATACGTTTCGTACCGACGTTAATGTGCACTTAATAAGCATTTCGGAAAACCAACCAAATCCATCGATGCGGCCGATTTGGGTTGAAAGCGCTGGCCCAATTGAAAGACAATTACATCCTTCATTGCGCAATGTTTCAAGCGTATAAATCATTAAAAGTTCTGAGGTACCTTTTGGTGCTTCGGGAGTAAGTATAATCGTCCCATTGAGTGCCCATCCATTAAGTGCGCCTATTTGATTGAGCATGAGAAATGCGACGATTTCATTATCTTTTTTTGCATAAAACCATCGATTGCTTGATGCGTAAGCAACTTCCAATGGCAATAAAAAAATTTGCGGGCCTTTGCGGTTTTCGGTCCATCGTTTCATTATAGCTGTTAACGTTTGTGTTATTTCTGGGGTATTATTATCGTATTCATTGCACGATAATCCGCTCGATAATGCTTTTCTATATCGTTGCCGTAAATGGCTAGCATTGCGGCCGCTGAGAGATTTAGTATCGATCGTTGGATCGATAATGATTTCATCTCCAAATTGAAACGCTGATCCGTTGTAGCAATCCAACATTTGATTAGTAAACGATTCAGAGACCATGACGTACATTGATTTTTTATTCTGGTCTTTACAAAAATCTTGAAAAGCTTGTGCAAGTGCCATTCTATCTGACAAGGAGCAAACCGGATCTCCAATAGCAACGAGGCAACCCCTTTCGATGCGATAACCGATGATGCCGTCTATCGAAGGCTCTTTAAAAAAGAGGCATTTCGGGTGTAATAAACCTAGCGAGGTTGCATTGCCGAGCCGCCGTATATAATCGATAACCATAGTATCAATGTAATAAGCGATGCCCGTTTTTACGTGACTCAAATGATTCAAAGATCGCCCCCCTTTTTTGCTAACTACGATTTTTTTAAAATAGCAATGAAGAATGGTTAAAATCAATTAATTCAGTTTGTAGTTAGAACCCAGATGGTCTTTATCGATTTATGCATAATTTGAGGGAACGATTCATCAATGTTTATGTGTGCTTGCACTAATTTATCAAAAAAGCATAAGAGTAATTTTAGTCTATTTAATGTGCGTTGCAAATGAAGTAGTTATTTATTCTGGTAAAGAAGCCCTTTGTATAAGCAATAAAGAGCGCTATACTAATTCTTTATGGTTGCAATAGATAAAGTTGAGCGAAAAAAACAGTCACTCCTGGGATTTTCGAACCATTTAGGCATTCCTTATAGTTGAAAGTGCTCTTTAACGGCAATTTCTTTCTGCGATGTATGCATTTCTGATCAGAAAAATTAGAATTAAAATAGTCTCAACGGTACAATTTAATGATTTTGTGAGAATTTATGTCAGAATACGGAAATTTCAGAAAAAGTTGGCAAAAGGGCGGCGCATCAAAAGATAAAGGATCTCGTGGCCATTCGCGCGGTGGTGGCAGGCCTCAGAGAGCAATAAAAAAATTTGATCCCTCAGCTTTCATAAAAAAAGTTGAAGAGCAAACTTCAGCTCCTGCCTATGTTCCTAAAAATACCTTCAACGATTTTTTAATCGACGAGCAAATTAAAAAAAATGTTGCTGCAAAAGGGTATGTAAATCCGACGCCAATTCAAGATGAAGCGATCCCGGTTATCTTGGAAGGCAAGGATGTTATTGGAACTGCAAATACTGGAACAGGAAAAACTGCTTCGTTTTTAATACCATTGGTTCATAATGTTTTAACAAAAAAAACTAATCGCGTATTAATTATTGCCCCAACGCGTGAATTAGCAGATCAGATTTTAGAAGAACTGAGATTGTTTGCAAGCAAAACCGGCATTCATGCTGCGCTGTGCATTGGCGGTGCAAATATGATGGCTCAAATTGATAAGCTGAAAAAAAATCCACAGTTTGTGATTGGAACGCCAGGCAGATTATTGGATCTTGAACAAAATCGCATCATCAATTTTAATAATTATACTTCGATCGTACTTGATGAAGTTGATAGAATGCTTGATATGGGATTCATTAACGATATCAAATATATTATTTCGAAATTACCAGCTAAGCGACATTCATTATTTTTCTCGGCAACTATTTCGAATGATCTAAAGAAAATAATGGATTCATTCTTACGCGATCCTATTTCCATTCGTATTCAGGCGCGTCAATCTGCAGAAAATGTAAACCAAAATATACTTCATATTGGCAACAATAACAAAATTGAACTTCTTCACGATCTTCTGATTAAGCCGGAGTTCAAGAAGGTTATTATTTTTTCACGCACAAAACGAGCAACCGATAAATTAGCAAAAATGCTGCGTGAGCGTGGATTTGACGTTGTCGCAATTCATGGCGATAAAACACAATCGCAAAGAAAAAAATCACTGGATCTTTTCAAGCAAGACAAAGTACGTATTCTTTTGGCAACGGACGTGGTTGCGCGCGGTATTGATATTGACGATGTATCGCACGTTATTAACTATGATCTGCCGGAAACGTATGAGGATTACATCCATAGAATTGGTAGAACAGGGCGTGCTGCTAAAATTGGCCAAGCAATAACGTTTGTTGAATAGTAAGCGTTTCACTCTTTGTTAATTCTAATCGTTTTCTTCGCAAGAAATTTTTTGTTAGCATCAAGGTAATTTGTGATAACAATATTTTAATGTGAGGAATTCGTATGAACACATTGCATATTGGTGCTGCCGTTTTTATCGTGCTTTCAATGTTCAATACGGCGAGTGGGGTTGAAAAAAACAGTAATTATAAAAACCTCGATCCTCAAGTTGCTCAATTTTTAAGCAATTTAGCAAAGAATGATGGACCGCCAATTTATACGTTGCCGGTTGAGCAAGCACGAAAAGTGCTTGATGATCTTCAGGCGGGTTCTGTTGGCACTATTCCCGCTGACATAAAAGATATCACTATTAAAGGTGGCCCGACCAAAGAGGTTTCGGTTAGATTAATACGCCCACAGGGCAGCAAAGGTATTTTGCCTGCGGTCGTTTATGTTCATGGAGGGGGCTGGATTCTGGGAAATAAAAATACGCACGATAGATTGGTGCGACAGATAGCAAATCACGCAAATGTTGTTGTCGCGTTCATTAATTATACTCCGTCCCCTGAAGCCCAGTACCCTGTTCCTACAGAACAGATTTACTCAGCAGCTTCTTACCTTGCAAAGAATGCTGCCAAGTATCAAATCGATCCCAAACGAATGGCAATCGCGGGCGATAGCGTTGGTGGTCTGATGGCGACCGTTGTAGCTCAATTGGCAAAGCAAAGGGGTGGGCCAGCATTTGTGTATCAACTTCTTTTCTATCCGGTGACCGATGCAGATTTTAATACTCAATCTTATAATAAATTTGCTGATGGCTACTGGTTATCCAAAAAAGCTATGAAATGGTTTTGGGATGCTTATGCGCCGCATATTACTGAACGAAGCATGCCGACAGTTTCTCCCTTGAGGGCTTCTATTAAACAACTACATGGCTTGCCGCCTGCATTGATTATCACCGATGAAAATGATGTTCTTCTTGATGAGGGAAAGGCATATGCCGAAAAATTGCAAAAAGCGGGCGTGAATACCGAGTTCAAATTGATAAAAGGCACGGTTCATGATTTTGCAATGTTAGATCCATTAAAAGATACTGCGCCAACCAAGGATGCGATTGCATATGCGGTCCGCAAATTAAAAAAGGCTTTGTATTCTAATTGATCGTTTTTTCTTTAGAGATGAAAAAAGCCCTTTATTTAAAGAAAAAAACAAGATAATCTGAAAAATATATGTACGTTTGCCCACCCTAATAAGTCCAGTAAGGGCACGCGTTTTATATGTCTGAGCAGTCATCTCAAAATTGTTAGTTCTGGGTTTGACGTAAGTTTTACAGGAATTCTCTATATTTGTTGTTATCAATTATCTAAATTACACATTTTTTAAGGCGCCGTATGCAAAATATATTATTGAGGTTGTTTCCTCTTTTCCTAGCTATAAATATTATCTGTATGGACAACCCGAATGACTTTTCACACTCAAAATTTCATCAATTATTTAACCCAGAACAATTAGAAATTGTAAAACAAGAATTCGAACGCAAATGCTTCGAGTCAAATATCTGGCCTGAAAGCGACCTTGGTCATTGGGAGGATATGTTCTCGCCTGTTGGTTTGTCTTCGCGAGAAATATCGAGTATAGAACCATCAACGGGTACAACACCAAAGCAACCAAAACGAAAAGTTACGAAGCGGAGAGGTACATACCTTAAGTCTAGCCTTAGGAAATATAATCAGGAGCACCTTTTACCATTACTACAAAATGAATTTAACAATCCCAAAAAAAAATATGACGCTAAAAGGGAAATATGGGAAAAAATCGAAAAAAAATTTAAGGTTTAATTCTAAGCGGGTTACTATGAAAAATAGAATTATCGTATTCGCTGCATCTCTTTTGGTCAACGCTGCATATTTGTTAGGTATGGAGGCTACTCCCATTATGAGAATCAATCCACAAACGGGAGTGACTGAGCTAGCGCAAATCACCCAAACGGCTACTGGTCAAGTAAGCATCAACTGGGTGCCACTTCCTCCATCTGCAAATCATTCGCAGCCGTGGACTCCTTCCCTGGCCGCTATTCCTGAGGTAGATGAGGAGGAAGGACCCCAGCGTTGATGGTTGCGGGAAGGTGATCTAAGTTTCGTAGAATTCTGGGTCGTTAGAATATCCCCGGAAAAAACTTGGCCCCCGCGAGTCGGGGGTTTTCTATTTTGTATAAATTTCCTAGTAAGCTATTTTATAAATGCACGATTATGAGGCATCATAATTCAATCTGTATCTATTTTTTTGACCAATTTCTTTAAGCGTGATATTCTTTAGTAATCAGAAGGAAAGTACGATTCGGCTTTTGAAGCCATTGGATATTCATAAATGCAAGATTAAATGACACAAGGGTTGGTTAATGAAAAAAATATTCATAGGGATGCTTTTTTTTGCGATAGTTTTTCAGATAAATGCAATGGATAAGTCCAACGCTGAAGTAGATGAATGGATTAACCGAGTTACTGAAACTGCTCAGGGTTTGCTCCCGGGCGATAAGCATGTGATTAATAACGGGCAGGCGGGCGACCTTAACAAACCCCTGGTAGCCCTGGATAGAGCGACAGAAAATAGCGATGCTTCAATAAAACCTAAGGCAAAAAAGAAACGAAACAAACATACCAAGAAGTCCGATTATCTTATTTTGAAGGGCTTGCAAGGTAAAATATCACCAGAGAAACAAAACTGGACGCAAATAATAAATGAATCACAAAAAGATAAGCTTCAATTAGATGATTATCAACAAATTGATTCTGTTGTTTTCAATGAAAAAAAAATCAGATTGAGATTGAAGCAATGCCCATACTGCTCCGATCGCTGTTTAGGCATAATGAAGTTATCCGAGCATATTAAAAAGCATCATGGTGGGTAGTTGATTACTCTATTTAGTCACGAATTTAGATTTTTATTGCATCAAGGCAGTTTGAATGGAAATTTCTTTACCCTTAATTATGTTACTTATAGCAGCACCTTCATTAGCTATGGAAAATTCTTGGTTTGAGGATTCTTTGGAAAGCTCTACAGAATCGATAGAGCTGGGGGATAGTATCTTTCAAAAAAAAGCAAAGCGCTTACCTGCTCCTAATGGGCTTGCGGATTATCAACATTTTTATCCCTATATTCCGGTTACAACGGTATTGACCAAAGCCGAGCCATGCAAGCATTGTGGGGTACGATTAAAAACAATGGATGCTCATCTGAGAAAATGCGGCTTTATTTATGTTACCACTGTAAAAAATAGAAACTTATTAGGCGCTCATTAGGGCGGAGATTATCGATGAATATCGTAAAATATTTCTTTTCATGGCTAATAATCTTTTCTGCGCCTTTGTGTTGCATGGATGGCCAGAATAGAACAAATAATGTTGATACAAAGTTGTACGAAAATCTTTTATTGCATATTCAGCAGGACCCGGAGCAGTTTCATGATTTCCTAGCAGCACACCCATATGCATTTGAAACTGTTGAGCAAAAAGAAACCAAAATTTTATTTGAAAAACAAAACAATGAAAAGAGTGAAAAAGTAGCGCAGATAACAAAAAAGTTTAGGTCTCAAATAGTCGCAAGCAGGCCCAAGCAAATGACTTGTGGTATCTGCCCAATCGCTGTAGAGATAGCGTCCGTGGCTGCCTATGGCTGGCACGTAAAACGCTTTCATGAAGGTATCGAACACAAAAAAGCAATCTCTTGTAAAAAGTGCTTATATTTCTTTCCCGAATTTACTTGCTTTAAAGACCATTGCGTTAAATATCATAGCCCAAATTTTTTGCCTGGTCCTGAAAAATTGGAGAAATAAAAAGAATTTTTTGGGCAAATTTTACACAAAGCATTATTAAAAATTTGACAAATAGAAAATCCAATGTATGCTTAAGGTTAGTTAAGAGATCCTAAAAGGCAGTTCGAAGTAAATGCCTTTACAAAAAAAGAGACTTGATCAATACTAAGACAGTGAATAAAAAACCTCAGATTTCCAGGTAGAAATTATGAAAAAAGAACTACATCCAGAACTTCATGACGTAACAGCTCACTGCGCTTGCGGATACTCGTTCAAAACGATGTCCACTGCGTCTGATATCAGCGTTTCAATCTGCTCTCATTGCCATCCGTTTTATACCGGTTCGCAAAAGTTGGTTGATACAGCTGGCCGTATTGAGAAATTCGAAAAGCGTTTCAAAAAAGGTAAATAAGCGGCTATGGAGTTATCCTGGCAAGACTTAAAAAAAAGACACGAGGAGCTGAGCAATCAGCTCCTTTCTCCTTCTCTTGATTATGCGCAGCGCCAAGAAATGCAGAAAGAGCATTCCCGGCTCTCGAATCTCCTTGAGAAAAAAAAAGCTATTGAAGCAATAGAAGCGGATAAAACTTCTGCTCAAAAAGAAATGGCATCCACCCAAGATGCTGAGATGAAAGTGCTCTTTGAAGAAGAATTACATTCTCTTGAAGAGCAGCTTAAAAAAGAACAACAATCACTCGAAAATATTCTATATCCACCAGATCCGCTTGATGATCGCTCAGTGTTTCTTGAAATTAGAGCAGGCACTGGCGGCCAGGAAGCGGCGCTTTTTGCTGCTGATCTTATGAAAATGTATACAAACTATGCATTATCAAAAGGATGGCAAGTTTCTCTTGCGGATATGAGCGAAACGGATTTGGGCGGTATTCGAGAGGTAACCCTTCATATTCAAGGTGATGGTGTTTTTGGTCATTTAAAATTTGAAGCGGGTGTGCATCGTGTGCAACGTGTACCAAAAACCGAAACGCAAGGGCGTGTTCATACCTCTACGGCGACAGTGGCGGTGCTTCCGGAAGCTGATGAAGTAGAATTTAATATCAGCCCCGCAGATTTGCGCGTCGATACATTTAGAGCCGGCGGCGCAGGCGGGCAACATGTTAATAAAACCGAATCTGCTGTTCGCATAACGCATATTCCAACTGGCGTCGCAGTCGCATGCCAAGAGGAACGCTCGCAGCATAAAAATCGTGCAAAAGCGATGAAGATGCTCCAATCACGGCTTTTAATGGCTCAACGAGAAAAACAAGAGCTTGAAGAAAGTCATAAACGAAAAGAGATGGTGGGAACCGGTATGCGTGCAGAAAAAGTGCGTACGTATAATTTTCCACAAAACCGCGTTACCGATCACCAAGTTGAAGTGACGCTCAAAAAGTTGGATCGCGTTATTGAAGGCGATCTTGAAGATATTATTCAGCCCCTGATAGCTAAAGGGCTAGAAGATCGGCGCAAAGCGCTCGCAAAAGCAATTTAACAATTCTTGTTTTTTTTCAATCTAATTAGATAAGTTCTCCTTGTAAATTTTTAAGGAGAATTAATGAATCTGCTTTTTAACGTAATTGCATTAGCAATCGGTCTTTTGTTTCCAGTAATTAATTATCTCGGATTTGAATGGTACTATCCACGTCCCCAGTTTGATATTCAAGTTTACGAATCATTTCATTTTTATGGCACACTCGTTGTTTGCGTGTTAGCTCTTTTGATTGGTACTTATTTAGTAACGCGTAAAATTAATTTTGTCGGGGTTGGTCTTATATTTGGAGCGGTATTATCAATCGTTTTCAACTTTGTGCGTTATTCATATCATTTGAGTCGTGGAATTCAATTTGGAGTAGCTATTGGGATTTTTGTGCTGTTAATCGTTCTAGGAGTTTATTTTGCTAGTCGTCGAGATTTATAATTTTTTGGGATTGAGCTCCTGAGTAGTTTCATTATACTGGAAGAATAGTCTCTTTTCTCTACTCCCAGGAGCTTGCATGTTTTCTTATCTTCTAGAATATAATCGATACATGAATTTAATCGGTATCTTCGTGATACTTGGTATTGCGTTCTTGTTTTCGCGCAATCGCCGTGCAATAAATTATAAATTAATTATTAACGCCCTTGTTCTGCAATTTATTATTGGCATCATTACTCTTCGCACATCGGTTGGCCATCGCATTGTTCAATCAATTGCAAACATTGTAACCATTGTGTACAAATGTGCAGATGCGGGAGTTTCTTTTGTATTTGGCAATCTGGGTGATCCGTCTCAAGCATGGGGATTCATTTTTGCAGTTAAGGTTTTGCCAATTATTATTTTCTTTGGCGCACTCATGGCTGCACTTTTTCATTGGGGTATTATCCAGCGCGTTGTTTGGGCGATTGGCCATGTTGTGCAACCATTTTTGGGAACATCTGGCGCTGAGACACTGTGCGCCGTAGCAAATAGTTTTTTGGGGCAAACAGAAGCGCCATTATTGATTCGTAATTATTTACCAACCATGACAAAATCTGAAATCATGGTAGTGATGGTGAGTGGAATGGGAACGGTGAGCGGCGCAATTCTTGCTGTTTTTGGTCAAATGGGTGTACCAATGGTGCACTTACTCACCGCAAGCGTGATGGCGATTCCTGGATCAATGTTGATTGCAAAGATTCTTTATCCGGAAGAAGAAAAGCCTAAAACATCGCGTGGTGCGCAAGTTTCTATAGCGGGTACGACCGAAACTATTTTTGATGCGCTTGCGATTGGTACAACAGACGGAATGTATCTAGCTTTAAACGTTGGCGCTATGCTGATCTCGTTTCTTTCACTCATTGCATTAATTAACGTTATTCTTGGATCTGGATCAGAAGCGCTTAACTATTATTTAGCGGATGTCGGCGTTCGTATGCCCCATCTAAGTTTGAACTATATTTTTTCTTACGTATTTGCGCCATTTGGTTATTTACTTGGTTTTACCGGAACAGAAGCGCAGCAAGCAGGGCAACTTTTGGGCACAAAGGTAACCATCAATGAACTGATCGCGTATAGCGAAATGGTGAAGATGGGATTATCTGATCGTCTTGTTATAATAATGACGTACGCGCTTTGCGGCTTTTCTAATTTCTCTTGCATCGGGATTCAGATCGGCGGAATTGGCGTATTAGTTCCTGAAAAGCGTCCATGGCTTTGCGAATTAGGGCTTGTCGCGGTACTTGGCGGTTCGCTTTCTAATTTATTATCGGCACTTATTGCTGGATTGTTACTGTAATTATTTTACAAGCATTTCAATCGTATTATTGTGCACAATTTGTAAACCAACTGCTTGGTATTCTAGTAGTTTAGTTGGGCGTGAAGTCCAATTGATAATGTGTGGTTCGCGCACAATAATCCCAACATCAGCTGCTGCCAAATACTGGTAGATTTCATTATGCGCTACGTTTAATATGCGATATGCATTTACGGCAAGACTATTTTTTTTGCAAAGTGCCTCAAAGATGGTTGGCTCGTTAGTTAGAATTAATAAAAATGAATCGCTACTGAGCTCGTGCATTTTTTTAAAATAGATAATCGTTTCTTCCGGGCATTGCCACGCCTTTGCAGAACCATTATAGCAATATACTTTTGCATGTGGGTCAATTAAAAGTCGGCTACGCGTTGTGCCTCTCCATGCGATTTTTTTTTCAGAAGAAATCTGAGAAGGAATATCTCCGTGCGCGATTGAAATAGATAACGCGGGCGCTTTGTATTCTTTAATTAAATAATCTTTAAGCGCAGTACTTACTGCTTCAATAGAAATCTGAAAGTCATTGGTTGTTTGTGCATAGGCAGTGTGTTCTAGTTTTTTATACAATTGCGTGCGTAGTGCGTGCAAGCTTCTAGTAAAAAAATGAATATCTTTGTGCGTGAACGCATATTCTTCTGCCAATAATCCACGTGCTTGAATGGTTAAATCTACGCATCGGGTTTTTTGCGCCGCTTTTTTGCAAATGTATCCTGCTAACGGCCCACGAGCGATAAGAGAATATTTGGTATATTTTTTGAGAACTTTTTTTAATTGCATAATCGCAGGAATTAAACTGAACTTTCCAATGTACGGAATTTTTTTGAGTACGATGAGCTTGAATGGGCTGTGATAGTTTCCAAATTTTTTAGGAACTCGTTCGAATGAAATAATATGAATAGAGCAATCTGGGTGATTGTTTTGATATTTTTTCAATGGCTCGAGCACTTGGCTTTCAAATACGGAATTACTTATTCCGTCGTAAGTAACAAACAACAGGGATGGTTTATTGTTTTTATTCATCGTCGGTATCGCTTGACTCACTTGACGTCGAATTGGTTAGGAGTGGAACAGTTTCTTCCTCGTCGCTGAGCGTGATGCTTTCTGGGCTTTGTTGACCGTCGCTACTAAATGGTTCTTCTTCGCCATAATATGATGAGGAATAAATATAAGGAATAATAGGTAATTGATGGCGCTCGTTTCCTGAGGTTTTTATCCAAATATTCAGCTGCTTGGCTTTTTGATGGATCGCATCCCAGTGCGCCATTTGCTTTTTTGAGAGAAGTAGCGTATTTAATTGAGGAAATGACTCTTTCAGCTGCTTTAACTGATCTTCAGTTATGTTGGTAAAATCGTTTTCTTCTAAATTTATCGTTTCTACTTTGGTAGAGAAGATTTCTTTAAAAGATTTTAGTTCCCAGTTTTTCAAATGATTTTTAGATAAATTTAAATATGTACATTCGTCGGGAATTAAATCTTTCAATCCTGAAAGATCGCTAATATGAAGGTTTGATAGGGATAATGTTTTAGAATTATTGGAGAGCTGAGCGAATTTTTTAACTCTTTCTACGCTCGTAGTCGATTTCTTTCTAAACTCTCTTCCTCCATGTAGATTAGTAATAAGCAGTGAACTTAGAAGCAAACAATTTCTTCTCATTTATGTAACCTATGACTGAGCAAAGGGAATAACCCATTTTTTGATTCTATTTTCGACAACATTCCAATCGATTTGATCCCAAAAGACATCAAGGTACGGTGTTCTTTTTATGCCAAAATCGATCATGTATGCGTGTTCATACACGTCAAGAACCAAAAGAGGCATTACTAAAACGGGTACCGTTTGATTATGTTCTTCAAGTACATAATTATGAATTAAGTGATCATCAAGTGAATAGGCGGTGAGCACCCAGCCGCGCGATGCTTGTGCTGCTGCCATTAAATCTTCTTTGAAAGCTGCAAATGAGCCGAACGATTTATTTATAAGTTCATTCATCTTTGATCCAACTGATGAGTGTTCATTATTCATATTTTCAAAATAGAGCTCATGCAGGAGCGAGCCATTCAATGCATAGGTTTCTGCAAGTTTGAGTGCGCGGTAAGGCGCATACGTTCTATTTTGATTACTGCGATCCACGGTGGTGAGCTTTTCAGCAATTTCATTACGTTTATTTACGTATCCTTCATAAAGAGTATTATGCTCACTCAATTGTTTTTCGCTTAAACCCTTAATTGCTGAAAAGTTAAAGTTTTTTTTTGAGTAGTGCACAGGTTGGAGTCCAACCATGTTTGCAGAATGGCCAGATGGTTGCACTATGCCGGTCGGGCAACTTTGTTCTAATTCGTCAAGTTTGGGATTAAATTTTCCAGAAGTATAAAAAAGAATAATCGCGACAAGGGCAAGAAGCGCTGCTAAGAAAAACCCGTATTTTTTAATCATTAATTCTCCTTTTTGGCTGCTAAGCAAATTTAATCAAATCGTAGCAATCGTACAGTGAAAAATCTAGCGCTTGTATAAAAATATGGATGAGTAAAATCTCGCTGTGATAAACTCTTTTAGCAAATGAGAAACTAAAGGAGGTGAATCTGTGTTGCGTCATTTTTTGCGGTTTTTTCTTTTTATAGTTGTATGTTTTTGGACAAGCGGAGGTTTAGCGATGAAGTTAATGAGCCCATCTTTTAAAAACGGGGGCGCCATTGAACGGCGATTTACCTGTGATGGTGAAGATTTTTCACCCGAACTTCTTTGGGAAGGAGCTCCCGAGAAAACAAAATCGTTTGCTTTAATCGTTGATGATCCAGATGCGCCAATGGGAACCTGGGTGCACTGGCTTGCTTATAATATTCCTGGTACGGTTCGCCGGCTTGAGGAACATGTACTTATTTCCCGCTTGAGTGGTGCCAGCGAAGGGATAAACGATGAAGGTAAACTGGTTTTTCATGGCCCATGCCCGCCAAGCGGCACCCATCGTTATTTTTTTAAACTGTATGCGCTTGATATAAAACTAGAATTTAAAACAGCGCCAACAAAATCACAAATGGAAGCGGCAATGAAAGGACATGTTCTTGCTACTGCGCAATTGATCGGAACCTATAAGCGAGAAAAGAAATAATATTTTCAGAGTTTCATTCTACTCAAGTTAAAATTAAGGGGCGAGAAATTTTCGCCCCTCATATCTTTTATGCAAAGTCTTCTTTATCCCAACCAACTTCTTTTTCAGAAAGTGGCCCAGATGTTCTTTGCTCATTTTGTGCAACAACATTTGCAGGGCACTCTTTTGTGCAGCATTTTTTACGTCCGCATTCAGGAAGAATTGCGATTGCGCTGAACGCTAAAGCAATAACGAATAATTTTTTCATAATATTCTCTTGATAATAGTGTTAATGAAGTAAGATGTACTACAATTAGTGCATAGTGTAAAAAAAACACATTTTTTTACAAGGTATTGTGCTCTTGATAGAAAAGTTTCATGCGCATAAATTATTAATTATAGATTATGAGAGTAAAGTATGAACTATATACGCTATTTCAATCAAATTAGTATGGACGATGTGGCAAAAGTGGGTGGCAAAACAGCTTCTTTGGGTGAAATGTTTAATCAGCTCACTACTCGAGGTCTGCGTGTGCCAAATGGTTTTGCAATTACATCCGACGCGTATTGGCAATTTTTAGATCACAATAAATTAAAAGAAAAAATTTCTGCAATTTTGAAACCGATTACGCAGCAAACGAGTTTAGATGAATTAAAAAAACGTGGTACCGAAATTCGTCAACTTATTTTGCAAGGAAGCATTCCTCAGGATCTTTCCAAAGAGATCGATGATGCGTATTCGTCGCTTTCTGATTATTATAAACAACAAAATTGTGACGTCGCGGTGCGTTCATCTGCAACGGCTGAAGATTTACCGGGTGCATCATTTGCTGGCCAACAGGAAACGTTTCTCAATATTAAAGGTGATAAAGAGCTGCAAGAGGCTTGTATTAAGTGCTTTGCATCTCTTTTTACCGATCGAGCAATTATGTATCGAATCGAGAA
This sequence comes from Candidatus Babeliales bacterium, assembly GCA_036260945.1. Lineage (NCBI taxonomy): Bacteria > Candidatus Babeliae > Candidatus Babeliales > Candidatus Babeliales bacterium. Next base: position 314,003 of record DATALT010000002.1, read on the forward strand.
GAAATTTGATCACATGAAAGTTGCGCTTTCAATTGGCGTGCAGAAAATGGTGCGTTCAGATTTGGGTGCATCTGGCGTTATGTTTACGCTCGACACAGAATCTGGTTTTAAAGACGTGGTGATCATAAATGGATCGTGGGGCCTTGGCGAAGCTATTGTGCTTGGCAAGGTGAGCCCGGATGAATTCTGGATTCATAAACCTACATTTGAAAAAGGATTTCACTCGCTCATAAAAAAAGAATTGGGTACCAAAGAGATCAAAATTGTGTATGCAACAAATGGTAAGCAATCAATTCAACAACTCAATTGCAGTGCGCAAGAGCAAGCAACATTTTGTCTGTCTGAAAACGAAATTTTTGAATTGACTCAAGCTGGCATAGTTATTGAGCAACATTATTCCAAATTGCGTGGCACATGGACACCCATGGATATCGAATGGGCAAAAGATGGGAATGATGGAAAGATTTACATTGTTCAAGCTCGACCAGAAACAGTTCATGCGGTTGAAAAAAATGAACATAAAGTAATTCGTTATCATCTTCAAGCTCCAGAATTTGCATTAAATGATGCGGTAATGGCGACCGGGCAAAGTATTGGTCAGGCAATTGCATCGGGGCCCGCACGAATAATAAAAAGTATTAAAGAGGTTGAAACGTTTAATGAGGGGGACATTCTCATTACGCAAATGACCGATCCTGATTGGGTGCCATTAATGAAAAAAGCTGCAGCTCTTGTGACGGAACGAGGTGGGCGCACGAGCCATGCAGCAATAGTAAGCCGCGAATTGGGAATTCCTGCGATTGTGGGCGTTGGTACCGCTCTTTATAAAGTGAAACCGGGGCAACCAATAACCATCGATTGTTCGCGGGGTGATACTGGTTATATTTACGATAAAGCGGTGCCCTTTAAAAAAGAAGAAATTAGCCTTGCAAAGCTGCCAGCAATTCCTGTTGATCTTTATATGAATATTGCTGAACCAGAACGAGCGTTTTCGCTTTCGTGGATGCCGGTGGATGGCATTGGCTTAGCGCGTACCGAATTTATTATCACCAATAAAATAAAAATGCATCCAATGGCGGCGGTAGAACCGGAAAAAATTACTGATCCCAAAATACGCGCTGCGATTGCAGCACTTTCGAGCGGCTATCAAGATGCAAAAAGTTTTTTTGTCGATTCGCTTGCACAAGGTGTTGCAACTATTGCTGCCGCTTTTTATCCAAAGCCGGTTATTGTGCGATTTTCAGATTTTAAAAGCAACGAATATCGAAATTTAGTCGGCGGGTCTTATTTTGAACCGGAGGAAGAAAATCCAATGCTCGGCCTTCGAGGCGCTTCCCGTTATTATAATCCGCTTTATCAAAAAGCGTTTGAGCTTGAATGCCAGGCCATGAAGATTGCGCGGGAAAAAATGGGATTTGCTAATATCGTGCTCATGATTCCCTTTGTTAGAACGATCGCCGAAACGCAACGGGTGATTGGCATACTCAAAGAGCAGGGGCTTGAGCGAAGAAAAAATGGTTTGCAGTTATTCATGATGTGCGAAATTCCTTCAAACGTTATTTTGATCAAATCGTTTTGTGAATACTTTGACGGCATTTCTATCGGCTCGAATGATCTTACGCAGACAACTCTTGCAGTTGATCGCGATTCGCAATTGCTCACCGCATTATTTGACGAGCGTGATGAGGCCGTATTGCTTATGATGAAAATGGCGATCGAAGGTGCAAAAAAATCGGGTAAGCATACTGGCATTTGTGGCCAAGCACCATCAGATTATCCTGAAGTTGCTGATTTTTTGATTAAGCAGGGGATAGATTCCATTTCGCTTAATCCTGATTCTATTATTCCGTTTTTAATGCTGCATGTGGAAAAAAAATAACTAATTTGTTTTTGTGCATTCAAATCAATTAACCGATGATTTCTTTTTCTTCACATTTTTTAGGCATAATAGGGCGCGGAACATTGAAGTGCCCGCAACGTTCACATTTATTGCGTCTGAAAGAGCGCGCATAACGCCAGCAAGGGCAGGTGCAATCGCCAACGTAATAATATTTCTTGTAATCGTATCCCCAAGATGTATCTCCATGCTGACTATTATCCATACAATCGCAATCAGAATAAGCGGTCGATGATATAAGAAGTAAGCAGAACAATAATTTTTTCATGATTCAATTCCTCCAACTCTTTTGCTCTTATTTTATAAAATTAAATTTCAATTGCGCAATAAATTTGAGTCTTAAACTATCGACTTTATCAATTACAGAGTTTTATAGTCAAATGCAGAAACCAAAAAGAGGAAATGGATATGATAAAACGATTATTCGTAGTTCTAATATTAGTTTTTTCTGGACAGATTGATGCGATGGTGAATAATCTTGCCGCCGAACTTGATATGCTCAGCGTGCGGCTGGCGGTTCTTGCAAGCGAATTAGCAGGATCCCAATTTGTACCGCCAATCATTCCAATTAATCCAGCAAAAGAGGAAGTCCCGGCATTGATAAAAGGGCAACCGGCACTCATTCAAACCAACTGGATTTATCAATCGGGCGATATAAAACAAATAGAAGTATTAACTCAAGTTGACGGAGCAAATTGCGGATATCATGCACTCAAAAATGGTATTTTAATTTTAAATGCGGTAATGGCGGGCTCAAATAATCAAGAACGTAATATTTATTTGAACGACCTAAAAAGTAATTCAGTATATAAAAATTGGTTTGATAATTGGGCCAACATTATAAAAAAGAGTAGAGAGAAAAGTGAGAGAAAGGGCACCTTCGATTGGCTCAATGGCGCTGAAATAGAACTATTAATCAAAAGCAAAATCCCTGAAAAGATTGAACACCGAAGTGAATTTATTACCGTTATCGATAATCCCGATTGGTTAACACAGCAAGAATTCAGTAAAGGGCAGGGCCTAACGGAGGAAATAGTAAATCAAGTAGCGGCTTTTCAAAGTCAGCAGGATTATTTTCATGTTTTTGTGCTCGCAAATTCTCGCGAATATCAAAACCAACGAGGATTTATTGAAGGAACGTGGACGCATTGGATTTCTGTAGCGGTTAATAAGGTTAAAGGCAAATCACAGTTTATTATTTTGGACTCAGCAAATCATTCCCGTATTGGACAGCAAGACGTCCAGACCCTAATAGATACTTTGCAAAAAGGAGACATTGAGCAGTTGAAAATGCGAATTACCTTCAGCCCCGATCTGAATACTATGCTTATATTACTCGAGTATCTTGAAGGGAAACCAAGTAGTTATGCAGGAATTCCCGATGATGCTTTTGAAGGAGTCATTGGTCGAGCAAAAAAGATCGTAAAAATGGCTAAACAAACAACGACGGCTGACAAAAAAACAAGCTGGTTTAAAAGCAATTCATTTAAAGATTTTAAAAACGAATTAGTGAAACTGCTTGAAAGAACTAAAGCAACAATCGCGCAAAAAAAAGAATTCTTCACAGAGCCAGATGAAAAACGTATTTCAACTGAAGCTGTGTTAAAAGAATTAAAAGGATAATTAAAGCGAATGTTCAACAATTTTTGAGCGATTATAGATAAACGAATCCATAAGTTCTTTATCTTCAAGAATTTTGGTAATATGCGGTGCGCATTGTGGATCTTGCAGCGCGCATCCTATGATCGCCTTTATCCACCCTATTGGATTACCAACATCATGACGAATTCCCTGGATTTTAAATGCGTAAACCTTTTCGCTGTGGGTACGCATCATTTCGGTAATTGCATCGGTCAGTTGTACTTCGCCCCGTTTATCAGCTTCGATATGATCAAGTGCGGCAAAAACTTTATTTGAAAGAATATAGCGCCCCACAACTGCAAGGTTTGAAGGACTATCTTTTTGATCAGGTTTTTCTACAAGATGAGAAACTTGAAATAAATTTGGTGTGAGTTGTTTTTTAATACCGATAACGCCGTATGAAGAAATTTGTTCTATAGGAACTTCTTGTACTGCAATGACGCTCGCTTTTTCTTGGCGTGCTACTTTTAATAGTTGAAGCATTGCTGGAACTTTTGAAATAATAATATCGTCAGGCAGAAAAATTCCAAAATGTTCTTTGCCGATTACGTGGCGCGCCATCCAAATTGCGTGCCCAAGACCAAGTGGTTCCGGTTGGCGAATATAGCAAAACTGTGCTGCACGAGCTATTTTATCAAGCGATGCAACCAGCTCGAGTTGATTTCTTTCTTTAAGAAGAATTTCCAGGTCGCTATTAGCATCAAAATGATCTTCGATGGCAGATTTTCCCTTGCTCGTGATCATGAAAAATTGCGATATTTCTGAAGCAATTCCTTCTTCCACGATATACTGAATCGCAGGCTTATTTAAAATTGGAAGGAGCTCTTTTGGAACCGCTTTAGTGAATGGCAAAAAACGTGTGCCTAAACCTGCTGCGGGTATGACAGCTTTCAAAACGTCCATACAAACTCCTTATTTTTCTCTAATTTTTTTGATTTCATAGTTATCATGAGAATTGCTCAAGAAATTCGATTTTTCCTGAATGCAATAAACGAATATCGTTAATGCCGTACATAAGCATTGCAAGGCGGGTTAAGCCAAAGCCAAATGCAAATCCGCTATATTCATCCGAATCGATGCCTGCAGTTTTGAGTACGCGCGGATGAACTAAACCGGCGCCGCCGCTTTCAATCCACCTTGAATATTTACATACAGAACATCCATCGGTACAAAATGGGCATGAAATATCGATCTCAATACTTGGCTCGGTAAATGGAAAGTAGCTCGGGCGAATTCTTAAAGAAAGCTCTTTGCTGCCAAACATTTCCTGCAGAAAAGCTTTGCATGTTGCAATCAAATTACTCATCGAGATGCCACGATCGATGACGACTCCTTCAACTTGCATGAATTGAAAATCGTGCGTTGCATCTGTCGCTTCATGACGATAGGTTCGCCCTGGGACGATTGCTGCAAATGGCGGTTTATTATTTGCAAGAGTTCGGGCTTGCACCGATGAGGTATGAGTCCGCAATAAAAGGCCCGGAACATCAAGCCAAAAAGTGTCCCACATATCGCGCGCGGGGTGATTTTCAGGAATATTAAGTGCCTCGAAGTTGAAATACTCGTTATCAACTTCAGGTCCGTCGATGATCTGATAACCCATCGAAATAAAAATATTTTCAACCCGTTGTTTGATGTGAGTCATCGGGTGAAGGGATCCGGCAGGGGAAGATCCTATCGTTGCTGTAATGTCAAAATTTTTCTGCTTTGCGAGCTCAGCCTTTTGTGCTTGGTGCGTAAGTGCATCATGCTGCGATGTAAATGAATTTTCTGCCCATTGTTTAAGTTCGTTCAATAGCGGGCCGAATGTTCTTTTCTCTTCGATAGACAGCGTTTTAAGCGCATCCATTAATTCAGAAATCTTACCTTTGCGGCCGAGGAAATTAATGCGAACTGTCTCGAGTGCAGAACTATCTTTTGCCGCCGATAAAGCTTGGGAAAATGCGTTTTTAAATTCGTTAATTGCCGCCTGAAGGGAATTCATAGATACTCATGGGTAATTGTTTTTAGCAATACATAATCCAGCGTACCAAAGGGATATGGGGTTGGCAAATTTCGTTGTTGACAAAAAAGAAGATATGGGTACCATACATAGTGCCTATTGAAATGAACCCGCAATCAAGCCCTTTTTAGGGTATATTGCCAGGGATAATCAAGAACTATTTATCATATCTTTTACATTTCTTGATTACAAAATTGTAAGCCGAGGTAGCTCAGTGGTAGAGCATGCGCCTGAAGAGCGCAGTGTCGGTGGTTCGATTCCACTCCTCGGCACCATTCTACGTTTATCCTGGCCTTCGGCTCGGCAAACTACGAATGGCACGGCCAGTCTTTCGCCAAATCGGTTAATATTATATACAAAAGAACTTACTAGCGAAGATTGCCCATCTTAGCATTAGCGGCGATGGTCCATAAAATTTTTAGTCTCTAATTTTAAAGCTAAGTAACAAGACTTAGTTTTATTTTATAAATCCTTTCTTATTTTGATTTCTATTTGTTACGTTGATACCGCATTATTTACAGATGCATCCTTCATGGATAGTAAATAAATTTATTTAGTTGTGCAGTAAGTACAAACTGCTATTCTTGTGATAAGTTTTGACAGCGTATAACATGAAAATCAATCTCCGCAATTGGCTAGATTTGATTACGGAGTCCCCAAAGAGGGGCATAAAAAAAGGAAGTGCGATGAGGCAGGTTCCTGCAGATAAATATAATGTTGCATGGTTTAAGTTGGCCGAGTTTGTGGCGCGTGGCGAAAAGGAACGTGCGTTAGGAATTTACCGATTATTAGTTCATTCATTTAATGATCGAGCATTTTCTTATCAGTTGGAGGGCGATTTATTGTGGTCGTTCACCGATGAACAAGCGATTGATAGATATATCACTGCCGCACAACTTTATAAAAAAGAAGGGCGTCTTGCAGAAGCGATAGGTGTTTATGAACTTCTTGCTTCAATAAAGCCGCATAATGAGCTTTTTATTTCTACACTTTTCCAATTATATCAAGAAACAGCAAACACGCAGCGCTTACTTGCAACTGCTGAGGTTTTATGCGAAATTCTTTTGGAGCGGAACGATCTTTCTGCTGCCCAAGAACTTATTGAGCGTTGTAGAACGTTTGTCTCCGATCAATCGTGTTTGGCTCTTTATGAATCGTATGCGCTTTCATTGGTAAAAAATAAGCACGCGGCAAAGATAGAAGTGCACAAAGCATTAGAAAAAGTTTTGGTTTCTGCCTTGGAAGAAACGCAATCGCAGCAACTTCATAAATTCCTAACAAATCTTGAAGGAATCAGCAGCGATTATTATCAGCATGCCTGCTCATTATTAAAAAAGTAAACAGCCTAGTTATTGAGCAGAGTTTTTTGTTGGGTTAGATAATTTTGCTTGCGGTTTGCATACTTTTTGATCCGCAGTCTTCTTAGTGAGCCTATTTGGATAGATTATTTGAATGACATCATCGTGATGCGCTTTAAGAACATCAAAGATTTGCCTTCTTATTTGCTTTTTTTCATAGAAAGCATGTAAGCGATCGTTTGTTTTTTTGATAGTTTCCATAAATTCTGAAACTGGCACCCATTCATAATCTTGCTTTTCATAATGTGGCACTTTATATGCTTTTGTGAAGGTTTGTGCCGGAATATAATCTACATGGGCAAGATACATAACATAATATTTTTTTGGATGGATAACTTTTCCCATAATCCTTCCTTTGATATAATCAATGCTGCTTTTTAAGCAAGAAGCATCGGCTTTTTTCTCTAGATTCTTTAGGCCTGATGCAAATTTGCCAAACACATATCTAGTTTCTTCCGAAAATTCACGGCTAGCGGTTTCTAAGCAATTTTCCCCTTGTTCATATCTTCCACCAAAATCTGCCCATACGCCATTCGGCTCTTGGCCGATCAAAAAAAATGCTTTTCCTGAGCTGTCGTAATAAAATGGCAATATGCCCCCGTTTACATGCATTTCTTGCGAGTAAGAAACGTAAAAAAAGAGGCAAGAAAGTAATATTAATTTAATCTTATTTAACATTGTATTCCTTGTGTAAATTGATTTGGTAAGGTCTCGATTGTTACGCATTTTATTTGAGTTAGATAGCATCTTCTTGATTTGATCATAAGTATCCTCTCAAGTCACTGCATTAATTCTTGCGGCTAATCTATTTAAAGAATCCTCCAGATTTCCAAGTTTCTCTCTGATGCTTGACGAAGGTTCTTTTTTTGATTGCTCCATTTTTTCTATGATGGCATTTAATTTAGTTTTATATTCTTGTTCTTTTTGAGGATCCATACTTGAGTATCGATAAATAATAATACCGCTATTAGGATTCAAGAGCTGATCGTTGGTTACTAACAAACGAGCTTGATAATAGTTCAAGAATGGTAATGAGGCAGGTGCTTTTTTATATGTTTGTAAGAATTCATCTAAGTAGAATTTGCCCGCACGCACATTTTCAAGCAAATTATTTACCATTGTGACTGTCGCAGGGTCTTTCTCTTTCCAATTCTTTTTTATTTCATTAATAAGCTTATTTATCTCATCCGGATAAATTTGATCAGCTCTGCTCAAGCTGAGATTGGGCCGCTGGAAAATCGCACTTATAAATGGTACGTCAAACGGAATCCCTTGGCGCCAAGAAAGGTATCCAATTGAATTGACCATTTCTTTTGGTATAAAAAGTTGAAAGAGATCGCCCATCCCGGTTTTTGTTAACTCCTGAAGTGCAAGAAGTTCATTAGAGAATGCAGTTGAATAACCGAATGATTTGAGAGAAGCGTCTAGCCATTCGCGTTTTGCTCTGGCCCATGGTTGCGGGTGATTCAAGTAATAATAAGTAGATTCACCTGTAAAACCTATGTTGCCAAAGAAGGCTAAATTGGTTGAGACTAAAATCGTTTTAAGACGAGTAAGGTTATCATCCACTATGCCGTTTTCTTGTATCTCTTGAATCAAGAAATCGGTGACATCTTTATATTGGTTGTAGATTGGATCGTTATAGGTGTACCGGATAAATTGAAACGATTTATTAGACAATGCGCCGACGTTACCAACTTTTCGTTTATAAAGTTTTCGTGTAATATCTTGAAAAAGGCGCAGATAGGGAACCGCAGTATAAAAAACATAGTGGGTGTTCTTCATTTCCATTTCTTTGCGAAGGCACTCTTGTATGATTTTTTCATTTTGTGCGAGCTTTTCTAATGTTTTGACCTTTTGCTGTATTCTAGGTACGCTCAACTGAGCTTGTGATTGCGTAAAGCTATAACCTTTTTTTTCCGCCGCCTTTACCGCATTAAAAAGTTGCGCAGCTACTTGTTCATCAGCTGTTTCCGCATGGAGTAAAGAAGTCGTTACTAAACATACATAAAATTTTAGTGCATTTGATTTTAAAATCATTTTTTACTCCGTCTTATCATCATTTACTAAAAAGCGCTCGTGAGGTTTTTCAATTTAACAGTTAAATTTTTTAATGAGCCTTCGAGATCAGTATCGGTTACGGGCACTATTTTTTTAGATGCGACTCGATCCTGTTCCATTTGAACAAAAATCGCATCTAGAGCTGCTTCATATTCTTGTTTTGTTGCAGGAGCAATCGGGTAATAACGATAAATGAGTACACCACTTTCAGGATTGAGGAGCACCTCGTTTGTTATTAATATACGTCCTTGCAGCCAATTTTTATGAAGCAAGGCGTCTGGATTATTTTTATAGCGACGAAGCATAGCATTGAGGCTGTACCAGTTATCTGCTGCTTTTTTTGCAAAATCGCGCGATAAGGCTAGCGCAGATAATTCGCCTTTCTTGAATGCTTCGATGAAATTTTCAACAGTAGGAAGAACATAGGTACGTCCGGGTTGTTTAATTCCTCCAGTTTGAGAAAGATCAAAAATCATCCCATCATTTACACCGAACGTCATTTTGGGCATATTAAATAATCTAGGGAGTAAATCAAGATCAAATGGGAGTCCTAGACGCCATGAAATGTACCCTATCTTATTAACAAACTTAGCTTCTTCGGGCTTTGGATTAAGCTGATTTGTGGGCGCAGGAATAAAAATTTGTATGAGATCACTCGGCAAGTAACCTTGCGCATCCGCAAGGAGATTTTCTACTGTTAAAAGTTCATCGGCAAATTTCCCTGAATATCCAAAACTATTAAGTGATTCAATCAGGGTAGTTCTTTTGAAATCTTTCCAAGATTGTTGAAGTGCCCACGGTTGAGGCTCATTGAAAAAATACCAGGTCGATTCTCCTGTAAATCCAATATTGCCAAAAAGAGCCAGATTTGTTGAAAGTAAGAGCTTTTTCACTTCTAGCTGACGATCATTAATTATTCCATATTTATTTATTTGGTCACGCATGAATAATGCGGTGTTGGAAATGGTGTTAAATTCAGGATTATCGTATTGATAACGGACAAATTGGAAAGCGTCAGTTTTTAATGCCCCTATTTTGCCTCGAGTTGCTTCATACATTTTCAAAACAATGTCTTGAAACATATGGAACGTTGGGATTGCTGTATATACAACATAATAATTTGCATGATCTATTTCTTGTTTGAGTGCAGCATTGATGAGTGCTTGATGCTCAGCCAAGCCGAAAGTCTTATCAACAAATTGTGTATTTCCTGTTGTCTTTCGGATATTATTCGCATAATCATCTGTTGCTAAGTGAACGAGCGATTGCGGATAAGGCGGTTTGTTAGCTTTAATATAATCTTTCGCTTTTTGCTGCAGTTCACGAGCGAATACCTGATCAGCAGGTGTTGGGTTAAATTTTTGTGCTGGTGGCACTTGGGAAAAAAGTGATGTGCAAAAGAAAAATAAAGCTGAAAAATTAAAAACGAATTTGTTTATTCGCATTATAGGCTCCTTACAGGTAACCTCTCTATTCTCTCAAAAGAGGCTTGCGGGAGTCTACATAATGCTCATTTTAAATAGAACATTAAACAATCAGTTTAACTTCTGCTGCGAGTGATTGTAAAAATTCTATGGTTGCAGCATTGAGCGCAATAGTCTGATTTGTTTTTAATTGAAGCAGCTTGCTATTCTCATCAAACTGAAGATAAAGCGGTACGCTTCCAGGCGTCAATTGCGCTTTTAATTTTGGCAGTAATTCATTATCAAGAACCGAAGGCAATTTAATTGTCGCTCGTTCTACTGGCCAATACTCGAAAAAAAGATCGACCGGTACGATTTCATTCGCTTTTATCTTGCACTGATTCATACTGCTCGGATCGAGGACGCCTTTAACTAAAAATACTTGATGGGTATCGAGCCACTGTTCAACTTTTTTAAACACGCTTGGGAAAACAACAATTTCCGCTTTTCCTGTCGCATCCTCAAGCTGCAGAAACGCCATGCGATCACCTTTTTTGGTGACGATTTGTTTTGCGCTGAGTTTCAAGCCACACGCGGTTGCAACATGCATATCGGCCGGTGCTAAATTTGTGGCGATTGCTCGTAGCTCTTCAAAAGTACTGCACGTAAATAGACTCGTATATTTTTTGTAAGAATCAAGGGGGTGTGCGCTCAAATAAAATCCTATAACTTCGCGTTCTTTTTCTAGTTTTTGTTTATTTTCCCAATCAGCGCGTGGCGCAAACTGGTATGTTGGAATTTCCGCATCAGCATTGCCTGTTTTTGGTGCGCCGGTATCAAAGAGGCCCATTTGGCCGGTAAGCCGAGATTTTTTCAATGCCAATGCGCGCTCAATTATCGTCTCAAGCTCTTCTGTTTTTTGTGCGCGATTTCCGGGCAAGGCGTCAAAGCCTCCAGCACAAATTAAGTTTTCAATCACTCGTTTATTAACGGTGCGTAAATCGACGCGCGAGCAGAAATCAAGAAGATCGGCAAACGGTTTTTTTTCACGTTCAGCCAAAATAGTTTCGAGTGCCGCCATGCCAACGTTTTTAATTCCGCGTAAACCGAATAGAATCGCCCCATTGACCACATCAAAATCGATTTGCGATTGGTTAACATGCGGCGGAAGTATTGGCAAACCCAAATCCTTTGCTTCTTGCAGATAAAATGACATTTTTTCAGGATGATCAGATTCCAAGGATATCAAACAGGCCATAAATTCTGCGCGATAATGCGCTTTTAAGTAGGCCGTTTGATATGCAATGAGTGCATAAGCCGCAGAGTGGGATTTGTTAAAACCATAACCAGCAAAATAGGCCATTAAATCAAAAAGTTCGCCCGCTTTTTGGCCATCGAACCCTTTTTTAATGGCGCGATCCAGAAATATTTGGCGCTGCTTTGCCATCTCTTCAGGTTTCTTTTTTCCCATCGCGCGGCGCAAAATATCTGCTTCTCCAAGAGAATAGGAGCCAATGGCTGAAGCAATTTTCATTACCTGTTCTTGATAAACAATAACGCCATAGGTTTCTTGTAAAATGGGCGCAAGTTCGGTAAATAAATATTTAATTTCCTGTTTTCCGTGTCGACGCTGAATATAATCGTCCACCATGCCAGAACCGAGTGGCCCTGGTCGATAAAGCGCGTTCACGGCGATCACGTCTTCAAATTTATCGGGCTGCAATTTGATAAGCACATCTTTCAGGCCATCAGACTCTAATTGAAATACGCCCGATGTTTTTCCTTGGCCGAGCAGTTGAAATGTTTTTGCATCATCAAGCGGCAATTTATCGATATCTAAAAGAATCCCATGATTTTTTTCGATTAATTTTATAGCACGATCGATGAGCGTTAAGTTTTTGAGTCCCAAAAAATCAATTTTCAAAAAGCCGATGCTTTCAAGTTCGGTCATTGCAAACTGTGTTACCAGCTCGGTACTTTTTGGCGGAACATAAACGGGCAGCACTTCATCTATCGGCGCAGGAGAAATTACGATACCAGCCGCATGTTTTGATGCGTGCCGTGTTAACCCTTCAAGCTTGAAAGCGATCTCAAAAAGTTTTGCAGCGCGCGGATTTGCATCAACCATTTCCTTTAAGCGCGGCTCTTGATCGAACGCTTCTTTAAGCGTAATTTTTAATTGTTCAGGAATTAAATTTGTGATCGCGTTTGCATCATCAAATGGAATTCCAAGTGCGCGGGCAACGTCTTTTACGACGCCTTTTGCAAGCATCGTACCAAACGTAATAATTTGGCCCACTTTTTCGTGCCCATAATGATCACGCACATAATTGATCACTTTATCGCGCCCCTCGATGCAAAAATCGATATCGATATCGGGCATTGTGATACGTTCAGGATTTAAAAATCGCTCAAAAAGTAAATTATATTTTATCGGATCAATGTTAGTAATTTGAAGAGCCCAAGCAACAAGTGAACCTGCAGCAGATCCGCGACCCGGCCCGACCGGAATTTTATTTCGTTTTGCCCATTGAATGAAATCGCTCACTACTAAAAAGTAGCCGATAAATCCCATTTTAGTTATCAGATTAACTTCTTCATCAAGGCGTGCTTTATAAAAATCGTAGTTTGCACGATCGATGCGCTCTTGCTTGAGTAAATCTTCAAAGCCAATTTCGCATAAATATTTAAAGAATGATTCTTGGGTGTGCTCTTGCGGAATTGCAAATTCTGGGAAAAATAGTTTGCCCGTTTCAAACTGGAAGTCGCACATATCGGCTATTTTGCCAGAGTTCCAAACCGCTTGTTCATGATCCTTAAAGATCTCTAACATTTCGGTTTGTGTACGCATATACGCGCGGCAATCGCCAAAGGTGAAGCGGTCCGGGTCGGTCATTTTACTTTGCGTTTGCACCGCAAGCATCACTTCATGTGCTTCGCGATCTTCGGCATTTACATAATGGCAATCGGCGCTGGCAATTAACGGAATATCTTTGCGTGCACTCCACTCAAAAAGTTTTGCATTAAGCACTTTTTGATCATGTTGATCCTCTGGCTGCACTTCAAAATAAAAACGATCTTTACCAAAAACCTGCATAAACCAATCCATCCGCTTTTCAGCTTCAGTATCGTTCCCTTGCATAAGCAAGCTTGGAATATGGCCACCAAGGCAAGCGGTCGTCGCAATTAATCCTTCAGAATGCTTTTCTAAAATCCCATAATCGATGCGGGGTTTAAAATAAAAACCCTGCTGATACGCAAACGAGAGCAATTTGCATAGATTTTGATATCCCTGTTTATTTTGCACCAGCAGAATCAAATGATGATATTTTTTCTCAACGTTTTTTTGCGTCACATCATCGGTAAAATAGGCTTCAATTCCCAAAATAGGCTTGATATTCGCTTTTTTTGCAAGTTGGAAGAATTTGACAGCTCCAAAAACATTACCATGATCGGTAATAGCAAGTGCTTTAAGCTGCTGCTCTTTGCCAAATTGGACAAGGCGCTCCAGGGTAATGGCGCCATCCAAAAGTGAATAATCGGTATGCAAATGCAAATGGGTAAAATGTTGGGACATTGAATGTGCTGGTTAAAAGTGTTAAAAACGTGAGATCCAGTCTACGCGAATTGAGAAAAAAGTGGAGAAGTTTAAAAAGAAGTTGGCGCTGGGATGATAGTGCAACTAGGAGGTATGCTATTGCTAGGTCCATTGTCGAATTCGCCTTTTTATCCGGTACAATGTTTTTAGATTTAAATGAGGTTACTCAGCAATATTGGTCGTGAAATTAATTGGGGTTGCGGGCAATGGTGAAACCGCGACGTTAGTGATGCCATTGAAATTAGTGCCGTTATTGTTCGCAAAATTAGCATAAAATTTATTAAGCGGCGCTGTTACATTCAGATCGCTAAAGCCGAATGTTGTGTTTCCTGTTGCCGTATTGCTGCGAACTTGAAATGCGCGCGTTGCAGCAGCAAGAGCAAACCCAGAAACTGAATTGTTTTGCGCAAAATTATTGAGCACGATTCCGTCGGTGCCGCCTTCAAAATTAAATCCGTTACGATTATTTTTCGATTTGCAATTCTCAAGACTTATTTGGTTACAATTTGCTCGAAATCCATCAAATTGATTATTATCGGCAATGCATGATTCTAGCGATGTATTATTGTTCTCTATAGAAAAACCGTGTCCACTATTAATATTTCCGCTTGATTGGCATTGCTCATAAAGAAACCCGGTACATGCCGTTTGCTGAAAACCATTTCCTCGATTTCCGTATGCAACGCATTGGTTGATAAGAAAATTGGAGCAATTGCCAAATGAAAAACCAGGGCCGGCAGTCGAGCTTCCAATCCCCGTACCAAACGCATAACATTTTGAAATTATGGAATTCTGAGCGTTAAAAGAAACGCCATTTGAGATAAGAATTCCAGCTGTCCTGCATAATGCTGCAAAGCAATTGCTAATCAAACAGCGGTTAATTCCATTTGCTAAAATGCCTACGTTGTTATTAAAAAGAAAAACATTGTTTATCTCAATTTGCTGGCAGCCGGGAGAGAGAAATATACCATTGGATGCAAAATTGATCAGCGCACCATTCTGAATAGTTACATTGCTTCGAGCGTTTACCTGGATGCCGTTTATAGTCAATCCCGTGCCGCTCACGGTACCAATATTTGTGGCGTTGCCATTTGATGTATTATTTGTTCCAAAGTTTGGATTCGTATTGATCCCATTTATAGAATTTATAGAATTAACCGTATTATTATTCTGATTTTGGTTAGTGGTAATATTTGGGAATGTACCGCTCGGGAGAGTGCTGATGCTTTGTATGTTATTTTGAAGGTTTCCAAAAGTTGTATTGTTCTGAAAATTGGTGCCAACGTTTGTGATCGCTCCGCTGTTATTACTTGCTATAATATAGTTGCCAAATCCGCTAAGGGTTTGATTATTTAAATCAAGAACTACGTTGTTTGCGTTGATGGTAATGAGCGTTGCGCCCGGTCTTGATAGGGCAATATTTTCAACAACGCAATAAGTTCCTGCAGTATTAATAGTATACGGTATGTTTCTCGAATTAATTTGCGTTGAGAGAACGCAATTGGTCCGCACTTGATCAGTTGGATTTTGATCGATAAATGCCGTTATTGCTTCTTCAGTTTTACTAATAATCTCGGTTTCATTATTATCATCCTGAGCATTTAAAAAAGATATGTTGCACAATAAAAAGAACACAAACAAAAAATTAATATTTTTCATGGAACTACTTTTCTGCAACGAGTGAACAGATGATTAGCTCATTTCTAGCCCAGCCGGCAACGCAGAGTCAATGATTTATAAATAGGAGGAACTAGGAGTGCGGCCCCTGGGATTAATGTTGTAATAGCTATGCCCAAGCAGGTACGCCTCCGCTGATTAAAATTTGCATACTGCGGCCTCAGCTTTGCTCCTTCATCTTTAAGATTACGTCGCCGATGCGGGATGCTTCCTAACAGCGATTGGCCAGTTTGATCACTCTGGGCACGAAGCATAATTTTTTGATTGTAGAGATTGATAAGTAGATTATTATTGGCAATTTTAAGATGCGCTATTTTTTTTGCTTTACGAAAATTATATTCACCGTAGATGCATGAAGCTAAAGAGATGGTAAGGAAAGATAAGGCAAGTTTTTCACTCATACCATTTTCGGCAAAAGAGGGTATGGCAATTATGAAAGAAAGAAAAATAGCAGTGCGTTGCGTGAATCTGAAAGTCATCTCAATTGCTTATACAATATTTTGAACTTGCTCGCGGGCTTTTTCTAGCTCTACTTTAATATTAATTGCGTGAGTGCTGATTGCAGCATCGGAGCATTTTGATGTGATGGTATTTATTTCGCGTGCCATTTCCTGCAAGATAAAATCGAGGCGGCGCCCCTTTTCAATTTCTGGAGCGTGCACCGTTTTTAAAAAAGTGGTCATATGGCTTTTGAATCGAACAATCTCTTCGTTAATATCGATTTTATCGAGTTCAAAATAAAGAGCATTGCGTTGTGAGTCGGCCATTTCTTGATTACTTGTATCAAGTGTTGCCAAACGAGCAGTAGTTTTCTCTTTTTTAGCCTTCATGAAAATCGCCGCCTCTTTTTCAAGAATCGCCATTTCTGCGTGCGAGTTTTGCATGCGCTTTTCAAGATCTTTCAACAAAGCAGCTCCTTCAACCTCGCGCGTCTTATCAAGCTGGGCGATTAAATCGGCTAGCGCTTGCATAATCGGTGTGCGCAGCGATTCATCGGCAGTTTGTTCTTCAAAGGTGAAAATATTAGGAAGTGAAACGATATCCGAAAGCATAGGCTCGCCTTCTATCTTGGTGCTTTTCTTAATTAACTCTAGCGCATTCAGATAGCTTTTGACTGTTGGCATATCGACTTGCACCGGGCCTTTGAACGAATTGGCACTCATTGCATGAATAAGAAGCGTAACATGCCCGCGAATAAGATGTTCTTTGAGCTGCTTGATAAATTCAAGTTCTAAAAACTGCAAAGCGTTTGGCATTTTGCAGGTAGTTTCAAAAAATCGAGAATTGAGCGATTTAACGCTCATCGTCAGTAAAACGGTCGACCCGTCAGCTTTTTTAAGTTGAATATTTTTCAGGGCAAAACCGGTCATACTGACAACCATAAATATCCTTTAAATTTCCAGAAAGCGTGATATTAATTTTTTTTGAGGTGATTTTATGATCCTAAATTGGTGTAAACGTTTTGAACATCGTCATGCTCTTCGAGCTCATTGAGAAACTCAACCGCTTTTTCCGTTTGCTCTGCGGTAAGTGGTGTTGTATTTTGCGCTACCCATTCAATTTCAGCGCTTTCAATCTTGAGCCCAAGTGATTTAACGACTTCTTTAATCGATTCTAATGCTTTTGGTTCGCATGTGATTGTAAAAAGATCGTCATCTTGAGACAAATCTTTGATATCAAAATCGATTAATTTTTCCATCAATTCATCTTCGCTGCTTTTTCCCATCGCCTGAACCACGCCCAGCTTGTGGAACATCCAACCGACCGAGCCCGCTTCGCCAAGAGAGCCGCCTTTTACGGTGAAAATGCGACGAATTTCGGCAACGGTGCGATTTTTATTATCGCTGAGCGTATCAACCATGACCGCAATTCCGTAGGGCCCGTACCCCTCGTACATTTGTTCTTCATAGTTCGCGCCCGGTAGTTCGCCAGTACCTTTTTTTACGGCACGCGTAATGTTTTCCATTGGCATGTTCGCTTCGCGCGCTTTTTCTATCAAAAGGCGAAGGCGAGGGTTGCCTGATGGATCACCGCCGCCACGTGCAGCTACAGAAATTTCCTTACTGAGGCGCGAGAAAACTTTTCCGCGCTTATTATCAATGGCCGCTTTTTTGCGTTTTATCGTTGCCCATTTGGAATGACCAGACATACATTCTCCTAGATGGAAAATAAATCTTTTTGCCCAAGAAACTTGTTTCTTAAATAAGATAATGCCTTATGGGGAATCTGTCGACCCCTGGCCGTCTTTTCAAGATAACATTTTCTCATTAAAAACGGCTCAATTACTTCTTCTATCGTATCTTTGTCCTCCCCAATGAGCGAAGCGAGGGTTTCAACGCCGACCGGCCCGCCATTAAACTGTTCGATAATTCTCCGCAAAAGCATATTATCGATGGCATTAAGGCCATCTTGATCTATCCCTAAAAATTCGAGCGCTTTACCTACCATAATATCATCTGCGGGCACATCATGCACTTGCGCAAAATCTCGCACGCGACGCACAATCTTTTTAGCGATACGTGGCGTGCCTCGTGCGCAGCGCGCGATCATCAATGCTGCATTTTCCGATATGCTTAGTTTTAAGAATTGAGCGCTTTGCATAATAATTTTTTGGAGTTCTTCATCGTTATAAAAATCGATCCGTTCAACAATACCGAACCTACTGCGTAAAGGAGCAGAAATCATGCCACTTTTAGTTGTTGCTCCAATGAGCGTGAACGGTTGAAGCGGGAGCGTGACCGTTTTTGCCCCGGCTCCTTGCCCAATGATGACATCCACATTAAATTGCTCCATCGCGGTATAAAGCACTTCTTCTACGTTTGATGGCATGCGGTGAATTTCATCGATAAAAAAAATATCTCGCGGCTCTAGATTGGAAAGGAGCGCAACTAAATCACCGGTTCTTTCTAGCATCGGTCCGCTTGCAATTTTGATACCAACGTTCATTACATGCGCCATGATGGTGGCAAGCGTTGTTTTTCCCAATCCAGGAGGCCCAAAAAGTAAAAGGTGATCCAATGGTTCACTGCGCATTTTGGCAGCTTGGGTATACAATGCTAATTTTTTTTTAAGTTCTTCTTGCCCTAAATAATCTTCGAATGTTTTGGGTGCAAAATCGTGCGATCGCTCTTCAAGCGTTTCTTGTGTGAGCAGCGTTATTGGTGAAACATCGTTCATAATTAATTTCTTTTTGCTGAGAGTGCGTTACTGAAGTCAATGTATCGAGAGGATGGGTAAAACGCAATGATCATTAATCACCAATATAATATCGTCTGATGGTTATACCATTGATCCAACCAAGACTCGCGAGCGTTATCCACAGATTTGAGATACCGTAACTAATGAGCGGAAGTGGAATTCCAACTACAGGCAGTAAACCAGTAACCATCGCAATATTAATAATGCATGCTAAAATGCAGTGAATTAAAAGACCTAATGCTAGAAGTTGTGGAAAAAAGCTTTTTACGGTACTAATCAAATATAAAATGCGTGCAAAAAGAAGCATATATAAAAAAATAATTACAAATGCCCCCAGCAATCCCCATTCTTCGCAAATGACAGAAAAAATAAAATCGGTACGGCTTTCCGGTAAAAACATTAATTTATTTTGTGTCCCTTGCAGAAAACCTTTTCCCGTGATTCCGCCAGAGCCGATCGCGATTTTCGATTGCTCAATTTGATATCGTTCTTTATGCGCATCTCCTTCACCCAAGAAAACGGCGATTCGTTGTTTTTGATACGGTTTGAGGAATTTCCACATAATCGGAGCGCAAAGAGCTGCTGCTAAAAATCCCGCAATAAACAATTTTTTATCCAGGCCCGCGATCCAGAGCAAGATCGCGCCTGCGAATGTAATTAAAAGAGCGGTGCCAAGATCTGGTTGTTTTCTAATGAGAAGTGCGCTTACTGCCAGTACAATCATGATGGGAAAAAAATCGCTCATCGAATATTTAGGAGAATCGTTTTGAGAATATAAATGATTCGTAATAAACGCAGGGAAGAAAAGTTTGGATACTTCAGATGGCTGAAATTTAAAGAAAACAAGATCGACCCATCGTTGCCCGCCCATGCCGATCGAGCCTTTTACCAGAGTGAATATCAAAAAGCCGATCACTGAAATATATAAAAAATATCCCCAGCGCATTAATGTGCGATAATCTATAATGCAAAAAAAGAAATAAATACCGAGCGCCGAGCAAGCACCAAAAAATTGTTTTTTAAAAAAAATAGAATAGGGCATTTCTGGTTTAGTTGTTGCGCTATATATAAAAAGAAGACCTATGCTCATTAAAATGAGCATGAGGCCAAAGCTTATCCAATCGAAATAACGTATTGAGCGACGAACAGCTTGCAGTAATTCGGTCATCCTCTTCTCCGTTCTTGAGTGCTTCCAAGTTTATGGAAAATTGTATCTAATGATAAAACTAGTTTTCAAGAAGAGAAGGATCTGGCAGCTGAGCAAACTTAATAGCTGCACATTCATTTTCTGATGCCAGTATTGAATAATACGAAGATGGGAGAGATCTTTCCTGCATTCCTTGATAGATTATTTTATAATATTGTTTGAAGAGATCTAGTGCGCTATTTTCAAGAGAATAGGTAAGTTCACCAAACTCATTTTTTCCATCATGCGCTTGAAAAATAGATTCATCAAGCATAGCAAAAATCGTGTGACGGACACTTTCGATCGTTTGCGCCATATGTGAGTTTTTTTCTGAATTTGCATCGTTTTCAAGTGCGCTTAATGAATCAGCTACAGCACGCATGTTCTCTGATTGGCGCCCATAATTGTTTTGTGCTTTAGTTAGCAATTGCATAATCTTATTTTTTTGAGCATTGCAAGATTTTATAGCTACATTTGCTGCTTGCTCTGCACACGATTGGAAAACTTTCAATAACTCTCTATTAGAATGATTCGATAATTGATCGATGACATTTTCATGAAGCGCGATGATTGTTTTGATTCGTGGGTGCAAAGCTTGGATGTTATCAACAGATATTTTTAAACCTTCGATACCTACCTGATCAAAACTGCGACGTATATTTTTTTCTGCTACAAGGGCAAAAGTTGCTAATTCATTTGCATAATAAAGGCAAGCTTTTTGCGATTGAGCGCGATAAATAGAGAGGAAAATAACGTTGCTCAGTAACTGAATTTCTTGGTTGGTGAAAGAATTATCGATCCAGATTTTTTTCTCGATCGTGGGAATTAGTTCATCGACGAAACTATTTTCAGAAAAAATACGAGCGCTGAGTGATAGAAAAACAATAAGTAGAGGGAATATTTTTTTCATAATCGGGTATATAAAAAAAATGGTCGGGGTGGCCAGACTCGAACTGGCAACCCCTCGCTCCCAAAGCGAGTGCGCTATCCAATTGCGCCACACCCCGACTAATATTTATTGACGTAAAAGAAGTGTATCTATTTTTTTTATCTGTTGCAAGCGGAATTACACCATATTTACGAATTGCTGCTTTCTGAATTTAGTGAATTTCTAGGTTGCTTGTTATCAGGTTTATTTGCAGGTCGATAACAGGCTTTATCGTTGACTCGTGGGTGTTATACACCGTGTTGCCGCATGAAATAGCATCGTTATTTGGCAGTTTATAGCTTGCAAATGTCGCATTAATTTTGACACTTGTCGGAATCAACGGATTAGTAATAACTTTTACCGAGCTGCAAAAAGAATCGATGATTATGTTATGCGGAATTTCTGGATCAAACGCCCGTAGATCGATAGTTAAACTACTAAAACCGATTCGATAATTTTTTTCTATACTTTGATGCGTAATGGTAGAACTTGAAAACCAAGTTGCTGAAGGATTGACTTCGTTTGTTTTGAAGGTAGTGATAACTGAAAATCCTAAATAAATGAGCAGACCGCCAAAGAGTATTCGCACTACCGGTAAATCGATGCCAAGAAGAGCTTTCAATAATACTGAAATACCAAAAATAATGAGAAGCGTGCCCCACAAGAGTTCGGAGGTTAAAAGTGCTTTCACGAGATGTATCCTTTTATTAAATGAGCATTGAAATGCCCAGCGCTATAAGAATAACGCCAGGAAGAAATCGCATCGGTAAGTCGATGCCGGCAGATTTTAAAATCATTGAGCCGCCGATAGCAATAAGAATTGAACCTGAAAAGAAACTTGAGTTCATAAATAACTTCTTAGAATGGGGTGAATGGTGGGGATCGAACCCACGGCCACCAGAGCCACAACCTGGTGCTCTACCAACTGAGCTACATTCACCATTAATGTAGTCAAAAGTATACGAGTTTTCGGGCAAAATGCAAATTTTTAGAAAAAAAGGAGCATCCGTGGTCAGTCTTAGAGTTGCGGGTGCGTTTTGCTTTTTTTTCTAATGCGTGCTATTTTGAATAGATGCGGATTTTGCAAAAATTTGATAATCGCAATTTGAATTTGGTGGTGGGTTATGAAACAGTCAGATAAGAAAATAGAGCAAAATGAACGTAAGTCGACCGAATGGATTATTATTCGCGGTGCTCGCGAGCATAATCTAAAGAATGTCGATGTCGAGATCCCAAAAAATAAATTAACAGTTATTACCGGTCCATCCGGATCAGGCAAGAGCTCCTTGGCCCTGGACGTTTTGTATACTGAAGGTAAGCGACGCTATATGGAATCGCTTTCTTCTTACGCACGTCAGTTTTTAGGAATAGCCAAAAAGCCTGAATTTGACCGCATAGAAGGGCTGTGCCCAGCAATTGCGATTGAGCAAAAAACCGTTGGCGCAAACCCACGTTCAACCGTTGGTACCATTACCGAAATTGCCGATTATCTTCGTTTACTTTTTGCACGTATTGGCGTCCCCCATTGCCCTAACTGCGCAACAGAAATTAAGCCAGAATCCCCAGATAATATTACCAATGGCGTTATAGCGAAATTTGCCAAAAATGTGGTGACCGTAGCAGCTCCCGTGGCTGTTGAAAAAAAGGGTGAATATCAGCAAGAATTATTATCTTTATTCGAGCGAGGTTATTACCGTTTTGTAATCGATGGTGCATCATACAAATTTAATAGTGCAGATGAGATCAAGGCCATAAAATTAGCTAAAACTTACAAGCATAGTATCGATGTTTTAATTGATAGAATTGAGATAGGCGAAAATGAGCGTGCTCGTTTACAAGAAGCGGTTGAAAAATCGTTTAGCCTTGCAAACGGCATGTGCAAAATTATTGTAGGTGAGAAATCGCACCTCTATTCATCAAAGAGGATGTGTTTAAATTGCTCAGAAGCGTTTCCTGAGATTGAACCACGTTTCTTTTCATTTAATTCACCAATTGGTGCTTGCAAAGAATGTAATGGTTTAGGAATTATTCATCTATGGCCATGGAAAGAAGATGATCCAGATGCATGGAAATCAAAATATCCAGATTTCTTTGGTTCATATGCGCAAGAGCAAACGTGCCGCGCTTGCTTGGGGCGTAGATTGAATCCGTACGCTTTAGCGGTGAAAATTGGCGGAAAAAATATTATTGAGATAGGCGAGCTTTCTATTAAAGACGCGGTAAAATTTTTCAATACTATTTCTTTTGATGAAACAGAACGCATTATAGCAGAAGGTTTGATTAAAGAGATTCGTGGCCGTTTACAATTTCTTAATGATGTAGGTCTTTCCTATCTTTCTATAAATCGCTCAGCTCGAACACTCTCTGGTGGCGAAGGGCAGCGAATTCGTTTGGCAACACAAATAGGATCATCGCTTAGCGGTGTTCTGTATATTCTAGATGAACCAAGTATTGGTTTGCACCAACGCGATAACGATAGGCTTATTAATACTCTTAAGATGTTACGCGATCAAGGGAACACGGTTATCGTTGTGGAACACGATTTTGACACGATGTTACAATCCGATTATTTAGTTGATATGGGGCCAGCTGCTGGAACATTGGGCGGTAAAATTACTGCGGTTGGTACGCCAGAAGAAATAAAAAAGAATCCTAAATCGCTAACGGGCGCTTATTTATCGGGAGAACGCGCAATACGAGTTCCTGCAAAACGTAGAAATGCCAACGGCTATTTAACGTTGAAACATGCGACGCGTAATAACTTAAAAGATATCAGTGTTTCATTACCGCTTGGTGTAATGTGCTGCGTTTCAGGCGTATCCGGCTCTGGAAAAAGTACCCTTATTCTTGATGAGTTGGTAAATGCGTTGCAACGCGAACTAGCTTCGGGTCGGAAAGCTGCCGGAAAATCTGAAGGCACAACCGATCTTGAAGGAACCGAACATCTAGAGTCGCTCGTAGTAATTGATCAATCGCCAATCGGTAGAACACCTCGATCAAATCCTGCAACCTATTTAGGAATCTTTGACGAAATTCGTAAACTCTTTGCGAACTTGCCAGAAAGTATGGCCCGCGGTTATAAAGTGGGTCGCTTTAGCTTTAACGTGCAAGAAGGGCGCTGCTTTGAGTGTAAAGGGGACGGCACCATAACGGTATCAATGCAATTTTTAGCGGATGTCGTGATGACCTG
Source organism: Candidatus Babeliales bacterium (assembly GCA_036260945.1). Taxonomy (NCBI): domain Bacteria; class Candidatus Babeliae; order Candidatus Babeliales; species Candidatus Babeliales bacterium. The sequence goes on from DATALT010000002.1 coordinate 338,142, forward strand.
TAAAAGTTGTAAAGGCCAAAGATTTAATGCTGAAACGCTGGCAATTACCTATAAAGGGAAAAATATTGCCCAAGTTCTTGATATGACCGCATTAGAAGCAGAGCAATTTTTTGCAGCGCATAAAAATTTGGCAAAGCGATTATCATTGATGTGCCAAGTGGGCCTCGATTACGTAAAATTGGGACAACCATCGACAACACTTTCTGGTGGTGAAGCTCAACGAATAAAGTTAGTGGATGAACTTGCAAAGCGTGGAACAAAAACGCTCTATATCCTTGATGAACCGACAACAGGTTTGCACACGAACGACATCGAAAAGTTACTCGAAGTGCTTAATCGATTAGTTGATAAGGGCAATTCGATGATTATTATTGAACATAATCTTGATGTGCTCAAAACTGCCGACTACTTACTCGACCTAGGGCCTGAAGGTGGCGACGAAGGCGGAACGATTGTTGCGCAAGGAACCCCAGAAGCGGTAGCTAAATCGACTAAAAGTCATACGGGTCGTTATTTAAAGCCGCTCCTTAAACTTGCATAGGCTAAAGGGCAGATTCTTTTTCTAGGGAATCGTATGCTTTAGTAAAAGATTTCTTTGCAAGCGGTTTTCCTGCTAGAAGCTCAAGGAATTCTCCCTCATACGTTTGATAAGTATTTTGGTCATACCATTTAGTTTGTGCAACGATTGACGAACCGTTATCATTATGCGCCAGATAAACTATTGATGGATGCACTTCATCAGTTTCGTAAAGATTTTTTACAAGTGCCGATGGTGCTATTGATGATTCAAGCGTAGTTATACTAATAGGTTGATTCGTTTTTCGCGTATCCCACACATATATTTTACCATCTGGTATACCAGTTCCCGAGGTAATATACGGCTCCTTGGGATGGAATGTTAATGCTGTAATAGGTGTTGGATGTTGCAATGTACTTAAGCAAGCACTCTTTTTTGATAATTCAGGATCCCATAGGCGAACCGTTTTGTCTTGCGACCCGGAGCCAATCGTTGTTTGTGTATGTTGCAGTTTCGTGACGGAATTTTCGTGCCCGTTTAATTCCGTAATTATTTTTTGCCCCACTAAATCTCTCAGATAAATCGTCGCAATCGATTTATTATTTTCTAAAAAAGTCGTATGTGTTAATGAGTCCCTATTAAATATATCTGCAAGATCGATCTCCCCCGAATCAATAAGCTTTTGAGGAACGAGTTTTTTTTCAGTTGCATCATTTTGGGTATAATAAATAGTGCCAGATTCTTCAGGGACTATAATAATCCTTTTTTTATCTGGAAAGAGAACTGTTCTGATGGGTGTGCATCCAAACTCATTTAGATGCTCGAGTGTGCTTGCATTCGATAAACTTATGATCTTTTTGTCCTTATTGTAAAATGCGATAAGATCGTCTTGGCAAGAAAAAGAACCCTTGTAGCATTTCAGATCAAAAATTAATAAGCCAGTTTTCCAGTCAACTAAATGCGACTTTATAATTGCGCGAGATTGTGCCGGGTTCAGATCGGTAATTTTACTAAACTCTATACTTTCTTTTTGCTTCTCGCTTTGTTGTTTTGTTGTTCTAAAAAATTTTTGCCAACCAACAGCTATTTTTGCCATCATGGTCGGATTAAAATATTCACCAGAATAAGAATGGCCTAGCGTAGGAAGTTGTTGCTCCGTATATTCTTGCGTGGATTTTGATTTAAACAGCAGCGGTTGCTCCATGCAGTTGGAAGCACGAAAAAAAAACAAACAAAGAAATGCTCTTAGAGATAGTTTCACTGAGCATTCTCCGTATCATTCTGCGATTTTGCTGCAGTCACGTCACCTTGGAGGCATAAAAGTTTTTCGAATCGTTTGTGCGGGATATCAAGCTTATATGCGACGTTCCAGAGATCTTGTATTATAATCGAATCTTGGTTCCACGAAAGCAACATGGGCGGTGCGTTTTGCTTAAACGGCCCAGTAACAATATTAGCAATAGATTCCTGTTTTGCGATATTCCAAACTCGTATTTTGCCGCCGTTTTCACGGCTACCTGTCAAAAGGAGTTTATTATCTGGACTGAAAGCTGCAGAGTGGACAGGTGCATTATGCTTCAAGCTGCACACAAATTGGTTTTCTTTTGTATCCCAAATAGTAACGCGTCCCGTGTGCTCGTCATTTGTTGCTGATGCCAGCAGGGAGCTATTTTTGCTCGGCGTTAATGAGTATATTTTTCCATGAAAACCTACGAGCGATACATGCCGAATAACTAAATCGTTTGCGAAGGTTATTACATCGATGCAACGTTCGATTCTATTATCTTGATCGCAATTCGTAGCGATCAATAACTGCTTGGTGCAAGCTGAAGATGCCATTATTTCGATAGGAAAATCTGTTACAAAAAATCGTTTTTCCAAACTATCGAGTTTAAATATGTCTATGTTGTTTTTTTTGGGCGCATACATCAAGAAAGTATCATCAGATAAAAAAAGTGGTGTAAGTGCAGCAGTTTTTTTATCTAGTTGAAAGGGTAAGCGACGTGTGTGTTTAGTTTTTATGTCGAAGATAAATATCTTAAAGCTTTTTGTGCCTTGCCTGATAAAAGAAAGAAAATTGTTCGATGGTGAAAGCGCAAAATTCGTGTCTTTTTTTTTATGCCATTGGCTTGCAGAGATAAAATCAATACGGCTATTTTGGGTGATGCCAATTTGGTGGTCGCTTGAAACGCTTATCAAGGCGGGAATGCTATATTTTTTTGTAGGTAATGAATAATCTGCGATAATTTTATCCTTTTTTTCGGTTAGTTCGGGGAGTAGTTTATTCAAATTTTCGATGACCATTTGTTCTTTTTGAGTTAGCTCGTTCGCTTCTTTTAACTGATACGAAATAAGTTTGCGTAAAATACACTCAACAAGCGTGGGGGGAGATTTGTGCAGAGCGCCGTGGAGATTGGCAAACGCAAAGCAAAAAAGCATGAAAACGGAAAATGCTCTCATCTCTAACCCGCTAAATTAAAGTTTCAGTATGTAAAATAATAATACAATATATAAATATTTAATTTCAATTATTTATATGAGATTGCAAGTTGATATATACTTGGCCTAAGCTATTGACGCCGAGTGTGCGTCATTTACACTGGATAGGTTGGGAAGTTTTTTACAAAGGAAGATGATATGAATATTGGCGTTTTATCAAGAAGCCTATTGTTGTGGCTCAGCGTTATTGTTTCGGCTTTACAAGCTGATCAATTAGTTCAGTCATTCAAAAGAATAGATAACGCCAAAATCAATTACTTTAAAGCAAAAGTTGAGTGGGAAATTAAGAGAGGCAAGCTCATAAAAAAAGCGATGGTTGGTGCAGCAGTGATTGGAGCTGGTGTGGTGGCATATCAGTGGCTTTCGGAGCCAGTGATCCCGCCTCTGCCTTGCCCGAATATTAAGGGTGAACTTAATTGCGATGAAGTTATAAAAAACTTTCTTCCTAAAATCGATCTTATTATTGTCAAGCAAGAGGCAATGTCTAAAACAATAAGTACTATCGCACCCAATGGCGATTATTCTCTCGGTGGATGGTTCCAATGGGGCAAAACGCTTTTTTGGGGTGCCCTGATGAATCAGCTGGCAATCGCAAGCCTCTCGCCATTTGGACGCTATTTTAAAATGTTTGATGAGTCGGTTGATAAAGTTGTCGCTCGCTTGTTTCATGAAAGCCGGTTGACTTGGTATTTGGCGCATCGCGTATCGTTGCCGGTAGTTTTTGCTGAAATAGAAAGTATGGCCGAGCGAATCGATAATAATCAGCCGGTGCTCACCGAACTAAAGACTGATTGGGCCCTTTTAGTTATTCAAATAGAGTCGATTTTGGGCTTTATGGAGCATAGAATGAGTTCTATGGGTTCTTATCTTCATGAGCGCGGTTTGCAAATTTCTCAAAGCGTGAAAGATGCTGTAGATGAGACAGCAAGCAGCTTAGAGCAGCTCGTCATTTCATCGCAGCCTATGTACAAACAAACACTAGGCGCTATGCGAACGAAAATTGATCAGCAGCTTCATGCTTTTGCAGATATCGAGACCATAGATAGCAATTAATTCAAGCAGTTGCGGGTAATTGATACCCATATTTTTTGGTCAATAATTCTTTTAAGAGCTCTTCCAAAATTTGCTGGTTTTCCTTAATCGTAAACTCTGCAAGACCACAAAGTTGATGAACTTGTTCTTTCGTGTACGCAAAGTTGTACGTATTGCAGTAGTTTTGGTTAATGCAAATTTCTGGATCAAACTCAGTGCAATAAAGTTCATTCTTTATTCTTGGAAAATAAACGATTATCGGTGTCTCAGGATCATTTGGATCACTAAAAATATTTATTGGTTTCTGATCGATCCCCTCATAATTTATTTTCGGGAATTTCATTCCTTTGCGGCGAGCGTATCGTTCGGCTCGATAAAGCTCGGGAGCACCGCTGACCGAAGCTGATGCATCATAAATAATAATCATATCTACTTTGCGAGATGCTCGTAAAAGAGGGGGAAGCGGTAAATTAAAATCTATGCCAGCATCAACTAACACCATCTCATGCTCATCTCTAATTGGGCTTTTTGTATGCTGATAGGTAAAGTTTTCTAAAATCGCAGGGAAAAGCCTAATATCGCCAAGAATTGAGTTTAAAACAAGCATGGTAATTTTCTTAAGCGGTAAATACAGGTAAGATGGCAGATCCGATTTCACTTGCGCGATGTTATCGGCGGTCATGCGAATGACGTCTTTTAAATTCAATTCGAATGCTGAGCCGAAAACGCCCATATAAAAACCGAGTGTTTGCTCTGGAGCATTATTTACTGAGACGCCTTCTTTGAATTTTCGCCCAAATGCCCATGTTGGAACATATGATTTTAAATAGGCGCTGCCAACTTCAAACGGTGTAAATTCGATCCATTCGTATGGTTGAATGTTTGAGTGAATCGCTGTGTAAATAGGCATTGGTTTTGAACCATCAGAAATGAGAGAATGCGATTCGCTAATGGTGATGCGCAGTGGATCTTCTACGGTGTGATTAAGAAGCGTATTTGCAAGAATGTGGCCATAAATATCTATTACCGAGATGAGTTGTTTGAAGTACATTTTATTAATTAAATGCTCAACCATTTGGCTGACTGTTTTTATACTTGAAATTTGCGCCATTCCGCCTGCAAGCTGTAATGAAAGTGGTTCAAAAAAATCTTGCAATGTTTTACCCGACGCAATCCATGGCGCAATCGCCCATGTTGATCCAGAAAGCCCTGCGATGTAAAGCGCATTATTTAAGCCATTGAGTGAATGGGCACCGGTTAGAAAACCGATTGTCATGATCATCGCTCGAAATCCGCCACCGCTAAAACAATAAGCGATGCGTGGAACGCGATCGTCATCCAGTTGTATATTAAATTTTTCCTCCATGTATTTTTTTACAATAGAAAGTCGCTTATCTACGTACGCTTTTTCTTGCGCGCATAATTCATCGTTCGGGCAATATCGCACGTTTGCAAGCTCATCTGCGTGCGGATAATTCTGCAGACTATTAAAAAAAGTATGAGGTAAGTTTATTAATGCTTGATGCACTTCTTTGGTGGTATCCTTAAGCGCATGATAAAAATCAAGAATAAATTGCGGCAGACGTTTCACATTATTTTGGTTCAGATCGTCAAATGTATCGTACAATAATGGTGGGGCTGCATGGCTGCTCAGCGCAACGAATAATATTAGAAAACGAAGCTTCATTCGGTTCTCCTTTTTGTGCGCAAATCCTACTCATTTTGCAAGATTATTTGCAATAATAGTGATAAGCTAGTGCATATTTTGCAGAGCAATAAGATCTTTTTTAACGGTGTTATAAGAATGAGTGAGTTAGCCAAAAATAATGTTACGCCTTTGATGAGGCAATATTTCGAAATTAAAGAACACTATCCTGAAACGGTAATAATGTTTCAGGTGGGCGATTTTTATGAACTGTTTTTTGATGATGCAAAAAAAGCGGCCGCTTTTTTGGGTATCACTCTTACTGCGCGCGGGAAAAATAGTGGTGAGGATATTCCATTATGTGGCGTTCCTGTTCATGCACTTGATTATTATGTAGCAAAACTTGTTAAGGGTGGTTTTCGGATTGCAATTTGCGATCAGCTTGAAGAACCAAAGCCTGGCAAAGTTGTGCGTAGAGGAGTTACTCGCGTTTTAACGCCGGGAACGCTGACCGATACGCAATTACTCGATACAAAATCTGCATCTTATTTGCTCGCATTTTTTCCGATGAAAGATCAGTGGGGATTGCTTTTTGGCGAATTGTTAACCGCACAGCTTTTTGCCACTATTATCTCAAATGAGCAGTATCAAGCGTTAGAAAGTGAACTTGTCCGTTTTTTTCCCGATGAAATTGTTTTCCCAGCGATTGGCGATATAAAAACATTAATGTCGCATATTGGGCGCATGGGTTATTGCACGACGATGCATTCAGTTGCACAAGACGATTATACCGATTCACGAGCATGGGCTGAACGTCAATTTAAATCTGAAATCATGAGTTCAGTTACGCAGTATCATTCGTTGGAAAATGCGATAGCGCTTCTGTATAGCTATCTGAAGAAAAATCAACAATCTTCTCTTGATCAGTTCAAGCAGCTCCACTTTTATAAACCTGATGATTTTCTCAATTTTGATCGCAGCACGCAGCGCCATCTTGAATTGGTAAAAAACAATCAAGATGGCGGCAGTAAAAATACTTTGTTTGAAGTTCTTGATGGCGCAATTACAGCGATGGGTTCTCGTACGATAAAAAAATGGATTGCGCGCCCTTTGGTAAAAAAAGATGCAATAATTCAGCGACAAGATATAGTTGCTGCATTTATTGAACGGCAATCGATGCGCAATGCATTGCGCGAAAAATTTATGGAGATTGGTGATTTAGAGCGAATTGTTGGCCGAATAGCACTCGGCAGAGGAATTCTTAACGATTATTTGGGGCTTCTTTGTGCCATTAATTGTTTGCCAGATATTATTGAGCAACTTCTTCCACTGCAAGAATTGCCGCTCATGCGGCTCATTGTGCATTCGCTTGGTAATTTTACTCAGTTAAAGAGATTGCTATCAGCTGCATTAAATGATGATGCGAGTAAAGATTGGATTATTAAGCGGGGATTTGATCAAAAACTTGATTACATTCGCGATTTAATCGAACAAAGTAATGAGCGAATTTTAGCGCTTGAGCGAGCGGAGCAAGAAAAAACCGGCATCAATTCCCTCAAGATTAGATATAATCAAGTTCATGGTTATTATATTGAAGTCACCAAAACAAATAGTGGGCTCGTTCCAGAGCATTATATTCGCCATCAAACGCTTGTTGGCAAAGAGCGATTCACTACAGCAGCATTAAAAGAACTTGAACGAGAAATTATGACAGCACGAGCTGAAGTTGAGCAGCTGGAAGCGGATGTTTTTGCGCAAGTAAAAAAAGAAGTTTTTGAATTTACATCACCCTTGAGAAAAACAGCTCAATCACTTTCTTATTTAGATGCGCTTCTCGGTTTTTCATTAATTGCATACGAGAATGGTTTTGCCCGGCCAGAATTTAATAATACGCACGATATTATTATTCATCAGGGGCGGCATCCGGTTGTCGCACGATTGAGTGAGCATCGATTTATTCCAAACGATACGATGTTAACGAATGATCGTTCTCTTTGGATTATTACTGGCCCAAACATGGGTGGTAAATCGACCTATTTGCGGCAGGTTGCACTGCTATGCATCATGGCGCAATGCGGCAGTTTTATTCCGGCAAAAAGTGCTCAACTCCCATTACTTGATAGAATTTTCACTCGTATTGGGGCGAGCGATAATGTGGCAGAAGGCAAAAGTACTTTCTTGGTTGAAATGGAAGAAACCGCATACATTTGCCATGAAGCAACGGAAAATAGTTTGGTTATTTTAGATGAAGTAGGGCGCGGCACAAGTACTTTCGACGGTCTGGCAATTGCGCAGGCGGTTGTTGAATATCTTTATTGTCATGTTCGTGCGCGGTGCCTTTTTGCAACTCATTATCATGAGCTCACGAATTTGAGTAGCCAGTTTCCTGGCATCGCTAATTATCACGCCGAAAATAAAAAAGTGGGAGATAGAATGCTCCTTCTCTATCGCATTGAACCGGGAATCGCGGATGGCAGTTTTGGTGTTGAAGTAGCAAAGATTGCGCAATTGCCAGCGCAAATTATTCGCAGATCCACTGAACTAATTGCGCAGTTGAAATCAACGACAATTCATCACGAAACAAATAGATCAATTCCGGCAGAAATTAGTCAGATCGCGAGAGAAAATGAACAATTAAGAATTGCGATTGAAAACAATACGAAAAAAATCAAAGATCTCGAATTTCTTGGCGCAACGCTCGATGATATTGACTTTGAAGAATTGTCACCAAAAAAAGCGTTTGATTTACTCTGGCAGTTTAAAGAGCAGCGCCTGAAAAAAGTGAACGCTCGCGATTAACGGTGGAATTTAAAAACGACTGTGCGCCATACGAATAAAAGAGTTTTCGCTGTGGCCCGAACCCAAGAAATTCATAGGTACGATGCATTCTTTCAAGCGTCGATAATTTTTGGCCAAGCTCAAAATCGGGTGAACTGATTTGAGAAAGATCTTCCTCAAATTGTGCGCTGTGATGTTCTGGAATATGCGGTGCATAACAACGCAATTTTGAAAGCCAATAGAGGATTAATCCCTCCGCTTCAAATGGAACAGACGAATTCGGTTTGTTAAATTTATTCAATGTGTTTTCGATATTAATAAGGCCTTCGCGCACTGGATTGCGATGCTTATCGGAAAGAATATCTTTTGAGAAACGGTTTACCTGACGATACAACACATATAATCCACCAAGAATAGCGATCGCAGGTAGTGTCATTGCTAAGTTAAAATTTACATGATTTTGATTTAAGCCGTGTCGCACTGCATCGATTGCATTTAAAGCTTCCATGCGAATCTCAATGAGTGGCGCAGTAATGCTTCCATAATACCATGCTTTTCCAGGATTATTATACGCGAAATCAATATCATCTTTTAATTGGGAAGAATCCCGTTTTAAAGTCATTTCATGAGCAAGTTTTTTTATTTCATCGGCTGATTTTTGCGGATACTTAGTGGTGAGATATTTGTTATTAATGCTTTCAGTTTTTAATTCAAACTCAGTTGGCACTTCGCTATTTTGTTTTGAAAAATAAGCATCAAATATGTTTTTTAAAGGCTCAACGAGATTAGTTTGGACTAATTTTTTTACTGCGGCCAATGTTTGCGCCGATGTTTGGGTGATCTGTTCTTGATGAGTCTTATAATAAATCAGTCCGCCTAAGGTTGCCGCTGCACCAATTGTATATTTTAGCCAATTGCGTTCAAAATGACTCGGGCTTTTGTGTTTTGAAAGGCGCAAAAGCGCTGTTGTTTCAAAGTGTGTCGCAATATCATAATTGCGCATGAGAAGTTCGTGAAGTTGTTCAGATGAAAGCGCAATGTCTTGTTGCGATTCTTCAAACGTCTCATGATTCAAGCAAGTATTGATCAGAAATGCGGTTTTTGCTAAATGTGCTCTGAACTCATCTTCTGCTTTAATACGATTTAGTTTATGTGTTGTACGATAAATATTGCCTAAAAAATAGGTATAATAATAAAGAGCTTCTTTTATATTTTTTATAGATTCGTTAGCAATCAATACGAGCGGTTTTTTTTCAAAGAATTTAGTTGGCCAGTGGGTTGCAAAATAAAGAACTGGGCGATTATTTATTTTTTGCCAATATTCAAGAAGATCAAAAAGCTTTGTAACTATTTGAATGAGTTGATTCATAACGAGAATAGATTCTTTTTTGCATAACGCTGAAAGTGCCAGAACCTCTGCTTGATCGTAATAATGTGCGGCTGCTTTCTTAATTGGATCTTGGTGCGCCTTCAACTTTTCAGCAGCGTTTTTTTTATAAAGTTTGCTTAATTCTAAAATTGTATCGTTCTCACGAGGTATTTCTATGTGCCCAATGAGGAGGGCTTCGGAAGACGGCGGATTGCTTGAATTTGCAATTAGTAAATTTTTATTAATACATTCAATAAAGCTTTCTTCTTCTTTAATCGAGAAAAGTGCTTGTGTATTGAAAAAAAGGCATAAAAATACGGCGTTTATAAGTGCCAAACGAACGGTTTTCATTAAAAATCCTATTAAAGATGGCCCTAGCTGGGTATGAGCAATTGTCAACGAATGAACCTGAAAAAGTGCTCAACTGACGCTTTGTTTTGCTCAAAAAATTGAATTTTTACGTAAAATAATGACTTTTTGAGCTTAGCATACTGGGTTATTATCTCAAATGCCCAAGAAAAAGCCTGAAAGGGCAAGACAATACGCATTTTTTATGTTAAAGTTGATAGGTATTTATGAGATTGAGCTGTGTAGACAGATTTATCTCATCTGTTAAAATACAGCTAGTAGAATATGTTGATATCTCGTATGCAAATAAAGGTTGCTTTATGGAACAAAAAACACGCACCAAAGCCACAGAAAATCCATCTGTTCCGACATTTGAACGCTATGCGATCATTCAAACCGGTGGTAAACAATATCAAGCGATAGAAGGAAAAACCATCGCTATTGAAAAAATTGAAGGTGAAGCAGGAGCTCAACTTGAGTTCGATGCACTTCTACGCAAGATGGGCCCAGGAGAAATCCAAATTGGCCAACCAACCTTGCCAACCAAGGTGAAAGCATCGATCGTGAAACAGATGAAGGCACCTAAGGTGATTGTGTTCAAGTTCAAGCGCCGAAAAAAATCACGCGTCAAAAAGGGACATCGTCAACTAATGACCGTGGTTCGTATCGAATCGATCTAATTATTTTCATGAGAAAATGGAGGTTTTTATCATGATATTCAGAAGAGTTTCTATTCTTTTTTTAGTTCCATTTTTCTTATATTCTTCTTCATATGCGGGAAAAATTGAAAGTATTCCGGAACATGCTCTGAAGGATGAGGTTTCTTATAAGAAAAAAACATTCATTGTTGAAAAAATAGATGAATGGCAAGAGAACCACAACAAACCGGCAACATCAGTAATTAGAGATTTTAAAAGATATTTCTTAGTTAACCACAATGACTATCTAATACCTTTTATTGCCCGCCCGGCACTTTATAAGACTTACTATAAGCAAGAAACAGAGTTCCTTGGCAAAAACTCAAACAGGCCTAACCTAGTTGAATGCATTAAGCGCGAGGATCAGGAAACGTTCGCGCTGACTGGTTTTGGAAAAGGTTTTGTTGGGTCTGTTGCTGTTGCAACAACCTGTCTTGTTGCGTGGTATTTTTTAAAAAAATAGACCCATTATAAATCAATCGGTGACGGTAATGCGTTTTCATCTCTTATTGTTCACTTTTCTTTTTGCTTTGAATGCGCATGCTGAAACAGTATTTATTTATGCGCACGGCCTTGGTGGCTCCCAAGAACAGGCGCGTAAACTTTATATGCGATTTCGTGATGAACAAACAGAAAATAAGCATTGGATAATTGATGGAAACGTTGCTCTTTTTGATTTTGCCGATGTTTTGCCACAACCGAACATGTATCGCCGCGAGTTAGTTAACTTGGGGCAGCAAGCAGATTTGGAGAGGTTGCATTTTGCTTACCAAGAAACACTTAAAAGGGTTCCTGATGCAGAAATTGTCCTTGTTGGTTTATCTCGCGGTGCTGCCACCATCATTAATTACGTGGGGCTCTATAAACCTGCACAGCTGAAAGCGATTGTTCTAGATTCGCCATTCGATTCGTTCGAATCGATTATTAATCAGGTTAAAAAAATTTATTTCCTTCAATGGATACCGCAAACCGTTGCCCGTTCAATGATGCGAATGAGGTTTCCTTCTCTTGAAATTGATGGCATTACGCCAAGCAAGACGATTCATTGGCTGCCCATTACTATTCCTACAATTTTTATTCACAGCCAAACCGACCTTGTGGTACCGATCGATTCTTCACGATTTTTGTTTGAAATCCTAAAAAACCGTGGGCATAAGGATCTTTATTTGCTCCAATTGCCCGATGGCGACCACGGAATGTTAATGCGTTCTGCACATGCGGCCGATTATGAGGCGGTTGTGCATGCCTTTTTTGCTCGCTATAATATAGTTTGCAATGATAAGATCGCTCAGCTTGGGACACATCGATTAAATCAATGCCGCGCTACAATCTAAGGCGGCAGCGAAAATTTCTAAGGGAAGGGACAACGATGCTAAAATTATTCTTACTCCTCAATCTTCTTTTTGTTTCACATTTTACATACACTATGAATCACAATAGCGGGAAGTATACTTTTATCGGTACTATTCCTGCCGGCGCTATGGTAAAAAGTGAGCAAAAGTCATTAATCTCAAAACAGAATACTAATTTAAATGAGAACCATTCGAACGACGAAAATGACCATACAAGAAACGTGTTTGGTTATTGGGGAATTTTTTCCTGCTGTTTTAATATTCCACAAGAAAACGAATAGTTTTCTTTAAGAAAAAGGAGAGTAAATGAAAAAATTGGTATCCTCTGTTGTTATTGCGTTGTGTTACGCGCCTTCTGTTTTTACTATGGAAAGTGCTATTGTTAGCGTCAAACTTTGTCAGTTGATGGCGGTAGTCTCAGAAACGAGTCCACTGCTCAATAAAAATGAAGAAACACATAAAAGTGCCGATGCTTGCTTTCATATTACCAAGCATCAAACAGCAAATCCTCTCGCGCTTTCTATACAATTGGCTGGTGAAAATCCAACGCCCAGCAACAATTCAGAAAACGCATGCATAGGATTTTTAGATTTATTTTGCTGCGGCCGATGCAATGATTAATTTCAATTAAGTAAGCTCGGTATAAAGCAAGCTTGGTTGAATTCCTTGATTGTGCTGATATTTACCACTCGTATAACGATCGAAATCTCCTTCAATCGTGTGATAAAATATTTGGCAGATTTCAATTCTAGGATAAATTCTAATAGGTTGCACGCAGAAAATTTCAAGCGTCCAATAACCACTAAAACCAACGTCGCCAAATCCTGCGGTGATATGTATAAAAAGTCCGAGCCGCGCAATCGAAGATCTTCCCTCAATAAGGGGTACTAAATTATCTGTTTTAGTATATTCTACTGTGCGCCCCAAATATAATTTCCCGGGTGTTAGTTCAAGTCCATTTTCTGGGATGACAATCGAAGCGGTATCGTTTGCTTTTTTCATATCGAGCACTTGATCTTGGTATACGAGCAATTCATTGTGGAGGCGCAAATTATAGCTGTTGGGATTGAGCTGTTTTTCATTAAAGGGCGTGATATGAATATCGTTATTGAGTCTGCGTTTAATCTCTCGTCCTGAAATTATCAACCTGTTCCTTTCCGTTTTGACCCGATCCGCGTTGCATGAATAATTTTCCCTGGTGTAAAATAATAGCGAAATCGTGTGCATATGCAAATTCATCGTGACAAATATAGATCGTGCTTCGCGAATTATTTTCTGCCAAACATAGTGCTTCAATTTTTGGTCTGAGCGATTTTTCTATTCCAGAGAATGGTTCATCTAAAAGTAGCAGATGCGGCTCTTGCGCAAGTGCTTGTGCAATCATCAATCGTTGGCGCATCCCAAATGAAAATGATTTTATGTTTTGATGCGCGACGTTTTCTAGATTAACTTGTTCCAAATAAAAAAAAATGTGATCGTTCGTTATACTTTTATTGCGCAAATTTAATACATACGAAATGATTTGATGAGGAGTAAAAAATTGTGGTAAGGAGAAATAATGGCCGACATATACAATTGGCTTATTTGTGCGATGAATTGCGCCGGAAGATGGGCGTAAGAGGTCCGCAAGTATTTTTAAAAAGGTAGTTTTTCCGGAACCGTTAGTACCGTGCAAAAAAAATAATTTCCCATAATCGATAGAACAGGAAATTTTATCCAGAACAACTATGCGCTTGCTTAAAAAAGAAGATGAATAGAAAAAGCTTACATCCGTCAATTCAATAAGCGTTTCCTGGCAGATCATAATTTTGCAACTACTGCCAAATCTTTATTGAGTCCTGCAAGCACAAGGAGATTTCCTTCTTGTACAACGTAATCTTTGTCTACAGTGATTATTTCCCCATCTTTTTTTATGCCGATGCAATTGAGGCGATAGTTTTCTTGAAGCCCAATCTTTTTTATCGTTTTGCCAGAAAATTTTTCTGGTGCGCTTATTTGGCTGATCGAATAGTTTTTGGCAATTCGTGAAATTACTCTGAACGGCAAACTTAAATTATCGGCAAGGGTATTGCCTATTTCGCGCTCGGGCAAAATTATTTGATCGGCGCCAATCAATAGAAGGATTTCCTTGTGGATCTCGTTAACCGCTCGTGTGATGACCAATGGAACGTTGAGTCTTTTTTTGAGTAATGCAGTTATTAAAATTGAGCCTGCAAAATTTTCTCCCATTGCAACAATCACCGCATCCATTTCGTCAACACCGATAGATCTGAGTGATGCTTCGTCATGAACTTGCATGCAAATTGCCTGCGTAACACTATCACGAACCGATGCAACAATTGTTTCGTTGTTATCGACACCAAGTACTTCCATGCCATTTTCGGCAAGCCGCGTCGCGACGTGATAACCAAATCGTCCTAATCCGAGCACACAAAATTTCATACATGTCCCTTGCTTTTAAGATAACATAACCCGCTCTTCAGGATACTGAAATTCCGGTGCTTCTAATTTTTTACGCAATGCGACAGCAACCGTGAGCGATCCAATACGGCCTACAATCATCGTTGCCATAATAAATAATTTTCCTGTAAAAGAAAGATAAGGCGTAATTCCTGTGTCAACGCCAAGGGTTGCGTATGCGGAGATTACCGCAAAAATCACATCAAGGAAATCCCAGCCTTTTTCTGTAATGAGTAAACAAAAAATAGTGGCAAGAATCCATGCTTGGCTTAGGGCAATAATAGCAAGTGTTCGATAAACTTGATCTTTTGCAATGCGCCTTCCTTTAATTTGCACCGAGGATTTTCCCTCAATTGCTGCTTTTACCGTCGC